>QZJT01000078.1 GCA_003597935.1 Phycisphaerales bacterium | reverse complement strand
AATTTGCCATGCGTTGCGGTCTTGGTCTTCAGGAAACCTTTTCCACCGCCTTGAAGCGCCTCGCCGACCGGGGCTGGCTCGAATGGCGCGGCGAAAACGACTCTTCCGGCTCGACGGAAACCGCTTACTGACGTGCGCGGCTCGGTTCCATGCGCGGCGCGGTGATTTGGCATCCCTATTCCGCAAGCCTCCTTCGCCGCTGCGCGGCTCCGCTTTCGCGCGGGCCTGCCGCGACCGCGGGCTCGCCGCGGACGGCTCACCCGCGGCTATAGCCCTTGGCCGCTGTGCGGCCCTGGCGCCTTACCTCCGGCAGGTGTAGAAGAAGAAAAAGAGGAACCAGGCCGGTCTTGCCGACCTGCCGCGTCGAGATACAATTCCCGATCGAGGTGAAATCATGGCCGACGTGATTGCGGACCGAATCGAGGTGGATGCCGATCGCTGCCACGGCAAGCCGGTCATCGCGGGCACCCGCGTGCTGGTACGGACCGTCCTGGGGTGCCTGGCTGCCGGCGACAGTCCGCAGCGCATTGCCGACGCTTACGGCATCACCGAGCAGGACATCCGCGCGGCGATCGCGTTCGCCAATCAGCTTGTCGGCGATTGGGACCACGTTCCGGTTCGCCGATGAAACGTGCGATTCCTGATCGACGCCTGCTTGCCCCGCGATTTCACCCCGCTTGTTGTATCCTACGGGCACACGTCGATAGACGCTCGGGATGTCGGCATGGGCCGCGCCGGTGATCCTGATATCGCAGCCTGCGCCCGCGCCAACCAACTCTGCCTGCTGACGGAAGACTGGGGATTCGGCGATATCCGCATCTATCCACCGGCACAATACCATGGCATCGAGCGTGGTTGAGTCGGCCGATAACGGCATCGACGAAAAACTGGGCGCGCTTCGCAACCTGTTGGAGCGCACCGATGTCGTTGCAGCCTTGCCGGGCAGGCTGGCCATCGTCACGGCCACGAGGATTCGCCTTCGGCCGCCCCTATAGCTGGACAAGGGGGGCGGCCGCCGCCTCGTCCGGGGGGGGTTTTCCCATCGGCACGCTTTCCTCGGGTTCCGCCTCACCGGCCTTTCGGCCGGCTTCGCTACACCCGTGGCTACACGCCGCCGCCCCGCCGGGGCGGAGGGGGATAGGACGCGGCAACGCTTTCCGCGCGTTTACTCCGGCCGCCGGCGCGGCCTTTGCTCCACGCGCGGCTGGACACCCCCCCCGGGAGCGGGCGGGGGGGAAAGCGGCAACGCTTCCCGCGGGCTCCGCTCCGGCCGCTGGCGCGGCCGACGCGTCGCAACGCGTGCGTCCATGGGGACCGCCGCCGGGGGGGGGATGTCCATCATTAGGCCGCTTCCTTACGGGCGCGGCTCGGATGGGCGCGGCTCGGATGGGCGCGGCTCGGATGGGCGCGGCTCGGACGGGCGCGGCTCGGATGGGCGCGGCTCGGATGGGCGCGGCTCGGACGGGCGTGCCTTGCCGACGGCGGCTCAGCGCACCAGTTCGTAGACGTAGTACGACACGAAGCACTCGCCCAGCGCGGGAATGGGCAGCAGGACGCGGGTCATGCGGCCGACCCACGAGCCGCTGAACCCGTGCGCTTCCCGCCGGGCGATCCGCAGTCCGGCGGCGGTGACGGTCCGCTCGAACGCCGGCCGTGTCAGCTTGTTGAGGAACGGTTGGAAACTCGTGGTCGAGCGCCACTTGTTCGGCTTCCTGCGGCCGGTGTCCGGATCGATGTCCCACCGGCGCGGCACGAAGCTCGGGGCGTCATACACCTCGGCGCAGACCCGGAAGAGGCTGGCCTCGCTGAAGAGCAGATGCATCCACGGCAGCGGAATCAGCGAGTCGAGGTGATGACCATACGGCCCGCTCCAGGGCGACCACCAGATCCAGACGCGCCCGCCGGGACGCAGCACGCGGGCCCATTGACGGGCAGCGGTGTCCATGTCGGCGAGGTGCTCGACGACGTCGAAGCAGCAGACCAGGTCGATCGACGCAGATCGGATGGGAACCGAGCGGGCGTCGCTGAGGGCCAGGAACCGCGGCCGGCAGGGGCCGTCGGCCCCTTCGTGATACGACAGGATGGCGCGCTCGATGGCGCGGCGGTCAATATCCACGCCCGTGATCGAACGCGGCCGGTATCCGGCCAGAAGCGCGCTCAACTCACCCGTCCCGCAACCGAAGTCGAGGACGTCCAGGCCCTCGATGGCGTCCGGATCGAAGCAACGGGTCAACTGACCCGTGAGTTCGCGCCTCCGCCACGCCCGGTAGTGCGACTCATCGCAGGTACGACGCAGGTCGGCCGCAGAAGCCGATCGTCGGAGGGCGAGCGCCAACAGCACGCGCTCAGGAAGACTCAGAGACGACCGCGCGGACGCGGCGCGAGAAGCTGGACAGGCGGTGGGGGGCTGCATCGGTCACCCGCGACGTTGCGGCGGCGGAGGACACGCGCCTGAACGCCAGGCATCGTGCCGCCCGGACGAGAGTTTATCGGCCGACGTGACGATCCGACTGAAAACGTAGGCGAGCGGCCCGCGGGTCGGCATCGCGTGACCCACCAGCGCTGCGGCCTGCCGGGCGAGCGGACGGAGGATTCGGAACACGTGAGCAGGCCTTCAGCCCAGCGGCCGCTGCAGCAGCCGCCGTCGGCAGGCGTCGCACACGTCGAACCGGAAGCTGCGATAGGTCTGATCTTCCACTTCGTCGGGATCCGCGTCGCGCAACTGCTGCAGCACGTCGTCGAGCGTCGTTCCAGCCAGATCCTGTTCGCTGATGTCCAGGTGTTCCGCGGCTGCGTACACCTCCATCTTGACGATGTACCGCCCGGCGTCATTGGCCCCCAGCGCCGCCCCGCACTTGTCGCATTCGTATCGGATCACCTGACCTCGTCGGGGCCTCCTCGTTCGCTGACTGCGTTTTGGCGTCTACTCGCGCCCTGGTCACCACGTCGCACGCAAGTCCCTTGCCGGTCGATCCGGCCTGTACGCAGGACTCCACTTCCCATCCGGTCGTCCCACCGGATGCCGGTTGATATCGTCTCCCATCGCAGTTCCGCCGCGTGGAGGGTATGTTGAGGGAGCGGCCAGGGGAAGTGATGAGCCGCATAGGACGTGCCGAGTACACGCGAAGCGCCGCGCGGACGTACCTGATTGCCGGCGGGCAGGCGCCGCGCGGCGCTGTCCGCTTGTGCTCCACTGTCCGACCCGCGGCGGCCGAATCAGAAGCATGGAACTCAACGTTGATGACGTTATCGTCGCCGTCTCCAGCGCTGCCGGCTTCGCCCCCGTCGGAATCGTGAGAGTGAGCGGACCCGGCGCGTGTCACCTCGCCGATCGGTTGCTACGGCCGGCGGCCGGTGTGGCCGTCTCGTCTACGCCGGGGTTTCGGCGCGTGGCGTGCGAGGTGGTGCTCGACGCCGCTTCCGCCCTGCCGGCCGCGGCTCTCGTCTTCAGGGCGCCGCGATCGTACACGCGTCAGGACCTGGTCGAGATTCACACGATCGGCGCCCCGGCCGTGCTGGAGGCGGTCGTCCGGCGTTGTGTCGAACTCGGAGCGCGGCGGGCGCAACCCGGCGAGTTCACCGCCCGCGCTTTTCTTGCCGGCGCGATGGATCTGACCCGAGCGGAAGGCGTCGCCGCCGTCATTTCCGCCGAGACCGACGCGCAGCTCGCCGCCGCCCGCCGCATCGGCGATGGATACCTCCGCGAAAGCGTCGAGCGGGCGATGGATGAGCTTGCGCGGCTGACCGCCCTGGTGGAAGCGGACATCGACTTCGCTGAGGAGCCCATCGAGTTCATCACGCCGGAGCAACTCGGCCGCCAGGTCGACGCGCTTCTGGATGCGCTGACGGCGATGACCAAAGACGCCCTCTCCGCCGAGCGTTTCGACGCCGCTCCGCGCGTGCTCCTCTTCGGCCGGCCCAACGCCGGCAAGAGTTCCCTGCTCAACGCCCTCTCCGCCACCGATCGTGCCATCTGCTCGGCCGTGGCGGGCACTACCCGCGACGTCATCTCGGCGCCGGTGCGGCTGGGTCGGCTGGATGGGATCCTGTTGGACGGCGCCGGTGTCGATGATCGCGACACGGAGGTGATGACGCTGGCCCGGCAGATGGTCCTGGCTGAATCGCAGCGCGTGGACCTCGTGTGCGTGGTCGTGGACGCGGCCGACGATCCCGTCGCAGCGGAAGCAGACCTGACCGCGCGGCTGGGCGGCCGGCCCCACTTGGTGGTGGCCAACAAGATCGATCTGTTGCAGCCGGCGGCGCGGGTGACGCGGGAGCAGCGGTTCCGCGGCCGCGGGCGAGCCGTGCCTTTGTTCGTCAGCGCAACCTCCGGGGAGGGAATGGCCGAACTGCGGGCCGCGCTGGCGTCACGCCTGGCGGGATCGGGCCAGACCGTCGGGGCTTCCGTGCTCGTACTGACGGCGCGCCAGCGCCAGGCGCTGGCTGACGCGGTCGCGAGCCTTGGGCGGGCCACGGACCTGGCCGGCGGCGCCGCCTGTACGGCCGACGTCGCCGACCTGGTCGCCTTCGAGTTGCGCGACGCCCTCGACGCCCTGGGCCGCATCACCGGCCGCGTGACGACCGACGACCTCCTCGGCCGCATCTTCGCCGATTTCTGCATCGGCAAGTGACCGCCTGGCTCCCGTCCGATGGTCGTGGAGTGCCGAGCGGCCCATCGGGCCAGCGGCGCCCAAGTCCGCGGTTGCAGGCCAGTTACCCCTTGCTGCCGCCCGCTGCTGAGGCGAGTCGGCGCCGCCGGCCCCAAAAGGCTCCAGCGTTCTCATGCGAACGGCCGATGATTTTGATCGCGTTCACCGGTTTTCGGGAACCGTCTCACGACGCGGATGCTCGCAGCCAGGATCACTGCGCCGTGATTCGAGCTTAGGATGCGGTTTCAACACGAGGCCGGAACGGCGGATCGTCGCCCAGCACCGGTTTTGCGCCGTCCACGTTTCATTTGAAGGAGCGAGCCATGAAGTCGCCAGTGATCCTGGGAGTGCTGATGCTGATCCCGGCGTGGCCGGTCCGCGGCGACGTCATCAAGGTGCCGCAGGAGTTCCCCACCATTCAGGCGGGCATCGACGCCGCCCGCGACGGCGACGTCGTGCTCATCGCCGACGGGGAGTACACCGGGCCGGGCAACCGCGATATCAGCTTCCGCGGCAAAGCGATCACCGTCCGCGGCAAGGGCGGGCCGGACCGCTGCACCATCAATTGCGAACGGCTCGGACGCGGGTTCGTCTTCGACCAGGATGAGACCAACGCTTCGGTGCTGGCGGGCGTGACGATCACCAATGGCCTCGCCCCGCCCGAGTACGACGGCGGCGGCGGGATCTTCGCCCGGCGGAGCGCGCCGGTCATTCGTGACTGCGTGATCCGCGACTGCGAGGCGGGGACGGCGGGGGGAGGCGGTGTATTCGTCGACCGGAACGCGATACTGCGGAATTGCCGCATCATCAACAACCGCGCCTACGCGTGTGGAGGCATCCTCTCGCTCGGAGCGCAGGTCATCGACTGCACCATCTCAGGCAACGTCTCCGAAGACGTCGGCGCCGGCATCTTCGCCGACGGCGGCGTCATACGCGGATGCACGATTACGGACAACCACTCCACCGGGAACCATCAAGGGGGGGGGATTAACGCCTATTCCGCATTGGTGGAGGATTGCGTGATCACGGGCAATTCGGCCAGGAGCGGAGGCGGCATTGCCGCCTACAGCGACACCGTCGTGCGGAACTGCCTCATCGCCGACAATCGTGCGGACGAGGGCGGAGGGCTGACGGATTCCTGGTTTTGGGGCTCAATGACGGTCGAGCACTGCACGATCACGGGCAACACCGCCAACTGGGGCGGCGCGGCTGCCCTGTCGGGTAAGGCGTCGCTGACGAACTGCCAGATCACGGCCAACGTTGCCACAGGGGTTGGCGGCGCCATCTTAATCGGGAGCGACCAGATGACCCGCATCGTCAACTGCACGCTGGCCGCCAATGAAGCGACCACCGGCGGCGCCGTCTTCGTCGTCCAGGACGGCCGGGCGTCCATCCTGAACTCGATCCTCTGGAACAACGCGCCCAACGAGGTGAGCTTCGTCAACCCGCCGCCCGAGATCCGCTACTCGGACGTGAAGGGCGGCTTCGAGGGCGAGGGCAACATCGACGCCGACCCGCTCTTCGTGGAAGGCCCGCGGGGCGGCTTCTACCTGAGCCAGATACGCGCCGGCCAGCCGCGCAACAGCCCCTGCGTCGACGCCGGTCTGGGCGAGGCTCAGGACGGCGATCTGACGAACACCACGACCCGGACGGATGAGCGAAAGGACCGCCGCGAGGTGGACATTGGGTATCACTATCCGCGTCGGTAGGAACGGTCCATTCATGCGCACGGCGTTGCGGGCGCCGGACCCACGCTCAGCGACCCGTTGAAGGCCGCCACCGCCGCTGGTAGATAGGACGGGCTTTGGCGCCGACCTCGTCCGAATTCGATGGTCCTTCCCACGGCGCGTCCTCGCCGACGGCGCCCTGCGGGGGGGGGTGTGCGGCAGCACGTCGGTGGACGGTCCCGTTGCTGGTGACCGCCACGCTCCTCGTTCACGGCTGGTCGCTGGGCGACGGGCTTTTTCTGGACGACCACTGGCATCAGGCCCAGCTTCGCCAGCGCGGCTGGTCGCTGGACCTCCTGTTCGACGCGACCACCATCGAGCCGAGCCGGTTCATCGAGCTGTGGTGGCAGGACAAGCCGGCCGTCTGGCGGTACGCCCGCCCGGCGTCGGTCGCGCTGATGAAGCTCGTCTGCGACCTCTCCGACGGGTCGGCGGCGGCCCAGCACGCCGTCAGCCTGGCCCTGCACCTGCTGACGGTGTGGATGGTCTACCGCCTCTGCCTGCTGCTGACCGGGCATCGCGGCTGGTCGACCGTCGGCGGGCTGCTCTTCGCCGTATACGTCCATTCCATCTTCGCGGTCGGCTGGATCGCCGCCCAGAACGGGGTCTTGCAGACCTGCCTGTGCGTGGCCGCGCTGCTGGCATATGTGCGAGCGTCGGGGCTGAACGTCGGTCCCGGCCCGTCGGATGACGCCCGTGGAGAGGATGACGCCGTTGAAGCAGCCCGACCGTCCTGGATGATTCTGACGTGGGTGTTGTGGCTGGTGGCGTTGGGGGCGCGCGAGAACGCCGTCGTCATGCCGCTCGTTTTCATCGCGTTCGATCTGGCATTCGCAGGCCGCAGACAGATCGCGGCCCGACTGGCCGTACACGTCCCCATGCTGGCGGTCGCAACCGCGTACTCGTATTGGCGACTGGCCATCTTCGCGGCGCCGATGCCGGACGTATACGTCCGCCGCCCGGACGGCGACCTGATCGGGTACGTTCTGTGGTGCGCCGTCAAGCTGCTGCACTATCTCTGCTCCGCGGTCTGGCACTCCCCCATGACCATCGGCCCCAGCGGGCGCGTCGATCCGATCCGCGAGGCGCCGGGCGACTGCCTGCTCATGCTTGGCATCGTCGCGGGTCTGGCGGTGGGCTACTTCCAGGCTGCCCGCGGCCTGCGCGGGCGGTGGATCTGGCCCCTGTGGCTGGTGCTGTCCCTGCTGCCCGTAACGCCGGTGCTGGCCACGCCGCACAGCGGATACATGGCCGGCGTTGGCTTTGCCGTCGGCGCCATTCTGCCGGCGGCCCTGATCGGACTCGCCCGCCCCGTCGGGATCCGCCGCTGGGCCAGAGGCGTCGCGGTGTTTTTCCTGGTCGCCACCTGTTGCTACACGCCCATCTACCGTGCTCTGTGGAGGTCGATGCTGGCGGCCGAGCGGATCACCATCGAGGAGTGGGAACGGGACGCCCCCCCGCCACCGACCGTCACGGATGTCTTTTTGATCAACGTCCCATTCGTCAACGTCTACGCTGGTCCCTGCATGAATGCGTTGTGGCCGGGGGCAGCGCCGAACGTCCGCAACCACACGCTGACCTTCTCGCCGGAGCTGCTGGGAGTCGAATCCGCCTGCACGCTGCGCCGGATCGACGAGTACACCCTGGAAGCCGCCACGGCGGGGCGACCCTACTTCAGCGGGCTGCTCGGCCGGTTCCTGATCGGCGGTCTGCGCCGCGGGGGGGCGCTGGCCGCCGGCGAGTCGATCGAGACCGAGCATTTCACCGCCCGCGTGACGGCCGTGGCGGCGGGCGGCGTGTCGTCGATCCAGTTTCGATTCAGGCAGCCGCTCGATTCGCCCCGATATCGGTTCTACTTCTCGAGCGCGGTGTGCAACGCGATGCCGATCCGGTTCGCAGGACGTCTGCGGCGGAAGGCGGACGGCGCCGCGGCGGATTCGAGGCTTGAAACCCGCGACGCCCGCCCGCACAATGCCGCCGCCCTGCTCGATCGGCTGCGGGAAGGCGAGGCCGGCGCGGCCGTGGGATGGTTCGACCTGATTCGACAGGGCGCGGACGTCCCGGCCGAGCAGCAACGCCGGTTCCGCAGCCTGGTGGAGCCGATTGCCGTGGCCACGGGGCAGGATCCCGCTCGGTTCTTCCCCGAACCGGGCCGGATCGAGGTCGAGCCGCTTGAGCGGTGGTGGATCGACTTGGTGGACGACGACACCCTGGCGCACGTGTCGATGGCGCGCGACACGCTGGCGCCGTTGCGGCGGCAGCGCGGCCGGCTGGCGGCGATCCGGTCCACGGCCGCCCGGATCATCCGGACGGACCTTTACCTAACCGGTCCGCCTTACGATGTATCCACTACCGGGGGGCTATAGGTGGCAAGACTGTCGCAGCAGGCGGTTGTCCGGCCGGGGTTCGTGGCGCCGATCGTCGGAACCGGATTCCGCAGCCGGCGACCGGGCGTATCGAACCGGGATGGCCGCAGAGCCGTTCAGATCAGTTGGACGGCGGGTGAACCGCCGATGAAGGGCCGCCGGCCAATCCTCAGGAGCACATGAGCGAGCCACGCACGACATTCATGACCGGCGCCACCGGGTTTCTGGGTGCGTTCCTGGTGCGGGACCTGCTCCGGCGCGGGCGGCGGCTGATCCTGATGCTGCGAGAGCCGGTGGACGAGTCGATGGGGCGGTTGCGCCAGTCACTTGAAGCGCTGGGCGCCGACTTGGGCGCCGCCGAGGCGAGCGGCCAGTTGCGCGTGGTGTCCGGCAGCCTGCCGGACCGACTGCCGCAGCGGCTGGATGGGCCGGTCGACGACCTGCTGTCCAATGCCGCCAGCCTGCAACTCTTCGAGAACGGCAACCAGGAGCCGTACCGCACGAACGTCGAGGGGACGCGATGCCTGATCGACTGGTGCCGCGGCCACAACGTCCGCCGCACTCACTGCGTCAGCACGGCCTACGTCTGCGGGTCGATCACTCAGCACGTGGACGAGGTCTTCCACCACCCGCGGCCGCAGTTCAAGACCGCCTACGAGCAGAGCAAGTGGATGGCGGAAACGCTCCTTGCCGAGTGGGGCCGCGAGCCGGGCCACGTGCTGACCGTGTATCGGCCCAGTTTCCTGGTCGGCGACTCCGCGTCGGGCTATACGTGTCAGTACGGCGGCTTCTACCAGCTCGCCCGCATGGTCAGTCTCCTGAAAACCCGCTATGGCGCCGACGACAACGGCCACTCGACGCACATTCCGCTGCGCATTCCCGGCCGTCCCGAGGACCCGCAGAACTTCGTGCCGGTCGACTTCGCCGCCCGAATCATCACCGAGGTGATGGAGGACGAATCCCTGCAGGGGCGGATCTATCACCTGACCGACCCGAACCCGCCCACCAACGATCAGATCAAGCGGCACATGGAGGTCTACTTCCGCATGCACGGCGGCTGGTTCGCGCCGGTGGATGAGGTGCTCAACCACTGCACCCCGGCCGAGTCGCTACTGTGGGAGCACTACGACGTGCTCACGCCACGGGTGACGCACAACCCGCGGTTCATGCAGGGAAACACGCGCCGCGTCATGTCGCTGCGCGGCATCCCGTTCCCGTCACTGGACGACCGGCTCTTCGCCACGCTGCTCGATTTCGCCATCGCCCACCGCTGGGGACAGCGTTCCCGCGGCCAGGGGGGGCGGGCCGGCAACGCTCAGCGGCATGCCAGCTCTTTGTCGAAGTCGGGGCAGCCCTCGATCCCGGCCACGTAGGCGCCCGGGGCGACGTTCTTGAACTTGCCCTTCATCTTCTTGCCCCTGACCTCCACCGACTCCATCCTCGGGTCGGGACCGGCCAGGTTGATGATCAACTTCCGACCCTCGTTGCGGTTGTCCGCCAACGTGACCGCCCACTTGACCGTGCCGCGCCTGCACTTGAACTTCGCCTTCTTGATCCCGTCGCACTCGAGCTTCGCTTCGCCCTGCACGACCACTACACCGGCCATCAGGAGCTTGCAGTGAGGCCGGCAGAAGTACGACACGTCCCCGGGATCATTGAAGGTGAACTCGAAGCTCATGTGTTCGGGATCCAGCGGGGCGTCGAACAGCGGCTGCGGCTCCGGCGTGCAACCCGTGCCGTGGGTCACGGTGTGAAAGTCGTCGCCCCAGAGCCATCGAACGGTGTCGCCGGTCTGGATCTCAACCCGGCTGGGAATGAACTCGATGCCCACCTGCCGGACTTCGACCACGTCCGCCGTGGAGATCGACGCCCATCCCAGCGATGCGGCAACGGTCCACAACATGGCTCGCTTCAGGCACATCACCTGCTCTCCTTCCGAAGAATAGCTCTTGGGCCGCGGGGGCGGTGCGACTACGGACGACCTGGCGGGCGCATACCTTCTCCACCCCTCCGCCGAACCGGCCTCTGGTTATCCATGTCACAGCGGCCCGCCGGACTTGCACGGTGGCGCTGGAATCCAGCGACCCGAGGGAGGGCGGCGGGCGAACGGGTGTCCCGCACGGCGGTTCAGCGCCGGGTTCAATCGCGGTCGGCCATCGGGTACGCTCCGGCCTGGCGTTCGCAAGACGCAGCGAACTTACGCGGCCGTGGCGACGTCCGCTCGCCGCTACGTGAAGGTCACGACGGAAGAGGGTCCGTGCGCAGCTCGATCCGTGTCAACCGACTCGTTCTCCGCGCGCTCGCTGCCATTGCGGCGCTGGCCGCAACGGCGGCGGGCCAGCCGACCGTCCGCGTGGCGACCTGGAACATCGAGTCGGTCGGCCAGCCGGGGACCGGGCAGTACCGCGCCGCCGCGATGATCCTCGACCGCGTCGGCGCCGACGTCGTCGCCCTCAATGAGATTAACGGCAACACCGAGGCGGTCTACCTGGAGATGCTGGCGGCCGAGACGGGCTACTCGCGAATCATCGTGCCGCAGACCAATCCATTCGGAAGCCTGCGCAATGCCGTCATCAGCAGACTTCCAGTGATCGACTGGACCGTCCACACCTCGCGTTCGCTCTCCGGCGACGGCGGCGCCAACGACCTGACGCGGTTGATTGTGGAGGTCGTGGTGGACGTGCCGGACACGCCGATCGATCTGACGCTGGCGGCGAACCACCTCAAAGCCGGCACCACCAATGCCGACGAGTTCCGCCGGGCCGTCGAGGCCGCCCGATTCGAGCAGGTCGTGGCCGATCTGGCCGGCTCGCGCGACGCATTCGTCATCCTGGGCGATCTGAACGTGACGCTGACCAGCGTGCCCGGCGTGCCCAACCCCTTCACCGAAGAACCCGGCGGCATGCCGCAGTCTTTCCGGCTGGGTCTGGACCTCCGCGAACTGCTCTACCGCGGGGGGGGGATCGTCAACAACCCGTTTCACTACCTGGGCCGGTGGCACGGCCCGTCCACGAGCGTCCTCGACGCCCGGCAACTCGACGGCGGCCACGGCACGCACGTCAGCGGGCGGCGCATCGACTACGTCGTCGCCAGCCATCGCCTCTCGGCCGCCTGCCCGCCGGCAGAGGTTTACGATTCCGCCGATGAGCCGCGCGGCGGCGGCCTGCCGAAATACGGCGACCCACTGCCGCCCGGCATCAGCGCGGCCGCTTCGGATCATCTGATCGTCTTCGCCGACCTGCGGATCCCACGGCACGCGGGTCGGTTCGGCGATCGCGACGATGACGGCGACGCGGACCTCGCCGACGCCGCGGCGCTTCAGACCTGCTTCACCGGACCGGACGGCGGCCCGCTCCGTCAGTCGTGCCGGGTCTTCGACGTGGACTGCGATGAAGACGTTGACCTCGTAGATTTCCGCGCCTTCGCCGCCGCGATGGACTGATGCGGATCGGTTGACGCAGGCCGACGCGTCCGCCCATGCTTGCCGCGTTGACGCTGAGAGAACTCGCGGCTCGGCGCCGTCCTCGCTCTCCCTGACTCCTTCTCCGCCTGCCGGTAAAAAGGGCTGCACCACCCTCGCCTGGGGGGAGGCGAGAGTGGTGCTGTGGTCGTCCGCGTCACGAGGAGGAGTGTGACGCGTAAGGAGGAAAGCTCGAAGGCGTCAGGCCAAGCCGCTTTCGGCCACGCTCGCCCGCCGGTTCGTTCGCACCTGCCGGCCGGCGTCGTCCCGCGCCTGGTTTTCTTCGGAATCCCAGCCGTCGCCGGGGGCCGTCGCAGTCCGGAACACACGCCACCTGTCCTGCGACGAACGATTATTAGCCGCGTCATGGCACCGGGCAAGCGCGGCGCCGTAATTAGTTGTCGAGGGCCGAACGACTCATCGGACGGGTGCTGGCAGGGTCATTCGGCACAACGTCGGGCCGGTGCAATGACGCGCCGTTGTCGGCGTTAGGAGGAGCGGGGGCGGCCGGCGTCGGTCGCGGGCACAGAGTGGTTGTGGCTACGGTGTGCGAGGGGCCCGCCGGGTCGATCGCTTGATCCGGCACGGCCGGATCCCCGCGCAGTGCCGGGTGGGTGTACCCAAGTCGATCAGCCGGTGAGCCGATGGGGCAACTGCGGAGATTCCGCGCCCAAGTGGACCGTCCGAAAAGAGCGGCCGGCATCATGCGTTGCGGCCGGCGAAGGCGGCCCGTAGAATGCGTGGTTCGTCTCGTCCGGCGGTCGACGGCCGTCTCCAGCGGCGTCGACCAGACCCGGATCCGGCGACTTTGCGAGTGATGGGAGTAATGAACGCGAACAGGTTTCTGGACCGCGGCCGAAAGACGGCGCCATGCACGGCGCTGCGCGTGGCGGTGGTGGCCGCCCTGCTGCTGGCGCTGACGGAATCACGGGCGGAGGCGTACATCGGTCCGGGCGCCGGTTTTGCGGCCGCGTCATCGGTCTTCGGAATCGCCCTGGCCATGCTGGCCGGAATGCTGGCGCTGATCACCGCGCCGGTTCGCGCCGTCTTTCGCTGGTTTCGACGGCGTGCGGCCCACGCCCGGGCGCGCGTCAAGCGGGTCGTGGTGTTGGGCCTGGATGGCATGGAACCCAAGCTCACCGACCGATTCATTGCGGAAGGGAAGCTCCCCAACCTGAAGCGCCTGATGGAGCAGGGCTGCTACCATAGGCTGGCCACCACCGCGCCGCCGCTGTCGCCGGTGGCCTGGTCCACCTTCCTGACCGGATCCAATCCGGGCAAGCACAACGTCTTCGACTTCCTGACCCGCAACAAGCACAACTACCTGCCGGAGCTGTCGTCGGTCCACGTGTCCAGCCACCGGCGCACGTTCAAGTTCCTCGGCCGGGAGATTCCCTACGGCGCCCCCGAGATCCGCGGGCTGCGGCGGGGCAAGCCGTTCTGGGCCACGCTGGGCGACTACGGCATCTTCAGCAACGTCATCCGCGTGCCCATCACGTTCCCCCCCGAGCGCTTCCGCGGCGTGCTGCTGTCGGCGATGTGCGTACCCGACCTGCGCGGCAGCCAGGGGACGTTCTCCTTTTACACCACCCGCAAGGCCGAGGACGTGGAGCACACGGGCGGCGAGCAGATCCACGTAAAGCGCCGCGGCAACGTAGTGGAATCGTATCTGATCGGCCCGCCGGGCAAAGACGGCAAGCCGATCCGCACGCCTTTCCGGGCGACCATCGACGACGCCGGCGGCACGGTGAAGTTCAAGGTGTGCGGCAAGACGCACACGCTGCGGAAGGACGAATACTCGCCCTGGATCACGGTGGACTTCAAGTACGGCCTGATGAAAAAAGTCACCGGCATCTGCGAGGTGCTGCTGTTGAAGACGTCGCCGGAGTTCGAGCTGTACGTCACGCCAATCCAGATCGACCCGGCCGCGCCGGCCATGCCCATCTCGCACCCGGGCGTCTACTCGACCTACCTGGCGAAGAAGCAGGGCCCCTACGCCACGCTGGGCCTGGCGGAAGACACCTGGGCGATGAACGAGAAGATCCTCACCGACGACGGCTTCCTCCACCAGTGCGTGGAGGCGGACGAGGAGCGCGAGGTGATGTTCTTCGACGCCCTGGACAAGGTGAAGGAGGGGCTGTGCGTGTGCGTGTTCGACGGCACCGACCGCATCCAGCACATGTTCTGGCGCTACATCGACCCGAAGCACCCGGCCCGCGCGGGTCAGACCGAACCGTCCCTGCAGCGGCGCAACGCCATCGAAGATCTCTATCTGCGCAACGACGAACTGGTCGGCAAGGTCATGGCGAAGTGCAACGACAGGCACACGCTGCTGTTCGTGATCAGCGACCACGGATTCAACTCCTTCCGACGCGGCGTGGACTGGAACCGCTGGCTCATCGAAAACGGATACATGGCGCTCAAGGAAGACGCCGACCCGAAGGCGAAGTACCTCAAGCGCGTGGACTGGTCGAAGACGCGGGCCTACTGCCTGGGACTGGCCGGAATCTGGCTCAACGTCAAGGACCGCGAAGCCCAGGGCACCGTCGAGCCGGGCGCGGAGGAGAACGCGCTGCGTGAGGAACTGTGTGAGAAGCTGACCGGCCTCACCGACCCGGCAACCGGCGAAACGGCGGTCAAGCGAGCGATGGATTCGCGCAAGATCTACCGCGGGCCCTACACGACCGAAGCCCCGGATCTCATCATGGGATACGCCGAAGGCTACCGTGTGTCGTGGGAGGCGGCCGTGGGAGACATCACCGGCGCGGTGTTCCATGACAACATGAAAGCCTGGAGCGGAGACCACTGCATCGACCCATCGCTCGTGCCCGGCGTGATGTTCTGCAACCGGGCGGTCGAAGCCGAGCGCCCGCGGCTGATGGACATCGGCCCGACGGCGCTGGACATGTTCGGCGTCAAGGTGCCGTCCTACATGGACGGTCAGCCGCTGAAGGTGCTGGAGTGGGGGCAGCGCCCGGCGGCGCCTGCGGCCGCCGCGACCGTCCGAGGCGGCGCAACCCGGGCCGCCGAGCAGGTGGGGGTCAGCGCATGAGAGGCCGATTGTTGGTGATCCCGCGCCGGTCGCGGTGCTTGACCGTCTTTCCCGTTCTGCTCGGCGCTCTGGCGCTGGTGGTGGGTGGATGCGGTGAGCCGAAGTCCAAGGCCGGCGGCAAGCGGCTGGTCGTGCTCGGATTCGACGGCATGGATCCGCGGGCCTTGCAGCGGATGATGGACCAGGGGCGGATGCCGAACTTCAAGCGGTTGATCGAGAAGGGCGGCCTGTGGAACCTGGGCACCAGCATCCCACCGCAAAGCCCGGTCGCCTGGTCGAACTTCATCACCGGCTGCGACCCGGGCGAACACGGCATCTTCGACTTCATCCACCGCGATCCGGAGCAACAGACCGACCCAACGTCGCCGTTCTTCTCCGCCAACAAGACCGAGCCGGGCGACGAACCGTGTGTGCTCTTCGAACACGCCATTCCGTTGCCGTGGCAGAACCCGCCCGAGGTCATCCTGACCCGCGGCGGCACGCCCTTCTGGGAATACCTCGAAGCCGCGAAGGTCCCCTCGCGCTTTTATCGCCTGCCCGCCAACTACCCGCCCACGCCGTCCAGGGCGGGCTACATGAAGAGCCTCTCCGACATGGGCACACCGGACATCACCGGGTCCCAGGGGACGTTTCAGTGGTTCAGCCCGGATTTTTCGGCCTCTTCCAAGCACCCCAGCGGAGGCATGGCGCTGCCCATGACGGCCGTCCGGGGTCGCACCGGAGTCTACACGTTCGAGCTTCAGGGCACGGGCAACCCCATCGAAGTCGAGACCCATTATGACGCCCAGGGAACTCGATACATCGAGCATCCGGTGATGACCATCCGCATGATGCTCGAAGTCGATCGCGATGCGCCCATCGCCCGGCTGTCGTGGTCGAACTTCGGGCTGGGGGGGATCGGATACGAGGCGGACGAGAGCACGGACGGCGGTGCGGGCGGCCCACAGCAGCCCGACGTGGCTGACGCCGAGGAATACGAGCAGGAACTGATCCTGCAGGAAGGCGAGTGGAGCGACTGGCAGCACGTGGTGTTCCGCACCTGCAACCTGGATCCGTCCGGCGGGTTCCCCGCGATCGCCCGGTTCTGGCTCAAGAAAGCCGATCCGCAGTTTCCCGAGCTGTACGTCACGCCTCTGAACTTCGATCCTGAAAAGCCGATGGCCACCGTCAGCACGCCGTCCGATTTCGTCACCGACATCGGGCGTAAGATCGGCCCCTTCTATACGCAGGGGTTCGCGGAAGACTTCAAGGCCTTTGACGCTGAAGTCACCGACGTCATGGGTGACGAGAAGCGCCTCTTCGACGCCGAAACCTACCGCATTCAGTCGCAGATCGTGCTCAACGAGCGGATCAGAATCCTCGACTACGCCCTGGAGCACTATGAAGACGGGCTGCTGTTCGTCTATTTCTCCAGCACCGACCTCGTGGCCCACATGATGTGGTGGGACCCGGAACTGGGCGGACTTCCCCTGGACGCCAGGCATCCGACGCGCAGCCCCGAGGAGGCGAAGAAATATCATCGCGTGGTCGAGGGCATCTACGAACAGTGCGACCAGCAGCTCGGCAAGGTGATGAAGAAGGTGGGCGAGGACACGCCCATCATCACCATGAGCGACCACGGTTTCGGTCCGTTTCAGCGCAAGGTCAACCTCAACCGCTGGCTCTATGACAACGGTTACATCGTGCTCAAGCCCGGCGAGCGGCCCAGCGGGTCGCTGGCGACGATCGCCGACTGGTCGAAAACCAAAGCCTACAGCATCGGGCTGAACGGCATTTATCTGAACATGGTCGGCCGTGAGCGCGACGGCTCGGTCAAGCCGGAGGAACGGGACGCGCTGCTCGCGGAGGTCTCGGAAAAACTGCTGGCGTCGCGCGACCCTGACGGCGGCCGGCCGGTCGTGCGCCGCGTGTATCGCACCGACGAAGTGTACCACGGCCCCTACGCCCCCGGCGGCAAGCTCTCACAGCACACGCCGGACCTCATCGTCGGCTATGAATACGGCTACATCACCCGCCAGGGCACGATGGGCACGCTCACCTCGCGCTGGCTTACCGACAACCGCAACCAGTGGAGCGCGGACCATTGCATCGCCGCGGAACTGGTGCCCGGCACGCTGGCGACCAACGTCAAGATCCACCTCGACGACCCGGACCTGACGGACCTGGCGCCGACCATCCTGAAGTACTTCGGCGTCGACAAACCCGCGCAGATGCGCGGCCGGGACCTGTGGACCACGCCGTCCGCGCGGACGGCTTCCAGGGAGTAAGCTCGGATGGCAGAGAAGATCAAGATCGACGGACACCTCTACGACCGGCTCAGGAAAGTCAGCGAGATCGCCGGCTACACGTCCGTCGATGAGTTCGTGCAGCACCTGATCGAGAAGGAGCTGGCGGCCATAGAAGCGGGCGGCGGATCGGACGCCGACGTGGAAGAGCGGCTGCGCGGGCTGGGATACATCGAGTAGGGAACGAGGGAGTAAGGGAGCAACGGAGTCAGGGAGTCACGGAAGAAGCGGAAGGGATAGCCGTTCCTCTTTCCCTTACTCCCTCATTCCCTCGTCCCTTACTCCCTTCTGCTGACGCAGACGGCCGTCTGGGTATCGGGAGCAACGCGCACCCATGTGGACGATCAACAATGCACTCTCGTCGCTGTTCGACCTGGTCTTCGACCCTATGGCGTCGTGGCCGGCGTGGCTGTCGCTGGGCCTGATCAGCGCCGTCACCGGGGTGGTGCTGCTGCTGGCGTACCGCTACACGTCGAACCAGGACGCCATCGGCCGCGCCCGCGACGACATCAAGGCCAACATGCTGGCCATGAAGCTGTACAAGGACAGCCTCATGGTGGCGATGGGGGCGCAGTTCCGGGTGGCGTGGTCGTCATTCAAGATCCTGCTGCTGTCGATCCCGCCGCTGATGGTGGCGCTCATTCCGGTGGGGGCCCTGTTTGTGCAGATGACCGGCCGCTACCAGTTCGCCCCGGTCCCGCCGGGCAAGACCGCTACGGTGCAGGCGTTCATGACGGAGGAGTTCGGCGCCCGCGAGGTGGCGGGCCAGGCCCGGTTCGAATTGGCCGTGCCCGAAGGCGTGGAACTGCTGACCGCCCGCCCCTGGCGCAAGCACGACTCCACGTTGGCGTGTTGGAAAGTCCGGGCCGACAAGCCCGGGCTGTATGACCTGACCGTCAGGGCCGGCGACGAGTCGCTGACCAAGCTGCTTCCCGTCGGCGACGGCGCTTCGCAGCCGGTCAGCCCGCTCCGCACCCGTTACAGCTTCTGGGAAAAACTCGGTTTCCCGTGGGAAGAATACCCGCCCCAGGAGTCGAGCTTCCGTGCCATCCAGATCCGGGAAGTCATCGAGACTGCCATGCCCGACGTCCTGCCGGTCCCGGTCCTGGGAAACTGGATCGTCTATTTCCTCGTGGTATCCATGGCCTTCGCCCTCGTTTTCAAGCCGATCTTCAAAGTTCGCATCTGAGCGTCACGCGCTCGCAGGTTGCGCCACGTCGCGCGGGTGTCGCTGACCGAGCGGCGCGCCGCAATCCCGCGCTGGGAGCATCACGCGCCCCTCTCTCCGTCGCCCGGCGGTTCGCCGCCCGCCTGCACGATCAGCCGGAACTGTTGCTCGGGAATGGGCTGCCCGCACTCCGGGCAGACCTGCGACCTGTTGCCGGTCAGGTTGTAGCCGCAGTGGCGGCAGAAGCTCGGCCATCCCGTCGGCCAGAAGAACCGCCAGCGCTCGCCGAGCTGCTCCAGAAAACAAAGCGGGTAGCACGTCCCGAACGTCAGCAGCGGCAGCATGATGACGGTGCCCAGGTAGGGGAGCGCCGCCAGGCAGCAGGACAGCAGCGTCACGATCACCGCCACGAGGGCGATCGCGATCGCCAGCACGAGTTTCATCAGATAGAAGAGCACGATCGTTCCGCCGCGCCCCGCCAGCACCTCCTCACGAACGATGCGCCACGCGGCCATCACCGGCACGCGGAAGAGGTACATCGTCGGGGCGACGAGATCGTGGAGCAACAGGTTGATCACCAGGATCAGCAAGCACGACGGCGTCAGAAGCGCGATCGCCAGAAGCGTGGCCGTGGTGGCGGCCGTCCCGAAACGGTCCGCCTGAATGTCCGGCCACGCGACCCCGACGCAGACGCCGGCCAGGATGAGCACAACGGCACCGGCCGCCAGGCTGAAGAGAAAAGTGAAGGCGAAAAGGCTGTTGCCCAGTTCACGAAACTCCCGCCAGGGTTGGCGCACCGCGGCCTGGTTACGCACGATGCAGTCGAGGAACATGAAGCGGCCACGGCTCCTCAACCACGTCAGGACCGTGACGACGACGAGAACGAGCGTGATGACGATGACGCTCACGAGTACCGCCGGAACCACGTTGGCCGCAAGCCAGTTGCCGAGAGAGCCTGCGGTTCCCGGGGCGGGGCGGGCGCCGGGGAATCCCGCCGGACCGGGACCGGCCGGAGCGACCCCGCCCCCCCCAAAGGGCGGCGCGCCGCCGGGCAGGTTGAAGTGGAGGCTCCCGCCGCCCTCTCCCAGGAACGTCAGCCAGGCGCAGAATCCGATGACGAACCACCTACCCACGTCAATGGGCCGGAACAACACCAGCTTGCAACGCTGGATGGCCTTTCCGACGGGTTCCGTAACAGACAGGTGCATTGAGCCACCGCCCCCTCATTCCACGACGCTGGTGCTCATGGCCGACGCCGCCCCCGCCCGGTGGATCGACCGAACCCGCCGAAGAGTACCTCTTCCCCTGGTCGATGGTCCAGCCGCCGATCCGACAGGAAAAGACACCTTTCTCCTTGATCGCCGCCACTGGGTTTGGTAAACGTTAGGAATCGTCGCGCGTCGGCTGGTGCTGCGCGGGATTCGACGGTACGGTTGCGCGGGTCGCGCGATCGGGTTCATGTTCTTGAGAAGGGAGACATTGCCATGGCGCAGTCTGTCAAGCCGATTCCGGCCGGGTACCACTCGCTCACCCCGCACCTGACCGTCCGCAACGCGGCCCAGGCCGTCGAGTTCTACAAGAAGGCGTTCGGGGCGAAGAACGAGCAGATCTGCTACGCCCCGGACGGCGAGCACGTCATGCATGCCGAGATCCAGATCGGCGACTCGAAGCTGATGCTCAACGACGAGTCGCCCGAGTGGGGGTGCTTGTCGCCGCTCTCGAAACCGGGCGCCGGTTTCCTGGTCAACATCTACGTCGACGACGTCGATGCCGTGTTCAACCGCGCCGTCGAGGCGGGGGCCACGCCGGTCATGCCGGTGGCCGACCAGTTCTGGGGCGACCGCTACGGACAGCTCACCGATCCCTTCGGCCACAGGTGGTCCATCGCCACGCACAAGGAGGACGTCTCACCGGACGAGATCAAGCGGCGCGCCGAGGCGTTCTTCGCCGGCGGCGGCTGCGAGAAGGCGGGCGCGAAGTAACGGCCGTCCCGGCGGAACGACGTGCCGGAAATGACGGGGCGCCGGCGCCGCGACGAGGGCGGCGCTGGCGCCGGCCCCCCTCTCGGCTCGGGCGCCGCTGCAGGCAAGTCGCTGGCGGCGCCGCCGCCGGATGCGAGACGAACTGCAGAAGCAGCTCCGACTGAAACTGTTGAGTCTGGACGTGCCGGTGTGTCTCGCCTGCGGTTATTGCCTCAGGGGCGTGCGTCCAAACACAGGGCGATGCCCGGAATGCGGTCATCCGTTGGATGACCGGATCGTCGGGCTGCTCGGCAAGCGGCGCTGACCTCCGCGGATGCGGCTGCCCGGGCCGCGCGCGTCGCCAGCTTGCGTCGTGCGCCTACGGATACTGCCAGGGACGCGCTGGAGGGCCAGAGGACGGTCGGACGTGCGAAAACACCCCTCAACCTACCTGATGCGGTTCTCGCTGCGCGGTCTGCCCGAACTCGATCTGTTCGAGAGCGACGAGCAGCGAACGGCTGCGATTGCCGAAATCGAGAGGGAGGTGGGCAGTCCGATGACGCTCGGCTACTGGATCGCGGTGGCTATTCTCTTCGCCACGGTCATGGTGGTCCGGCGGTACGTCAAGGGCTGGTTGCAGATGCTCAACGTCCCGCCGGGCGTGGACACGTTCCTCTACTGGGCGGCCGTCCTGACCACGGCTCTGATTGTGCTGCGCTGGTTGCACCGCTGGGGGGCGGCCACGGAGCTGCGGCAGAAGCTCCTTGAGGCCGGGGTGCCCGTGTGTACAAAGTGCGGTTACTGTCTGCGCGGCCTGGCGGACAGCGTCGGGCGATGCCCCGAGTGCGCCCGTCCGTTCGACGCTCAGGTCGTGACGCTCCTGGAGAAGGCCGGGCGATCCTGAGCGAGCGGCGCGGCTCCTGCCTGCCGGCAGGCAGGGCACCCCGCGCGGATGTTCCCGGTCCGTGCGGTTTTCAGCCGCGAGCGCCTCTCCCCCAATGCCGCTACGCCGGTGCCGTGCATCTTCAAGGCGCCCGCCGAACCTGTCGCGTGCGCGACGGCCTGCGCCGATTTGACGGCCGCCGCCTTGTCGTCTATTCTGCAGCCGAGCTGCACGATGGACGCTAAAAGGTTCTATCCGCGGGAACTCGCCGACTGTTGGCGGGCGGCGTCGGAACAGTTCCCGGTGATCCTCTTGACCGGCCCCCGGCAGGTCGGCAAGACCACGCTGCTCCGCGCGCTGGCGGGCGACGACCGACGCTACGTCACGCTCGACGATCCGGCGGTGCGCATCCTCGCCCGGTCCGATCCGGCCCTCTTTCTTCAGCGATTCGAGCCGCCGGTGCTGATCGACGAGATCCAGTATGCGACGGAGCTGCTGCCGCTGATCAAGATCGCCGTCGATCAGCGGCGGGATTCGGGGGCATTCTGGCTGACCGGTTCCCGGCCGTTCCACCTGATGCAGCAGGTGTCCGAATCGCTTGCCGGCCGCGTGGCGATTCTGTCGCTGCTCGGCTTCTCCAGCCGGGAACGGCGGCGGCTGGAGTTCAACCCGACGCCCTTTTTCCCCACAGCGAAAGTCCTCGAGCAGCGGGAGGCCTCGGCGCCTGCGGTCACCCTGAAGCGGCTCTACGCGGACATCTGGACGGGGTCGTTGCCGGCCCTGGTGACGGGGCAGGTTCGCGATCGCGATCTCTTTTACAGTTCGTACATGCAGACCTATCTTCAGCGGGACGTCAAGGACCTGGCCCAGGTGGGCGACGAGGCGGCGTTCATCCGCTTCCTGAAGGCCTGTGCCGCACGCACCGGGCAGATGCTCAACCTGACCGACCTCGCCCGTGATTCGGACGTTTCGGTGAACACCGCCAAGAGCTGGCTCTCGATCCTCCAGGCGAGCTTCCAGGTGCTGCTGCTCTCGCCCTTCCACACCAACGTGACCAAACGCCTGGTCAAGACGCCTAAGCTGTACTTTCTGGACACGGGGATGTGCGCCTACCTGACCGATTGGTCCACGCCCGAGACGCTGGAGGCGGGGGCGATGAGTGGGGCCGTCCTGGAGACCTACGTGGTCGTGGAAGTGCTGAAGAGCTGGTGGAACCGGGGCAAGCAGCCGCCCGTCCATTACTACCGCGACAAGGACGGACGAGAGATCGACCTCCTGATTCGCCGGGACGGGGAAATCTACGCGGTGGAAGTCAAGAAGTCCGCAACTCCCCGCCGGGAATGGACGCGGTCCTTCTCCGTGCTCGATCGGCTGGCGCCGCAGTGGCGGGAAGGCGGCGTCGTGTGCCTGTGCCGCCAGCGGCTGCCGCTCGATGACAGGGTCAGCGCGATTCCGGTAGGACTCTTGTGAGACGCACCGGACCCGGCGTAAGCGAATGCCAGGGCTGATCCGGATACGCGTCACCCCGGCCCCATGCGGTTCATTCAGGGATCGCAACTCACTAGCGGAACGGCGTTTTCTGTCGCGTGAGGACCGGCCGTGTCGATGACGACGCCGCTGGGCGGGAGGGTAGGGCGTGATTCGCCGCGCTGTGGGGGTGATGCGTGGGTGGCAGCGCCGTGGGGGGTGGTGTGTGCTTGGCCGCAGCGTGGGGGGTGGTGCGTGCCTTGCCGCGCCGTGGGGGGTGGTGCGCCGCGGCACGGAGCTTTGACTCGCCCCGGAGTGGCGACCTGCCCAGAGCGCCCCGCTGGCTCCGGCCGGCCCTGCCGATGAAGCCGGCTGCCCGGTGGTGTGGTTCCGGCCGCGCCGCCGGCGGCTGGCACGCGGGCGGAGGGTCCATTATGCTGTCGCCCTCAGTACCGCGCCCGCCTGGTCGGGCGTGCGACCCGAACGCGACTGAACTGCGGAGCGCGGCATGCAGAGCACCGGTCCAGCGGCATCGTCAGGCAGCACCATCCTCGGTCATCCCACCGGCCTGTTCGTCCTCTTCTTCGCCGAGATGTGGGAACGGTTCAGCTTTTACGGGATGAAGGCGCTGCTCATCCTGTACATGACGAACTACCTCTTCTGGCACCAGGACGAGGCGTCGAAGGTGATGGCCTATTACGCAGGCTTCGTCTACTTCACGCCCATCCTCGGCGGGTTCGTGGCCGACCGATGGCTGGGAGCCCGCTGGTCCGTGGTCATCGGCGGCGTGATCATCGCTACCGGCCACTTTCTTCTGGCGTTCGAGCCGCTTCCGTTCTTCTATTCCGGCCTGATCTGCCTCATCATCGGTACCGGCTTCCTCAAACCGAACATCTCGACGCAGGTCGGCGCTTTGTACCGCTCGTCCGATGAGCGCCGAGACAGCGCCTTTACCATCTTCTACATGGGCATCAACACCGGCGCGCTGCTGGGCCCGATCGTCTGCGAGTATCTCCGACTGAACTACGGCTACCATTACGGCTTCGCTGCGGCCGGCGTAGGGATGGTGCTTGGCCTGATTGTCTACGTCTCGGGAATGGGCAAGGTGGTCTCGCGGGAACGACTGATCGCCAGCGAAGAGAAACAGGCGAAGTCTGAGGAGGAAGCCGCTGACGCCGCAGCCCGGGGCGGTGCGATAGACCAGGCGGCCGCAGAGAGACAGCGTCGCATCTATCGTGATCGCAGCCTCGTGCTGGTCGTCATTTGTGTGTTCGCCATCCTTTTCTGGGTGGGCTTCGAGCAAGCCGCCAACGTCATGAACGTCTGGGCAGACAAGCACACCAATATGCACGTGTTCCGCTCGACCGCGCCTGAGGTCACGCTTCCCGGCCAAACGCCGCCGCCGGCCACGGGCGGGCTTGACGACTGGCAGATGGGCCCGGCGATGACACAGTCGATCAACCCGCTGTTCATCATTCTCTTGGCGATCATCTTCGCCTGGCTTTGGACGTTCCTTGACAAGCGCGGCATGCAGCCGTCCACGCCGCTGAAGATGGGGATTGCGATGATATTCCTGGCGGCCGCGTACGGCATCCTGTTGCTCGCGGCAACAACTGAGAACCAGCGGGCCACCGCGCCGCTGGCACAACTGCCCGCAGCCTTCGGGCTGGACGACAAAGACCGCGTCTTCTCCACCGAACCAGACGGCAAAGAAACGAAGCAGATCTTCTACGGCGCCACCCGGCTGCGCTGGACGGGGGGCGAACTGGTGATGGATGGGGTTCTCAGCGACCTCGACTGGATGCGCGCCCTCGGCGCCTCCGCCAGCCCGGCCTATCACGAGATCGTCAGCGATCTTCGCACCAAGGCCGATGCGCGGGCGGAAGCGGCACGTCAGGCCAAGGCGTCCGGAGGCGCGGGCGCGGATGAGGCGTGGGAGGTCTCGGCGCACGTTCCTCCGGAGGCCGGGCAGATCAATCCGATCGCGGCGTGGCCCACCGATCGGGTTGGCGGTGCCGACGTTTCGCGGGTGCGGTGGGATGAGCCGAGGCGCACCCTCTACCTGACCGGCAAGCTTGAGGATCGTGACACCGCGCAGGTGCTCGCGGCCGGCGCCGATGCAAGCTTCGCTGATGCGCTGACCTCCATCTACAAGCAGACTTCGGTCTTCAAGGTCTCCATCGGCTGGCTTTTCGCATTCTATCTGGTGCTGACGATCGGCGAACTGTGCTTGTCGCCGGTAGGCTTGTCACTGGTAACCAAGGCTGCGCCGCCGCAGTACGTCGGAATGTTCATGGGACTGTGGTTCCTCTGCACCGGGTTCGTCGCCAACTACGCAGCCCACACCGTGGGCGGCTACTGGGGAACCATGACGCCGTACAGCTACTTCATGATCTTCAGCATTGTCGGTGTGGTCGCCGCGGTCATCATGCTGGTGATGATCAATGCGTTGAAGCCGAGACTACATGGGATCCACTGATCCTCGCGTCGACGGCGCGTGAGATGACATTCAGGAGTAAACGGCCGTGACCGAACATAAACCCGGATTCGGCGAGCAGATCAAGAGCTTCCCGCGCACGTTCTGGGTCGCCAACACGATGGAGATCTTCGAGCGGATGGCGTGGTACGGCTTTTATGCCGTCTCCTCGCTCTACATCACCGGTCCGAAAGAGACCGGGGGGTTGGGGTTCACATCGGAGCAGCGCGGGGCCATCCAGGCGATGATCCCTTTCCTGCTCTACCTGATGCCGGTCGGCACCGGAGCGCTGGCCGACCGGTACGGGTTCAAGAAGATGTTCATCATTGCCTACGTCGGCATGGTCGTCTTCTACTACCTGCTGGGCCTTTTCAAGTCGCTGTCGGGCTTCATGGTGGCCTTTTTCTTTGTTGCCATCGCTGCGGCGATCTTCAAGCCCGTCGTGGTGGGCACGGTGGCGCGGGTTACCAACGACAGGAACTCTCGACTGGGGTTCGGCGTCTTCTACATGATGGTCAACGTGGGCGGATTCCTGGGGCCGATCGTGGCGGGACTGGTCCGAAGCGTCTCGTGGACCTACGTCTTTGTCGCCTCCGCGTTCTGGGGGCTGGTCAACCTGTTTATATGCATCCTCTTCTACCGTGAGCCGGAGAAGCCCCAGGGCTGGAAGCCGCGGACGCCGTCACAGGTGTGGCAGACGGTCTACGAGGTGCTGGGTAACGCCCGCTTCTTCGTCACCGTCTTTATCGTCGTGATCGCCATGATGGTGGCCCAGTTCGGTCCGTGGTGGTTCAAGTGGTGGCCGCACGCGGCCATCTTTATTCCGGCGTGGATCATCCTGAATTTCGTCTGGGACGCGGTGCTGCCGCGGCGGGAAGCCGCGCCGGCAGGGCAGCCGCAAGCCGGTTGGTTGGGGCAGCGCATGCACTGCAGCGACTGGCGATTCGCGCTGTTCCTGCTGATCCTCTCCGGGTTCTGGACGGCCTTCAACCAGATCTTCCTGACTATGCCCGAGTACATCCGCGACTTCAGCGACACCGGCGCGCTGGTGCGGGCCAGCCGGTCGATCGGCGGCGACGACGCCGCGGAGTGGACGGCGTCGGTCGAGGAGACGGAGTTGTACGCGGAAGTGGACGGCCTGCTCCGCCGGGCCGCGGGCGCAGGGCCGCTGGTCGTCGACGGGGACGATGCGGAGGAGCCGGATGATGCAAATAAACTCGCGACGCTGCGCCGGTCGCTGGATGACCTGATCGATTCCGCCGGCCGCCTTGCGGGCAGCCGACACCTGCCCGACGCCGTGCGCCAGGAGGCACGGTCGATCCGCGCCGCCGCCAAAGCCGTTGACCAGGACGACGCAAGTGCCATCGAAGCGGCACTGGCAGCGCACGAACCGCGGATCGGAGAACTCGAT
This sequence comes from Phycisphaerales bacterium, assembly GCA_003597935.1. GTDB lineage: Bacteria > Planctomycetota > Phycisphaerae > UBA1845 > UBA1845 > SURF-32. The sequence goes on along the minus strand of QZJT01000078.1, from coordinate 4,054 downwards.
CGCACCGAGCGACTGGCGGCCTACAAATCGTTTCCCGGCATCACGGCCGAAGTCATCGCCGACCTCGAAGAATTCGCTCAGGAGTTGAACCGCCGGGGCGAGGACGCCTCGGGAGAAGGTCTGGACGCGCTCGTTCTGCTCGACAGCACGCGCAAGGTGCTGGGCTACAAGGTGCGGTTCGCGCCGGCGGACTATGCAAGGACGCTGGCCGGGCTGCCGCTTACTTCCGTTGCGCCGAGCGACGAAACACTCGAAAGGGGGATGGGCGCGCTCAACAAGCGGCTCAAGGACTACAGGCAGCCGACGTTCAACCCGCAGGAACGGGACGCCGTGAGCGCGCGGGTCAAGGCGGCGCTCGCTCAACAGGGCGTGCTCATCAGTGCGGACACGCTGGGGGCGCTGGCGGCCGAGCTTTCCAGCAGTGAGCGGCAGGTCGATCCCAAGGCGCTGGCGCTGCTCTGGCGGCACGCCGCGTACCGCGACGCCCTGTATCCGGCCATCAGTGAGGCGCGACAATTCAACCCCGAGTTCATCGTCAACATCAACGCCCTCGGCATCGTCTTGTTCCAGGTGCTGATTTCGTACCTGATCGGCCGGTTCCACCAGTTTACGGGCATGATCATGGGCATGGTGGTCGCGGCCGTGGGCATCGGCTTCGCGGCCGTGGCGGGGGACCACGGGTTCTTCGGCGCCGGCGGCATCGGTCTGCTGGTGTGCCTGGGGATTCTCATCTTCTCGTTCGGCGAAATGATGGCCAGCCCCACCAGCCAGGAATACGTCGGCCGCGTCGCCCCGGAAGACAAGAAGGCCCTCTACATGGGCTACTACTTCGTGGCGGTCGCGCTGGGAAACCTGTTCGGCGGGATCCTCTCCGGCGAACTCTACGGCAAGCTGGCCCGCGACATGCAACGACCGGACCTGATGTGGCTCGCATTCGGCGGCATCATGCTGCTGACGGCCGCGATGTTCGTAGTGTACAACAAAGTGGCGCTGCCGAAGACGGACGGCGAAGCGGCAGCGGCGACGGCATAGCGCGTCGATTCGGAAGGTGCGGCACGGGCTTCCAGCCCGTGATTCCACCGGCTGGAAGCCGGTGCCACACACTGAGAGAGCCGCCTTCAACCGGCGGTCGGTGATCGACGCGCGGTCAGTCGCAACTCTCTGCATTCGTTGTTCGCTATTCGATATTCGACATTCCCGACGCACCGTTGGGCTCAACTGTGATTGGAGACCCGCCATGTCAACCCTCCTCGACCGGTTTCTTCGCTACGTCAATGTGGAGACCACCGCGGACGAAAACAGCGACACCTATCCCAGTACACCGAGCCAGCTTGACCTGTGTCGGATGCTCAAGGATGAGCTGACGCAGATTGGGGCGGCCGAGGTGCAGATGACGGACAAGGGGATCGTCACGGCGACGATCCCGGCGACGATCGACGGGAAGCTCCCGGTCATCGCCTGGTTCGCCCACGTGGATACGTCGCCGGAGTTCACCGCCCACGGCGTGAGTCCGCAGATCCACAAGAACTACGACGGCAGGGACATCGTGCTGCCGAAAGTTCCCGAGCGCGTGATTCGCGTCTCGGAGACGCCCGAACTGGCCAAGCTCGTGGGCAAGACGATCATCACCACCGACGGCAGCACGCTCCTGGGGGCGGACGACAAGTGCGGCGTGGCCACGATCATGACGGCCGCGGAGCATTTGCTGAAGAACCCGAACCTCAAGCACGGCAGGATCCGCATCTGCTTCACCTGCGACGAGGAGATCGGCCACGGCGTCGATCACGTGGACCTCAAGCAGCTCGGCGCCGACGTGGGGTACACACTCGACAGCGAGAGCGAGGGCATCATCGACACGGAGACGTTCTCCGCGGACCAGGCGATCGTCACCGTCCACGGCGTCAACACGCATCCGGCCGAGGGGAAGAATCGGATGGTCAACGCCATTCGGATTCTGTCAGACTTCATCTCGCGGATGCCGTGGCAGTGGATGTCGCCGGAGACGACCGACAAGCGCGACGGCTTTCTGCACCCTTACGTTCTGGAGGGGGGCGTAGCGAAGGCTTCGGTGAAGGTCCTCCTGCGCGACTTCGACTCCGGCGAATTGCCGAAAAAGGCGGCGCTCCTGGAGAGCATCGCGGCCGCACTGCGGGCCGAGCATCCGAAGTGCCGGATCGACGTCGACATCAAGCGCCAATACCGCAACATGGCCGACGGCCTCAAGAAAGAGCCACGCGCGATCAGTAAGGCGCAGGACGCCATGCGGGCGCTGGGCATCGAGCCGAAGATGAACATCGTCCGCGGCGGCACCGACGGCTCGCGCCTGACCGAAAAGGGGCTGCCCACGCCGAACCTGTCCACTGGAATGCACAATTTTCATTCCCCGCTGGAATGGGCCTGCCTGGAGCAGATGGAAACGGCGGTGAAGGTGCTGGTGCAGCTTGCGCAGGAATGGGGGAAGGCGTAGGCGGAAGGGAGTGCGGGAGCCGGGGAGTGAGGGGCAGAGAGAATGCAGCTTCCGATGTGGCACCGGTTTGTAACCGGTGGACCGGGACTCAAATGTGGCACCGGTTTTCAACCGGTGAAGCGGGGCTCAAATGTGGCACCGGTTTTCAACCGGTGGGGCGTCCCGCAAAACAACGCTCTCAGTTTCGTGTTGAGCTTTGTGAGATTTCCGGGCCGCCCCTGAGGGGCGCAGGCTCGTAGCCACGGGTGGAGCGAAGGTCGCGCAAGCGACCGCAGCGGAACCCTTGGGAAGCGTCGATTCTTACAATCCCTCTTCGCCCCGGAGGGGCGAGGGCGGCGCGATTCAGTCAAAGACATAGCGCTCATCAAATTCGATCCCGTGGCGGCGCAACAGGAATAACAACTCGGCACAGAAGTCCTCCTTCTTGTGATGCTCGGTCTGCGTCGCGATGTATTTCCTGATGACGGGCTCTCGCGACTTGCTGACCGAGAACACACTGTATCCCTCCTGCCACGCGAAATCGCGCAGTTGCGGAAACGTCTGATGGACCCACTTCGTTGATCGGGATTTCACCGCGCGCATCAGATCGGAAATGGATGCGTCGGGACGCCAGGGCAGCAGCATGTGAACGTGGTCCTCGATGCCGCCGATGTCGTAGAGCGCGCCTTTCTCCGCACGGATGATGCCGCCGATGTATTTGTAGAGACGCTCGGAGACCTCGGTCGTAATCAGCGGGCGCCGGTTCTTCGTTGAGAAGACCACGTGCAGGAGGATTTGAGAATACGTGCCGGGCATGGTGCGTTCCTGCGGAACAATGAACGATCTTGGGGAATCGTATCCGAGAATTGCGCGGCGCTCCAGGTCATCGCGCCTTCGCCCCTCCGGGGCGAGGTGAGGGTGGCACGACGGCTTCCACGGGTTCCGCTGCGGTCGCTTGCGCGACCTCCGCTCCACCCGTAGCTACACGCGCTGGCCCCTCCGGGGCCTCCGGAGCACAGACCGTTCGTGGTATCCTGCTCGGGGCGCGGTCTGCTGTTCCACGGTCCGGCGTTCGGTCTCCACAGCGAGAATCACCGCTTTGGCTCATCGAGTCTGAAACGCGCGCTTGGAATGACCGCGGGAATCAGCGTTGCAGTAACCCAGTGTTGTTACGAACTCGCCGCCGCCTTTGCTTCCAGTTCTTCCCACCGCGCGTAGAGCGCTTCGACCGCCTTGCGAGCCTCTTCGGCTTCCTGCCAGCGCCTCTCTGTCTCGACGTGATCGGTCGCGATCGAGGGATCGGCCAGGGCGGCGCGGCGGCGCTGAAGTTCGGCTTCGGCCTCCTGGATCGCCTCATCCATGTGGTCGAGTTCCCATTGTTCGCTGGAGCGGAGGCCGCCTTGGTCGGACTTGGGCTTGCCGCGCTTCGGCTTTCCCTTGCCGGAGGATTCAGCCTTCGACCGGCCCGTGGACGTTGCGTCGCCGGTCGAGCGCGCTGCTGCGGGACCACCGCTCCCGACGGCGGCGCCACCGCTCCCGACGGCGGGGACACCCGCCCCGGCGATGGGGACACCCCTCACGGCGGTGGGGGGGGCCTTCGGCGCCCTG
>QZJT01000137.1 GCA_003597935.1 Phycisphaerales bacterium | reverse complement strand
GGATCGTCGAGAGTGTGCGTTGTCCCTCCGAGCCCCGCCTTTCAAGGCGGGAGTTGCAGTGAGAACTGTACACCGGGCTGAGAACTGCGATCGCACGCCAGCAACTCCCGGCAACAATCGCGAGGATTGCGGAACTCCCCGCATGAATGCCGGGGATCTGGGGACGTGTGTACGCCGGTCGTCGGGGCGGCGGCGCTGCCCGCGCTACTTGGACTTCCACTTGGTGAGGCGCGAGGGGCGGTCGGTCTGCAGCACCGCGTCCACGTCCTCGACCAGGCCGTAGACGTCGTTGTTGGCCACCGCGCTCCATCGGTGGTTGCGCTCGCCGGGCGTCTCACCCAGGCCCGCGCAGCCCGAAGAGCAGAACAGTACGAGTGCGATCATTGCCAGGCTGCCGAACGCGCGCAACATGTATCCGTCCTCGAAGAATCCCGGTTGATCGCCGGCAACCGTCCGCCGGCCAGCCGGCATTATCCGCCTGGCCGCCGGGGTGTCAAGGCGCGGGGGCCGCACTGTGCTCCGCGGGGCGCGTGACGGCACCGTCGGGCCTGAGCGTACGCTCCGCCATGCGTGTGGCACCGGCATCTTGCCGGTGGTTGCGGCGAAGCCGCGACTGGCATGGCGTCCAAGGCCATGCCCACCGGCTGGAAGACGGTGCCACACCGAAAGGCCGCCCGCTGCAAGCGTCACGCACCGTCTCCCGCGGGCGCTTCGCCGGACGATGCCGGCCGGCCGATAGAATGGGTGGCGCCGCCCCGCGCTGCCCCGCGCGGGGCCGCCCCACCGCCCGGCCGGGCCGCGGGCGGCGGGAGTTCGGCGTTTGTCCTGTTCCCGGCGGCGTGGTAAGCTGGCGGGCAGGGAAGGGGACGTTCGGAAGGCGGTTTCAGACCTGACGGAGGTTGTCCGATGAGCGCGATCGTCGATCTGCTGGGTGCCGATGCCGGGACGCTGCTGGAGCACCGGTGCAAGACCATCAACAAGTCCCTGCTGCACCTGCCGGGGCCGGACTTCGTCGACCGGGTGGTCGCACCGTCCGACCGCTCCCCGGCGGTGATGCGCAACTTGCAGTCCATTTTCGACCACGGCCGCCTGGCCGGCACCGGGTATCTGTCCATCCTGCCGGTCGACCAGGGGATCGAGCACAGCGCCGGGGCGTCGTTCGCGCCCAACCCGGCCTACTTCGACCCCGGCAACATCGTCAAGCTCGCCGTCGAGGGCGGCTGCAACGCGGTCGCCTCCACGCTCGGCGTGCTGGGGTCGGTTTCGCGCCAATACGCCCACCGCATCCCGTTCCTGGTCAAGCTCAATCACAACGAGCTGCTGACCTATCCGAACCGCTACGACCAGGTGATGTTCGCCAGCGTGGCGCAGGCGTACGAGATGGGGGCGGTGGCGGTGGGGGCGACGATCTACTTCGGCTCGGACGAGTCCACGCGGCAGATCCAGGAAGTCACCGAGGCGTTCGCCCACGCTCACGAGCTGGGGATGGTCACGTTCCTGTGGTGCTACCTGCGCAACAGCTCGTTCAAGAAGGACGGCGTGGACTACCACGTGGCTGCGGATCTCACCAGCCAGGCGAACCACCTCGGCGTGACCATCGAGGCGGATATCATCAAGCAGAAGCAGGCGGAGAGCAACGGCGGCTACAACGCTCTGCCCAACTTCGGCAAGACCAGCAAGCTGGTCTACTCCAACCTGACCAGCGACCACCCCATCGACCTGTGCCGCTACCAGGTGGCGGGCTGCTACATGGGTCGCGCGGGTCTGATCAACTCCGGCGGCGAATCCAAAGGCGCCAACGACCTGGCCCAGGCCGTCCGCACGGCCGTGATCAACAAACGAGCCGGCGGCATGGGCCTCATTTCCGGCCGCAAAGCCTTCCAGCGCCCGATGGACGACGGCGTCAAGCTCCTCAACGCGATTCAGGATGTGTACCTGGACAAGGCGATCGGCATCGCGTGAGGCGGCGGGCCCGGCGTCGCGGTCGGGGAGGGAGTCAGGGAGTCACGAAGTGAGGGGAGAGCGGGTGGGGACGTGCTGCCCCGTCCGCGACATCAATCGCGCCGCGGCGGCTCATTCTGATGTGGCACCGGTTTTCAACCGGTGTCTTCAGGTGTGGTACCGGTTTCCAGCCGGTGTCTTCTGATGTGGCACTTGTGGCACTGGCTGCCAGCCCGGGACTTGAAGCACACTCAGAACACCTCACGAAACCGGGTGACACTGAAGTTCGCGGCTCGCCGGTGTGGCCGGCTTCCGCAGGCCGGTGTTTGCCACCGGTTTCAACCGGTGGTGGACGAACCACCATCCTCACTGTCTTTCATTCCAATCCTCCTCAGCCGGCTTCAGCCGGGCTTGCCCTTGGAGCCAGCGCGAGGAGCAGCGCGCGAGCATCGCGCCCATGGCCCGGTTCAGGCCCGACTTGAAGTCTGCTCGCCAAAGGCCGGTGAACCAAGCCCGGCTGAAGCCGGCTCAAGCGAATTGAGATAAATGGTGGTATGGGCAGGCCGCGATCCACCAGCTTAAGCTGGTGGCAAACACCGGTCGGCTGAAGCCGACCCGACTGCTCGGTATAACCGTGCGCGACCCGCACCGCCAGGCGGCCGACGAGCAGACCGCCGCCAAACCGCCGCTGCCGACCCCCGACCTGCCGGCCCGATGCGGAGGGCGAACCCGTCGAAGCCCATCTAGCCCGACTCGCCTGCCGCCCCCGCGCCGTAGCGGGCATCGTGCGAAACGGTTTGGCGAGGACGGTCGATACGGACGTCAGAGATTCTGCCGGACACTGCGCTGCTGTCACACTCAGCACTCACTGCCGCGACCATTCCACACTTCGCAACCGCGCCGCCAAGACGTCTAGCTCTGGCAGAGGCAGCCCTTCACATCTAGCTAACGCCTCAGCTCGCAAAGCCCCGCCATCGGAGCCCCTCGCGCGTAATTCTTCCATTGCGAAGAAAATGCTCGCCAGTGCGAGCCTCCGTCGGTCCCTCCGATCGGACGCAAGCTGAACCGCCTCGCGATAAAGCGCCTTGCCCGTCTCGAAATGGCCCAACCTATACTGCACCAACCCGCGCGTCGCCGTCCATACTACGCGGTCTTGTTCAGGTAGATGCTCTGGATTTATTCGACCGATTTCACGTTCCGCGTCATGCACTTGACCCATCTGTGCCAAGCCAAAGGTCAGATTGTTGAGTAGCAGGAAATTGTTGGGATTCGCCATCAGGCCTCGCCTGGCGATGCCCGCGCATTCATCATACGATGCCAAGCAGACGCTAGCAATGTAGGAACCAAAGGTCGCAGGGCGGCTGGAGAATGGTTGATCGTCTAACCATCTCTTAGCATGCTCCAATCCGAGCTGCCACTCACCGTCTTGGTACTTGGCCCACGCGGTAGCCTCACTCGACGAACCGCCTTCCAGCACGCCGGGATCGACGATCGACACGCCAAAGCGCCTCTGCGCCCATGCCGCCTGGGCAATCGAGTTTTCACTTGGCCGCTCAAGCGACCGCCTGAATAACCGCCGCGCATGCTTTGTTTTCCCGGCCTCCAATTCGGTAGTCGCCAATGCACTCCCCAACTCAGAAAGATCAAAAGGCCCTATTCTCCGGCCCTCCAGCATTGCCCTCGCCGACCTGATGTGGTTGGAGACGCGACTCGCTGCGTTAGCGACTGCGATTTCCGCTGATAAGAGCCACGGATCGGCGCGCACGGAGTCACTTCGTCGAAGCAAGTCGTGCGCTCGGACCAGGTCGTTCTGGTGAATAAAGAACCGTGCGGCACAACGCAACACGTACCGGTTCTCTCGCGCCAACCTCAATGCGATGCTGATCGCGCGCTCAGCAGGCTTCGGAAGGCCTAAAGTCGCATACGCCCGAGCCAACTCGACCCACATTATGGCATTCCGCGGCGACTCCCGAAGAACAGACCGGACTTGATGCACACGCCGTTGAACGGCCCTCGACGGATCTTCCGAGACAGATTGATCTGGGATTACGACGAGGGGCTCTCCGAGTACGCTTCGCGCGAGACTTCGCACCGTTGCATAGCCGCTCGCAGAGCACGTGACTATGAACTCAGCCGCGTCGCGGACCTCTGACTCTCGGCCGAGCGCAACAGCGCAAGACAAGACATCCGCTGCGAACGAGAAACTCCGTCTTTCTTGCCATTCCCGTAGCCGTCTTGGAAAATCATCGTTCCAATCGGTCCTACGTGGCACCATTTGCTGAACCGACGCCAGCTCCCGCCGCAATGCTGTATCCCGAAAGTCTCGCCATCGAGGGATGACGTTGCGGTCCCGGTCCTCGTTGCTGCTTGACAACGGCGGCTACCTCCCCAGGAGTCCCATCTCCGCCCTCATCGCGATCCGGTTGAACAGCGAGACTCGCCTTTCGAGGTCGGGTCGCCGAAGTCGCGGGTCTGGATCGCAAAGTTGTTCGACCGCTGGTCGAAGTTCGCTTCGCAGAGCGGTCGGCACCTCCGTGGCAAACCTCTGAAGTGCTCGGCTGAAGGCATCACGCAGATAAGGAAGTACTTCTTCAAACGAACCTCCCCAGTGGGGCGAAGCATCATCATCCTGTCTTGGTGGGCGATGGTCTTGATGCAACTCAGACACTAGGAGCGCCGTCATACTTACGCGCAGAAAGAAAAAAACAACCATGCTGCCTAGCAAATATGCATCACACGCGATTCGACGTTGTGTCCAGTCAGGGTCGAGGTATCCGTACAGGAGATCTGGAGGGGCATAGCTTCTATCGCCAACGATATCGAGGTTGTCAAACGGCCCGACGGTTCCCTTTAGGCTTGATCGTCCTAGATCGGCTACTTTGGCGCCCAGTTCCGGAAACACGAGTACATTGGACGGCTTGAGGTCCTGGTGCGCAATGCCAACCCCGTGTAGCTGCTTCAGTCCTGTCGCAACATGATGGAGTGCGCGGAGCGCCCAAGCTATGTCGAGCGCAGCTAGCGTATCCATTTGGGAACGCACGTCCCCCGAGGCCAATTCGAAGATTAGGTACGATACGTTGGAGAACGGATCGTTTGGCACGACCATGTGCGTGCCATCTGTGATTGGTCGTACCACTCTCGTGAGCTTTCGAGCAACGCATCGCCTGCACAAATCTCGCTCGAAGTTGAAGACCTCCGTGATTCTCTGCAAGGCGATAGTGACATCGGGCTGACCGAACGCTCGCCGCAAGTCGATGGCCTTGAGATATGCTCTCACTCCGTCCCGTGAGCGGACGATATAGCCGTGTGAGAAGTGGCCCCCTGTGGCGCCCTCTGGACGCTCAACTCTGTCAACGACAGTCCAGCCGCCATCGAGAATCTCGCCTTTCAGTTGTTCAGCCGGGCTCAGCATGTCGCCGACTTCGCCTCAGGTGCGCGCGTTGACAACGGGTCGGGCGCTTGCGCGACGCAACGTAGGCTCGACAACCCCCTTACGCCGCCCTGCTGCCAGCGCATGCCTCATCAACTGGGTGAGCATACCGTTGCTCGGATGCCGCCGCAATGCATGGGCTTGCGACTCGGTGTGACTTCATTGGGGTGACTGAGCGGGCGCCCGCTGCGGGCTAGGGTGCACGTTACTTCCCCGCCCTCCCCACATGCTGATCGATCAGCACCGGGTTCCCATCCGGATCGACCAGCGTGATAGACGCCGGCCCGTCGGAGGATTCGTCGGCGGTGGCGGTCAGTTCCAGGCCGCGGCTTTTGAGCTGCTTCTGGATGTCGCGGACGTCGGTGAAGTCGGGGAGGGTGTTGGCGCTGCGGTCCCAGCCGGGGTTGAAGGTCAGCGTGTTCCTGTCGAACATGCCCTGGAAGAGGCCGATGGTGGCGGTGTCGCTCTGGAGGATCAGCCAACTCTTACCGTCGCCGCCGAACTTCCTGAAGCCCAGCTTTTCGTAGAACGCCCGCGACGCGGCCAGGTCCTTGACCGCCAGACTCACCGAGAAGTTGCCCAGGCTCATTCCTGTGTCTCCTTTTTGCTGATGGGGTTGCGGCTGCGCGGCCCAGGCCGCCAGAAGGGACTCTACCGGTGCGGCCTGCGCCGGTGCAGAGCCGGGTTGACGGGGTCCGGGGTCCGCAGGCTGTGCAGATGCGCAGGCTGCCAGACGCAGTTCGGAACTGGCGGCCTGCGTCGATGCACGGCCTGCCAACGGGCGTCCGGACGTGCCGGCCTGCGTCGGTGTGCAGCCTGCCCGGCAGCGGTCGAATCTGGCGGCGTGCGTCGACGCGCAGCCGGTCAGGGCGCACACCGCCAGACTTACGGAAAGTCGCGCCACGGATAGCTCCGAGAATGACAAGCCGCGGCGCCGCCGCGTGGCGTACAGTGGAAGCGTCCGGCAGCGACGGATGCTAACGGTCACGGCGCGGCGCCGCAACCCTTCATGCCGACGCTGCTCGCTCACCAGTGCGCAGCGGATGCGGCGGGTATCGCAAAGACCACGCGAACCGGACCCGCCGGGCCGGGACGAATGCTCTGTGTTCGGCAAGCGCCATTCCGTGAAAGACTCCGCGCGGGCTTCAAGCCACGCGGCTCGCTTACAGAGGCCGCCGATTCCGTCACACCCCCCGTCCGGGGAGAAACAAGACCAGGGCGCCCATCGGCGCCCCGGATGAAACGGCACAACGCGATGACGTCGCGTCCGCGGACAGACGCCCGTCAGCCGCACGAGCTGCGCTTGCCCTTCAGCTTGCAGGTGCCGTTGCCGCCGTTCGGGCACGCGATGATGGTCTTGATCTTCTTGTCGCAGTCTTTGACGTCTTCGCAAGCGGTCTGTGTGCGATACTCGCCGCCCTTCGGCGGGCAGTTGCCGCAGCCGCCCTTCGGCGTGGACTTCTTGAGCGTGTAGACGCAAGTCGGTGAGCCGCCGACGAGCGCCAACCCGCCGCCGGCCGCGACGCCGGTGTCGCCGATCCGCGTGGCCTGGGCCGTGGCCGGATCCAGGCGGTAGAGAAACGAATCTTGTGAGCCTTTCGCGTACAGTACATTCGCGCCGGCGTCGTACGCCAGCCCGCACTCGTTGAACGCTACGCCCGCATTGCCGATGCGCCGCCAGGAGTTCGAGCCGATGTCATACTTGAACAGGTCTCCGCGCGGCCCGCTGAATCCGGCCAGACCGTAGAGCGAATGGTCGCGGGCGCAGTAAGCCAGCCCCTCGACGTCGGCGCCGGGGGCGGCCAGCGTCACGAGCCGCTGCCCGTTGTCGGGATTCATCGTGAACAACTGGCCGTTGATTGCGCCGTAGAGCGTCTCGCCGTCGAACGCCAGTCCCTCGGTTCCCGTGCCGCCGACATCGGTAAAGCCGCTGCCGTCGGCCTTGACGTGCAACAGCGTGGACCACTTGGACGCGTAAAGCAGGTCCTCGCTGTCCGTCGGAGCGAGGCCGACCGTGCGGCTGGTGACGCCGCTTTGCCCCAGATGGGTGGCCTGACCCGTCTGCACGTTGATCTCATAAAGGCCCTTGGCGTTGCTGTCTTCGCTGAAGTACAGGCGTCCGGCCGCGGCCACGCCCGGGCCGCCACGCGGCACCGGCACGGCCAGCTCTGGCACGTCCGTCGCCGGGGGCGGCATGGACGGTGAACCTGCCACCGGCGCCGGCGCCTGCCCCGCGTTGCTCGACGCGCCGACTGTCTCCCCTGATAGCGGCGCTGCGATCAGCAGAACCGCCAGCCATCCCAGACACGTGGCCCCAAAAGGAGTTCGTCCAGTCATGCACTCTCCTCCGAAAAAAACCGTTGCAAGTCGCGTGCACTCTCCGGAATGCACGGCGACCGTCCGAACGTGACTCAATCTGCACCCGAACTGTCCACGCGGCGCCGTCGAGCGCCGGCGCTGCGACTGGCGAGCCGGCCGTCTCCCACGGCGCGGCGGCCGCTCAGCCGCAGGAATCGCGTTTGCCCTTCAGCTTGCAGGTGCCGTTGCCGCCGTTCGGGCACGCGATAATGGTCTTGACCTTCTTGTCGCAGTCTTTGACGTCTTCGCAAGCGGTCTGTGTGCGATACTCGCCGCCCTTGGGCGGGCAGTTGCCGCAGCCGCCCTTGGGCTTCGACTTCTTGAGCGTGTAGGTGCAACGATTGCCGCCCTCCGCGCCCCACGCTGCGATGTTGCCGGCCAGGATGCGGTTGCTCTGTTGATTGAGGTACGTGTCCGTGAACATGTTGTGGTCGCCCACCACCACGATCCGCCCTCCCGCGTTGAAGCCCGTTTCGGGTTCCATGACGATCATGTAGTCGCTGCCGCGTCCGTTGTCGCCCAGCAGCAGCGCGTCTTTGCCGTAGTTGTAGGTGGACTCGGTGTTGTAGGCGTAGCCGACGACGTTTTCCGTAATGACGTGCTGGGCGACCGGCCGGCCTACCCCCACCCCGGTCAGTGCCCGGTATCCGGTCACGCCGAACTGGGCGGTAGACGACTCGTAGGCCTCCAACGGGAAAATGTCGGCCGTGACGATCAGCGTCCCGCCGCGCCCGATGAACCGACCCAGGGCTTCCTGCTCCGGCTGCGACAACACGCCGGTGCTGCGGCTCAGCAGCGAAGTGTAGAACACGTCTACGCCGCTCAGGTAGTCGTCCGTCAGCTCGGCAGTCATGGCCCCGACGACGCCGTCGTTCTCCGCGATCACGGCCCGCAGCCCGGCGTGGGCGCTTCCGTCGAGGGTCCCGCTGCCGTAGTTGATCCGTGTCGCGTCGAAGCCGCCCCAGACGGCCTGGCTCATCGCCGCCGGAGTGATGCAGAGGCATAACATCGCCGCCGACACGAACGCAGTATTGTTCCGCATGGCTTTCCCTTTCCCCAGGACGTTTCACCAGCCTCAGAAGCGCTGCACCGAACGAATCATGGCGCCCATCGGCTGGCCGGTTGGTTGAAGTCTCCGCGCCGCCACGCACCACCTCGCCGGCGCCGCTGAAGACCCGGACGCGCATTGTAGCAGATGGGACATCCTTCGCGAAGAGGCCGACGAACCGGCAGAGCGGAAGGGGTATGCGACCTGATCGGCTGGCGCCCCGGGGACCGCCTGGCTCCAGCCTGGCGGCGCGGCGGAAGGCGCTCGCGGCTTGAACCGGCGTTCACCGGGAGACTCCGCGCGGGCTAAAGCCACGCGGCTCGCCCAGAGGAGCCGCCCGTTTTTTCAGGCAGCCGAGCGGCAGCGCGGGCGCAGCGGCCGCGTACGCCCGCTCTTCGCACCGGGTTGGGGTTCCGCCCTACCCCTGCGGCGGCCAGAAGACGTGGTCGTCGCTGGCGGTCTCGTCGGGGGCGTCGCCCCAGCGGGGGGCGTGGCCGCCGCCGTCGTCGACGCCGTTTTCCGACAGCGAGTAGATCGTCGGGCCGTCGGCGTCCACGCGATATCCGAAGTTCATCCCGGTGAACGGGTCGGTTTTCATGCGCTGGCCGTGCCCGGCGGGCAGCTCGTCGAGCGAATCCGGCCAGCGACCGTGAGCCGCCTTGAACAGGTGTACCGCGTACGACAACTGCGTCGCACGCCGCGAGGCTTCACTCCTGGCCCGCAGCGTGTGAACGCGGCTCAGGGCCGGCGTCAGGAGCTTCTGGAGCGCAGTACTCTCCACGCTCTTCTCCTCGAAGGCGCGGATGTCCGACGTGCGGACGTCCGGGTATCCCCGCTCCATCATCCGGGCCAGTTCGCGATAGTGCGCGTCGAAGGCGTCTATGGAGGCATACGCATCCTCCGGCCGCAGGTTCGCCAGCGATTCCTTCATCTGCTCGTCCCCGGTCCACTCCATCACCCGCTCGGCCCGTTTGGGGTTGAGCCGCGGCCGGCCTTCCTCGTCCGCGGGCGTGAACATGTATTGAATCGTGTCCATCGCGCACGCGTATTCGCCTTGCAGAAAGCGGCTGGGACTCACGCCGCGGTCGTATTCCAGCAGCGTGTCCAGGGCGATCTCCATATCCGCGCCCTCGAAAACGCCGTGCACGAGCGCCCGGCGGGCCGCCTGCTGCACCAGGGCTTGCTCGGCCAGGGCGACGAGGTGTTCGATGAGCGTAACGCTGCTGTTCAGGTGATTGGCTCCGCGAAGCGTGGTCCGCCATGCTTCCAGCATGTCGTCCGGCGACACCCGGCCGTCTTCGCCGACCCGCCAGGCGCTGGCGATGAGGTCTTTGGCCATAGTGCGGTGACGGCTGAGGTTCGGCAGCAGCATTTCCATCAGCAGCGGGCGCCCGTCGTCGGCGGACTCCGCCACCTCATCGCCGAACATCGGCGGCTGGATGTAATCCGGCACCAGGCTGGCCTGCCGATACTGCTCGCGCAGGCCGGCATAGAGCTGATACGTCTCCTCCCACGCCGGCCGTTCGTCCGGCCGCCACGGACCCTGGGGATCGTGGTAGGTGTCGTCGGAGAACATGTTGACGCCCTCGGGCCAATCCGGCGGTGACGTCTCCGGGTGGAGTTCGTCGGGGAAGAAGGCGGCATAGGCGTAGTAGGCGTTCTCCGGCACGGCCCGCATGTGCGTCCGGTGCCAGGCGACGTAATCAACGCGCTCGCTGAACTTCGGGTGCGGCGGCAGCGGAAAGGGGGGAGGATCGGCCATCGTCCCGGAGGCGTCATCGGCGTCGCCGTCCGCTCCGCCGGCCGGCCGGCCTTGCGATGCTTCGGTGGCGAGGGCGTCAGCGCTGCCCGCACGTGCGCCGTCGCCCTCGGTGGACGGCCGCCTCGTGGCCGCACGGGTGAAGGCGTCCACGATCTGCCGGTTCATTCGGATGTCCGCGGTGGCGATCTGGGGGCCGTCCGTGCGGCCTCGACCTTCCACCGGGACGTAGAGCATCACGTAGCCGCCGGACGTCGCCTGCGCCACGGCCGCATCCCTCCCCCCCCCCAGGCGCACGCCGGGCTCGGGCGTCCAGGTGCGACCGTCGGGCGACCGGAGCGTGACGACGTCGCCGTCATCGACGACGCAGGCGCGCAGCGGGACGCGGTCGGCGAAGATCGTTCCCGCCACCGGCGCGGGGCTGCGCACCCGTTGCGGCGGACCGTCGAAGCGACGCCCATCGGCGGAGACGTAGTGGAACGTGGCCCGCCCCTCGGCCCGGGTGGAGCGTTCATCAGCGCCGATCGCGATGGTGGCAAACAGGTGGAACCGGCGGTCGAAGACGGCGGCCGTCAGCGACGGGACGGAGTAGCTACGATCTGCCTCGTCACCGACCGCCAACGCAGCGGCCGGGAGTGCGGCGTCCGCCGACGCAGCGCTCGGGATCACGGCCGCCGGCAGCGCGGCTACCGGATCGGCATCGAGCGTGAAGTTCAGCGCATCCCGACTCAGCGCCGCGTGGATCAAGGCGCCGTGCCTCTCCCCGCTGACCGATGCGTGGATCGAGCCGCCCTGCCTCTCCCCGACGGAGTCTGTCTCGGCGAGGAAATAGAGGCGAAGCACGTCTTCAGGCCCCACCAGCAGCGCCGGCGCGAAGGGCTGCACCCGCAGGTCTCGATCGAACCGGATCGGCTCTGGGTGCGACCAGGTCCGGCCGCCGTCCGCGGAAACGCTGCGGCAGATGACCGTCCGGGCGGAGGACTCGCTGACGGCGTGATCGAACAGCGCCAGCAGCCGGTTGCCGGAAAGCGCCACCACCTCCGGCGAGCGGGCGCGAGCCAGGAACAGGCCCTCGTCCTGAAACGTGACGCCGTCGCCCGAGCGAGCGAGGCGGATCTGACGATCCGCCAGCGTGAATGCGGTTGCAGGTGCGGATGCGGGTGGGGGCGCGACTGCGGGTGTCGGTGCGCCGCTGTTGTCGTTGACGCTTTGTGCGGCGCCCGCCGCGGCTGCATCGCCGCTCTCGTTGCCGTTCTGTACGGCACTCGCCGCGGCCGGCCAGAGTATGCCGGAAGGCCAGAGCAGGCCAGAAACCAGTAGTCTACGTGCGACCGTCATGCGGGTGGCTCCGTCGCGATAACCCATGGATGATCCTCGTCTCCAGCGTCGCCGGACAGGCGGTAGGACGGCCGAAAGAACTGCCTGTTAGCGCGGCGGAAGCGCGGGAGCGGTACCCGCAGCCACGAGCGCGGGCCGACCGCGACCGGCTCGCCCTGTCGCCGAGCGCGATTCTGCGCCAGCGGCGAGCCGCGGGCTTGAAGCCCGCGCGGAGTCTCCCTGTGAACGCGGATCCAAGCTGCCAGCGCCTTTCCCCGCTGCCGCCGGGCTGGAGCTTCGCGGTCCCAGGCGCATTCGCCGCAAGTGTCACGCACCGTGCGTCGTGAAAGGCGCTGTTCTTCAGCGGGCCTGCTCCGCTGGTCAGGCTTACGCGGTTCCCGCCTTGGCGATTGTCGGCCGGCGTCCGACAATGGCTGGCCATGTGGCCGATCGTGATGAAAGACCTGCGCCTGCTCATCCGCGACCGCCGCGCGCTGGGGGTGCTGGTGCTGATGCCGATGGTGTTCATTGCCATTCTGGGCGCGTCCACCGGCCAGTTCCTTGGGATGAGGACCGAAGCCGGGGCGGTGAAGGTGGTGGTTGTGGATGAGGGGCCGGGACGGCCGGCCGAGGTGGTGGTTGCGGCGCTGAGGCGAAACGGGGGCTTGCGCATTTCTGAGGCCGCCAGCGCAGCGGAGGCGTTCCGTCTGGTCGATGACGGCGACGTGCGGGTCGCGTTCGTGTTCGGCCCGAGTTGGCGAAAGCGAGTGGACGGCATGGCCCTCAAGGACGTGCTGGCATCGGGCAGCGCAGGGCCGGAACTGGAGCGGCTGGATGTGTCCGTCTACGCCCGACCCTCCAACGAGGCGGCGGCGTCCGCGGCGCGGGCGGTGCTGACGGCGTGTCTGTACCCGGTGCTCCTGCGCCAGGCGGCTGGCCGCGACCCGATCGCCGCCGCCTACCTGGCCCGTGCCGGCGGCAGCGACGCCACGGTGGCGCAGACCGGCGCCGCCGTCCCGGCAGACGCGACGGTGCGCGATGCGCCAGACGCGACGGAATCCGGTGCCACGGATGCGACGCAACCCGGTGCGGCAGAGGCGGCGGGAGCCGGCGCGTCAGACAATGCCGCGCCAGGTGCGCCGCGGGCGATGGCGCCCGGCGCAGCCATGACCGACCTGCCATCAGGACCGCGGGCGGGCGTGTACCAGTTTATCGTGCCCGGGTATGCGGTGATGTTCGCCTTTTTTCTGATCAACATCATGGCCCGCTCCTTCATCGCGGAACGCGAGGCGGGTACGTTGCCGCGGCTGCGGCTGGCGCGCCTGGCGCCGTGGCAGGTGCTGGCCGGCAAGACGGCGCCGTTCCTGATCGTCTCGGTGGTTCAGGGCGTGCTGCTGTTCGGGTTCGGCCGGCTGCTTTTCGGGATGTCGTGGGGGGGGCGGCCGTGGGTGCTGCTCCCGGTGATCGTGTGTACGTCGCTGGCGGCGACGGGCCTGGGCCTTTTGACGGCGCTCTCCGCGCGGACGGATGCGCAAGTCTCCGCGTACGGAAACCTGCTGGTGATCGCGCTGGCGGGAATCAGCGGCTGCTTCATGCCGCGTGAGTGGCTGCCGGAGGCGCTGCGCACGCTCAGCCTGGCGACGCCGCACGCCTGGGCGCTGATCGCCTACGATCAGCTTCTGGTGAGCGAACACCCGGACCTCGGCCGGGTGGGGGTGAACTGCGTGGTGCTGGCAGCGTTCGCGGCCGTGTTCGCGCTGGTGGCGTGCCGGCGGTGGGCGCCGACGGAATAGCGAGTGGCGAATGCAACAAGGGCCGATCGAGCATGCCAGCGCTGACGGTCGACGATGACTTGCCTGCGTAGTCAACCGTTCCCGGCGCGACCCGCTCACTTCTCGGAGCGCCTCCTCCATACGTCGTATTCAAGGCCATCGGCGCTTACACTTTGCGGCGACCTGCGCTTGACCGTACCGCAGAGACGTTGTATGCTCAGTCAACTTGCGGGGAGCCGGACGTGAGCGGGAATGGACCGGCATTGTCGACGCTGTGGTCGCGTCGGCGGGGTCAGAAGGTGCATACGTCCGGCGACGCCGCGAAGTGATGGGATGCGCGCGAGATCGGCACTGCTATGTGCACTGACAGTGGCGGGTTTGGCCGAGTTGGGCTTCGGCGAGACGATTCTCTATTCGCAGGTGTTCATGCAAGGCGAGCGGTCGCCGAATCAGTGCGCCGCGTGGCAGGCACTGCAGGCAGAGCTGATGCCGCGCCGATATACTCGGGTCACGATTCGGGGCTCGGCGGATCCCGTCGGCATCTCCTGTTCCGATCCGGCCGCCGTGGAGGGAATCGCCCAAGCATTGCACAGCGGGAACGTCAACGTCCAGTATTGGGACTGCGATGGTCACCGCTGGGGAACAGGTTCCTGCGGTATCGGCATCGAACTCAGCGTCTTCGAGGTCTGCGTCTGTGCCAGCCCAGGTTTCGCTGTCCGCCCGTGCATTGCCAACGAGAACTGGGGCGGCGTCAATACTCCAACCTGCGATCCGCCGTCGCAGTCGATGGAAGTCGAGTTCGAATACACTTCCGAGTGCATCTACAAGACGCGCAGATTCAAGCAGAGGAAGTGCAACGTGTCCGGATGTTCCATCACGCCGGCCGAGACGTGTCGCTTTCGGCCCGGAAACGCGTGCGCGGAAGGCTGCACGCGCAAAATCAGGCAGCGGAGCACGTGCGCCGACCCGCGCGAACGTGGCCGATGCGTCAACAAGCTCCGGAATTGCGGGTGCGACTGATCGTGCGTGGGTGCCGTCGTCGCCGATGGCGAGGACGGCCGGTCGCGCCGGCGTTCATAGACACCCACGGCAATGCGCAAGGCATTTGGAAAGGGTCAAGTAATGAGCAGAGTCGTGTCGATGGCCACGTGCGCCAGCCTGGGTTGGGCCCTGCCGGCACTGGCCGATCCACCCTGTGCCTTCCCGCGTTACGGCTGGACCGTTGACTTGGGCAGTACTCATTGGAGTTATGTGAATGACATGGCCCTTGATTCGGATGGAAACCTGATCATGGTCGGCGAGTTCAGGGCCGCCAGGGACCAGGCCCCGCCGTTCGACTTCGACCCGACGAAGGGCGAGGTGTTGTTCCCGACGACCCGCTGGTCAGACGCCTTCATCACCAAGTTCCGCCCGGATGGACGGCACGTCTGGACTCGTGTCATTGCAGGCGAGGGCGAGGAGTACGCGCTCGGCGTTGCGGTAGACCGGATGGGGGACATATACGTTACCGGGGCGTTCGAGAACAATCGGACGTACACGGTGGACTTCGATCCGACCAAGGGTGTAGATCGGCGGGAGTTGGTCGGCGCCTCGGACGTCTTCATCACCAAGCTCCGGGCCGACGGTTCCTATGGATGGACACACACGATCGGCGCCTACTTTTTCGACAAGGGCCAGGGCGTGGCCGTCAACGGACAGGGCGACGTGTTCGTTACCGGCGCCGTCGGCGTAGGAAGAATCGACTTCGACCCAGAAAAGGGCGAGGACTGGAAGACGACCTCGACTTTCACCGTGTTCGTCAGCAAGTTTCAGAGCGACGGCGACTATGAGTGGACCGTTACCAACCGCGGCGAGGGCTATGCAGTGGCGGCGACGGACGATGGCGGCGTCGTGGTCGGCGGTCGGCAGGACGGCATTTTCACCATGCGGGTCGACGCGGAGGGCGGGCGCGAATGGTCCCATTACCTGCGCAGTGACGTGAACTCCGGTCATGCCCGCGACGTGGCGATTACTCCGGACGGCGGTGTGGTCGTTTCCGGCCGGATGTATGGCACGACCGACTTCGATCCCGGCCCGGGTGTGGACGAGCGGACCGATCCCGGCGACGGTGGCGTTTTCGTCACGAAGTACGCGGCCGACGGAAACTACCTATGGACCTATACGCCTGGCAACAACGAGGAGGACGCAAGTGCCGAGAGCATAGCCGTCGGCCCATCCGGCCAGATCTTCGTCACGGGCGAGTTCTCCCTCACGATGGATTTCGACCCAGACGGCAAGGGTGACGTGAAGTACGCCGTCGGCGTCGGCGACGCGTTCGTCACGACGCTGGAGCCGGACGGCCAGTACGGCGGCTGGACCGCAACTTGTTCGAGTTCGCAGACCGTCAAGGGATATGCGATCGCGGTTGACAAAAACGAGGACCTGTTCTTCGCTGGTTATTTCACCCGCACGGTCGATTTCAACCCCACGCCGGGCGTCGACTGGAGGGATGCGGAGTTCCACGACTTGTTCGTTTCGCGGCTGAACTGTGGCGGGTGCGACGTTCTCACCGGCCACCAGGCTGTTTCGATGCCGCAAGGCGTGCTCTCACGGGTGCAGACGTCGCTGCGTGGGGGCCGCGTCAAGGTCGGTTGCGCCGGTCCGTCGGGGAAGGAATCAGGGCGAAGCCACATCCGCGACAACGGAACCGCCACGCTCAGAGTTCGTCCCCTGCAGTCGGGCCATTACGACTGCGCGATCCGGCGCATCACAGGCCAGCGGGGCCACGACGTGTGCAGGGGCCGGTACAGTAGTCGATCCGTCCGTGTTGAATGACGGCGGGGATTGACCGCCGAGGCGTTGGCGTCCCCATTCAGTCGGACGGCAGAACCCGCGCCGCGCGGGTGCCGCGCCGCGCGGGTGCCACCCAGGATTCTCGCCCACCACACCGAGTGCGCGGCGTGGTGGCCGGGAGGGGCGGGCTGATCCACCGTCAGCACCCGCAGTTGAACGCCTTTCGCAGGTCGCAGACGGTCACGGCGTTGTCGCCGCAGGGCGGAGCGTCGCCGCCCTTGAAGACGAACTTTGCGGTGCCGTTATCCTTGGCCTTCTTGTCCAGGGATTGGCCGGTATCCAGCACGGCCGTGTAGATCTCGCCGGGCGAGCCGTTCTTCACGACGACCGAAAGTTTGGTCACGACGCCCTGCTTGGTCTTGCACTTGGCCTTCTTCAGCGTCTCCTGCCCGGTGCAGCCGCCTCCGCCGGCGGCCGCCACGCCCGGCCAGAAGCCGCCGCGGAGGACGAAGTTTCCGCCGGACATGTCGCCGGCATCGGGCTGGCCGATCGTGCCGGACAGCGCAAAGGCGCCGCCGGTTGTGTTGATGACGCCGCCGCCGTCAACGGTCGACCAGTTCATTTCAAACGTCTGAGCCTGCGCGGCGCTTACAGCCGCCGCCGCCACGGCGATACATCCGACTCTGGTTACGCGTCGCATCACTGCCACTCCCGGAAAGATCAGTATCTATCGCAACAATGGGTCCGCGGTGGTCGCGGCGCTGCCGGCCATCTCGCTTGCCATCCTACCAATCGCAAACCGCCAGTTCCAGTGCCGCGCTTTCCGCGCGACCCGTCAAATCGCTGTGCTCGATCCGCAGACACGCTAAACCCGAAACTCCGCGCCGGCTCAAGCCCGCGGCTCCCTGGCGGCTGCCGATCGCACACATGCGTTCAATCTCCGATGACGACAAGCCCGCCGTTGGCCTGCAGGCGGACGGCCCGGTGAATACGGATATTCTCCGGGTAACGCCGGGCGTCGATGCTGATCCAACTGCCCCAGCAGGCCCGTCGGACCGCTTCCAATACGGTTTCCGGGTCGCTGGGGACGAACTGGCCGGGCCAACAGCCGGTCAGGCAGTCGGCCTCTTCGTCTTTGTACGTCGTAATCTCTCCCCGCGCCCGCGAGCCGAAGGACGTCACCACGCCGGTGCAGCCTCCGTTGTTGGCGCACATGATCCGGCAGTCCCGGTCGCCGTCGCAGTGGCTGGCGTTCCAGTTGTGGCCCAGTTCATGGGCCGTCAGGCTGACGCGCAGCGACCAGGTGTTGGTGTAGCGAGACTGCGAGAGGCCGTAGGCCAGGTTGTCTTCATTGGGGCAGGTGCCGCCTCCGTCGGTGCCCACGACGTTGCACACCACCCCCGTCCAGGCCAGCCCGATGGTGTTGCCGGCCAGGTTCTTTCCGGTCATCAAATGGGCGGTGTCGCGGGAGCGGTTGTCCAGGTTGGCGTTCCAGAACGTACGGAATTCGCACAACAACGTCTGCGCCGTCGTGCCATTGTAGGGATCGGGCTCGCCGGTGCGCACGATGACGCCCCAGATCCACTGGGTGATGCCCGTGTCGCGGCGGTAGATCACGTCACCGGCGTTGACCACCCGCTCGATGTCGAGCACCGTGGCATCTACTGACGAGTTGTTGGCCTGATAGAACTCCACGTCCGCGTCGAAGTAGAGGTCTACGATGCGGTCGCTCTCTTCGGCGGCGGACGGGCCTTCATCCGGCTCGCCGTCGCCGTCATGGCGCGGCATCGCGCGTTGAGCGACGCCGTGCAGGTCGTCATTGCCGCAGACCCACGGACCGGCGTCCACCGAGTCGGCAAAATAAACCACATGCCATCCGGGGGGGGCGTGCGGGACGACATCGGACACCGGCTGCACCGCCAGAACCGTGTCGTCGGGCAGATGAACCATCGCCGTCAGGCCGGCCCCGTTAAGTGACGCCGACACCGCGCTGCCGTCGACGCCGACGACTTCGCCGCGATAGGTGCTCACCGGCGGCGGCGGCACTTCGACGAGTTTGCCGTTGACGTCCGGAACGTAGACGTGGAAGTCGTCAGCCCTGACCGAGTAGCGGCGCAGCGAAACCGTCAGTCCGGCTCCGTCCAGCGTGAACTCGAACGACGCCGGTGGGTTCTCAGGCGGCTCCATGTACTGCAGCGTCAGGTCGCTGAGTCGCAGTTCATCGGCGACCGCCGTCATCAACGCCGCCTCGCGGTTGGCATCAAGGGCGCCTCCGTGGTCAGGCTGCGCGGTCGCAGCGGACGCGGTCGCCGTTACCAGGGCCGCCGACGCAATCAACGCGCACGGCCGACTTCGATGTTTGTATGTGTGTAGCTGTGTCATCGTCTGGCTCCCGAGCGTCCTGTTCACTTCCGCTTTCACTACTGCAACGACACCAACACGAGCACCAGGCCCTTCCCCTCCTTGAGGCTGGACATGGCCTTGCCGATCGTGGCGCCGTATGCGCGGCCACGGTCGGCGGCTTTCATGGCGTGTCCCGGCGTGTTCGACGTGGTCAAGAGGTCGTTCGGCTCGATCGGTCCGTTCGACGCATCGCACTTGACCCACGCGCGACCGCTCAGGGCAATCGGCGGCGCGTCCTCATGCCCGGGAAGGTTGCCAAGCACGGCGCCGACCGACAGGTCGTTCGCGCCGCTGACCACGCCGGCGACGCCGGGGCTGTAAGCGCCGGAGGCGACCCTCAGATGACCCGGGCGATCTGGGTCGATTTCCATCACCGTTCCCGGTGTGGCGGTCTTCGATTTGACCACGGGAAACTTCTCAGCGATGTCAGCGCCGACAATCTCGAGGACATCGACGCGGGCGATGGCGTCGGCCTGAAGTGCCAGGCCGGTGCCGCTTGTTGTGCAGTACAACGCCGTACCGGAACTGTTGCCGTTGTTGATTTCGAAGTGGCCTGCGTGGCCGGTGCCGGAGTTGACCGCTCGGATCGCCCGGCTGCTGGAATTGCCAACCGTCACGACGTCGAGCGCCGGCTGCGAGTTGCTGGCGCTGGTCGCAAAGAAGAATCCCGCCCGGCCCGTGCTCGAAATACCGGTCACGCCGATGCCGTTGTCGCATCGGCCACGGACGCCGGTGCCGGTGTTGCTGGCTGAGTAGCCGTCGAGACCGAAGCTGGTCGTTGATTCGAACAGCCCGGCCGTGCCGGTCGCCGCCTGCACCACGTGCATCCGTGCCGCAGGCTCGTACGTTCCCGCGCCCACCTGCCCTGCTTCGTCGATGAACAGTCCCGTCGATGCGCCGGGCCTGCTTGGAGAATTGCTCGTGAGCAGGAATATCCCAAGATCGGTGAAGCGGATGTCGCGACGGTTGCCGCTGTTCGTGAAGGTGACGATGCCGGGGTACCCCGTCGGCGAGCCGATCTCCACGCGGCCGGTCGAGCTGCCGGGCTGATTGAGGACCAGGCCGATCGCGGCCGATCCCTCGCCGTTGATCTCCAGTCGCGCCGTCGGTTCGTACGTGCCGATACCGACGTCGCCGGACTCGCCTATGAACATGCCGCGCGTCGGTGAGGGGCGGTCCGGCGAATCGTTGGACAGCAGAAACAGTCCCAGATCGCTGAACCTGATGTCGCGGCGATTCCCGTTGTTGGCCAACCCGGTAATACCGGGTGAGCCTGCCGGTCCCCCAAACTGGATCTCGCCGGTAGAGGCGCCCGGGTGGTACAGACGCAGGCCTAGCTCGCTGTTCCCTTCGCCGTTTACTTCCAATAGCCCCTGCGGCGACGCCGTGTGGATGCCGACGCGGCCCGCGTTGGTGCTGTGGATGTCATTGCCGTTGGAAGCCCAGAAGCCGTCTCCGCCGCCGGATCCGCCGAGGGCATAGACCGCGTACGGCGCGGCCGTGAGTTTCTGCCGCGGCGTCAGCGTGGTGTAGGCGCCGTTGCTGTTGCCGGGGCGGACGGCCACTTCGATCCAGCGGTTGTCGCCGTCGAAGAGCGTCTTGTTCGGCATGGGCACGAAGTCCAGCTCGCGCGAGAACACGCCGTTTTCGACCGGCAGGTCGCCCACGGTCAGTATCTGCGAGATCGCCGCGCCGCCCGACGCCGCATTGAACAGGCGGAACTGAAAGTCATATTCCGCGTTGGCGGGCTGGCCGTTCTCGTTGAGTTGACCCTGGAAGGTCAGGCTGGTGCCGACGGGCGTCTGGGCGTGCGCGGACCGCGCCACGCCGAAGCAACTGACGACACCTAAGATCGTGACCGCGCGAAACAACCTCATCTCTCAAACTCCTGGCAACACGTCCGGTAAAGCCGGCGGACGCTTTGGCACTCATCCGCCGCTCTTGTGATCGCAGTCGGGCACCCGAACTGCCGCACGAATTCCGTGCACTCGCCGCTCAGCGTCGGTGGGCGGCACCCACTACCATTCGCCGTCCGCGGTCCGCGCCTATCACGCGGGGGCACGGGGCGGCGGCTCAGTTGCCGATTCGCACAACCCCGCCAGAGGCCGTCAGGGTCATGGGCCGGAAGATGGTCATCCTGTCCGGGTAGGATCCGGCCCGGATGATGACCCGGTCGCCCGCCCTTACGGCGTAAACGCCCTGAACCAGGCGCGGGAATGGCTCCTCGCTGGTGCCGTGCATCTCCTCGCCGCCGTAATTCGTGTCCACGTACATGGGGCTGGCGGGGTTGTGCAGGAAGGACTTCATCCTGTCCCAGGCGTGCTGCAAGCGGCCGTAATAGTCGACATCGCAGTTGTAGCCGCCGGACAGGGTTCCGCGGACGCGGCGGCTCGAATCAAACACAGGCGACCCCGAGGAGCCGGGAAACGTGGTGCCGGTGGTCAAGCGTACCCCCCAGGTGTGCGCCCAGAAACACGGCCCGATCTGGGGGCAGAATTCGCCGTACGCCATGCCTTCGTTGTAGCCCCAGGAAATGCTCTGGTTCATCCCGCGTGGGTGATGGATGCCGGTGCCGTCGGCGAACGAGTCCCAGAATCCCGACGCCCAGCCGAGAAACCGTCCCGCTTTCGGCCGTTCCCGCAGGGCAAGCAGTTTCCAGTCCGCGGTGGAAGCGGACCGCATCAGGTGCGCCCCCTCGTTGCGCGGGTTGGAGTTCGGGGGGCCGGGGTCGGGGCCGTTGCAGCGCGTGCTGCGATAGTTCCAGACGAAGACGGTCGCGCGCGACATCGGGTCGCAGTGGTTGGCCGTCATGATGAACGGCGATCCATCCGAGGGATTACGGCCGAGCAGGCCGCCGCTGCTGTAGCCAACGACGTTTCCGTTGACGACGGCCAACATGCAGACGCCCTCCGCGGTGCTCAGCCACTCGCCGTGGCACATGACGTCCTCGAGATCGCACCCGAGTTGTGGCGATTCGCTTTCGGGGGGGGGCAGGTTGTAGCAGGCGTATCCGTCGAACTCGGGAACGCTCGGCTCGGCTTCCATGCCCGGCGGCGCGTGAAACTCCAGACCGATCGAATCGCCGAAGATGATCGTCGTCCACCAGTGGCCGTTTTCATCGACGTAAAGTCCCTGATACGGCCCGTGCGTCCACGCGCCTTTCGGGTCGTAGACGCGCAGTTCAAGCCCATCGAGGCCGAAGCGGCCTCGCAGGCGCAGGCGCAGCGGCACCGCGTCCAGCGACCGGAATTCGACCGCCCAGACGCGCCCGCCGTCGGGTGTGTTCGACCAGACCGGTGGTGGCACGAGATCGGGGGGCAGTTCGTCCACGTAGCCGGCGTTGTACGAGTCGGCGCCGGGGGCCGGCGGCCTGGCTGGCGGGAGTTCCACCACGTCCGGGATCGTCCCCGGCGCCAACCGCTGCGTGGCTGGGTAAGCGTCGGGCGGAATCGGAAACACCGCCTCGTCCGCCCAGACGCCTGGATCGGTGGACTGCGGCGCTTCGGGGAGCACCTGGACCTGCGCCGCAGTGATTCCGACCAGGCCGATCGCCACGGCCGCGGAACAGACGATGAAGTTTGCGGTTTTCACGCTGGGAACTCCCTTGAATCCAGACATCACTGGAGCGACACCAGAACCAGCACCATTCCCTTGCCCTCGTTCAATGATGACATCGCTTTGCCGATGGTAGCGCCGTCCGCGCGGCCGCGGTCCGCCGCCTTCATGGCATGACCGGCCGTCTTGGACGTGGTGAGCCGATCGCCCGGCTCGATCGCGCCGTATGAGGCGTCGCATCGCACCCAGACCCGGCCGCTCAGTGCTATCGGTGGGGCGTCCTCGTTGCCTGGCAGATTGCCCAGCACGGCGCCGACGGAGAGGTCGTTCGCGCCGCTGACCACACCCGCCACGCTGCGGCTGTAGGCACAGGACGCAACGCGCAGCCGACCGGGCTCCGTGGGATCGATCTCCATAACTGTGCCCGGTTCGGCGCACTCCGTCTCATCCACGGGAAACCGCTCCGCGATGTCGGCGCCGGTGATCTCAAGTACGTCAACGCGGGCGGTGCCGTTGGCGTGAAAGGCGAGGCCGCCGGTCGTGTTGACGCAATAAAGCCCGGTCGCGCTGCTCCTGGATTCGAAGTACCCGCCGCGACCGGTGCCCGTGTTGACCCCGGCGATCGCGTTTCCGCTGCCGTTGTGAACGCTGAACAGGCCGGACGTGGTGTTGGCCGGGTTGTCGATCTCGAACCGGCCGGCCCTGCCGCGGCCGTTGGTCTTGCCCGATACCGCGGAGGCGGTGCTCCCCGAGTTGAAGATCTCGAAGTTACCCCCGTCACCCGTGCCGTTGGTGAAGCCGTAAACCGCGTCCGCCGCGCCCTGAGCGGTGGCCCACACCGTGGCGCCCTGATCGCCGAGGGCCTGTGCGAGAATCGCCGTTCCGCCCGTACTGCTGAGAAAGTACCCAGCAATGCCGTCATCGGGCTCGATGACGTGCAGCTTCGCGCCCGGCGAGTCGGTGCCGACGCCCACCTTGCCGGTGGCGGTCACTACGAGTCGGGGAGTTCCCTGCGTGCCCAGCACGGTATTGCCCGTTTCGTAGCGGTTCATCAGGCTGAAATCGGAATCGGACTGCGAACCAAAGCCCATCCAGCCGCGCTGAACATTCCCACTGTCATTGAATCCGACATAACCGGAGTGCCGGATTCCGCTGTCGTCACCATCTTGAACGGCTATGACGGGAATGCTCGCCTTAAGGTGTAGCGACTGCGTCGGTGTGCTCGTGCCGATTCCGACCCTTCCGTCATTCGTGTTGTGGATGTCGTTGCCGCTGGCGGCCCAGAGGCCGTCGCCGCCGGGTCCGCCGAGCGCGTAGACCGCATAGGGGGCGGCGGTCAGCTTCTGCCGCGGCGTCAGCAGGGTGTACAGCCCGTTGCTGTTTCCGGGCCGAACCGCCACGTTGATCCAGCGGTTGTCGCCGTCGAAGAGCGTCTTGTTCGGCATGGGCACGAAGTCCAGCTCGCGCGAGAACATGCCGTTTTCCACGGGTACGTCGTCGGCGGGCAGCGGCTGCGAGATCGGGTTCCCGCCGGAGGCGGCGTCGTAGAGCCGGAACTGAAAGTCATACTCCGCGTTGGCCGGCTGGCCGTTTTCAGTGAGTTGACCCTGAAAGGTGATACTGGTTCCGAGCGGCGTCTGGCCGGCGGCGTCCAACGCGCTCCAACTGGACACCACGATCATTCCGATCAGCAGGCTTCTCTTGTACAGCATGGTCCTGTCTCCTCGATGGCCACGTATCGTTCGGTAGCGTGCGGCCCGAGGGCTTCGATCCGGCCGGCCGGAAGCTATAATGCCCCTGACGCCAGGCGCCGGAGAAGCCGTCATCGAAACACAATTCGCCGTTGAACCTGCGGCGCTATCAGGCGTCCCGGGGAAACCCGCGAGGATGGCCGCAACTACACCCAATCCGATGGCGAACACGCTGGCAGCCGCCACCCGCGGCGACCGCAAGGCCGCAGCCGACCTGCTGCCGCTCGTCTATGCCGAATTGCGCCAGCTCGCCCAGGCCCGCATGGCCCACCTGCCTCCGGGCAACACGCTCCAACCCACGGCGCTGGTACACGAGGCCTTCATGCGGCTGGTTCGGGGCGGCGACGCCGGCTGGGACAACCGTGGCCACTTCTTCGCCGCCGCCGCGGAGGCCATGCGGCAGATCCTGGTCGATCAGGCCCGCAGCAAGAATCGCTTGAAGCGTGGCGGCGGCAAAAAGCGAATTGACATCGACGAGGTCGAGTTGCCGCTTTCCAGCCCCGTTGAGGACATCCTGGCCCTCGACGAGGCCGTCGAGCGGCTGCGCGCCGACGACCCGCGCAAGGCGCAGATCGTGACGCTGCGCTACTTCGCGGGGCTGAACCGCGAGGAGACGGCCGCGGCTATGGAACTGTCGGTGCCGACCATCGACCGGGAATGGCGCTACATCGTCGCCCGGCTGCACAAGGAACTGGCGGAACCGAAGGGATCGGATGAGCGACCTTGATTCGAGCACACGCTACCGCCTGGTGGAGTCACTCTACCAGCAGGTACTCGACCTGCCGCGCGAGCAACGTACCGAGTTTTTGGACAGCCGGTGCGAAGGCGACGCCGGGATCCGTGAAGAGGTCGAACTGCTGCTTGAGCACTACGACGCGGCCGGGAACAGCTTCCTGGGACAACCGGTCCATGAGTTGTCACGGTTGGCCGAACCACCCCTCCCACGGCGAATCGGGCGCTATGAAATCGTGCGGCTGGTCGGCGAGGGCGGCATGGGGTCGGTGTACGAGGCGTTTCAGGAAAACCCGCGGCGGAGCGTGGCGGTCAAGCTGATTCGATCCGGGCTGCCCTCGCGCGATTCGCTGCGCCGCTTCGAGCACGAGGCGGACATCCTCGGCCGCCTTCAGCATCCCGGCATCGCGCACATCTATGAGGCGGGCATCGCCGACGTGAGCAACGGCGGCGGATCGGCGACGCGGCTGCCCTTCTTCGCCACGGAGTATATCCAGGGCGAGTCATTGCTCGCCTACGCCCGCAGCAGGCGACTCAACACGGCCCAGCGGCTCGAACTGGTCGCCTGCATCTGCGATGCCGTTCACCACGCCCATCAGAAAGGAGTCATCCATCGCGACCTGAAACCCGCCAACGTCCTCGTCGGCGCGTCGGGCCAGCCCAAGGTCCTCGACTTCGGCGTCGCCCGCGTCACCGACTCCGACGTGCAGGCCACGTCCGTCTACACCGACGCTGCTCAGATCGTCGGGACGCTGCCCTACATGAGCCCCGAGCAGATCGGCGGCTCGCTGGGCAGCTCGCTGGGTAACTCGCCGGGTAGCTCGCCGCTGGGTCGCTCGCCGCTCCGCGGCGAGTCTGAGGCAATACCGACCGGCGTGTCGGATTCACCGCAACCCGGCGAGTCCGGTCCCCCGACGGGTGGTCAGAAACTGCATCTTGACACCCGCACCGACGTGTACGCGCTGGGCGTGATCCTTTATGAGCTGCTCGCCGGCCGCACGCCCAACGACGTGCGTGGCAAGTCGATCGTCCAGGCCGCGCGAATCATCACGGAAGTACGTCCCGAACCGCTGGACACGGTGAACAAGGCGTTTCGAGGTGACCTGAGCACGATCGTCGGCAAGGCGCTGGAGAAGGACCCGGAGCGGCGGTATGCCTCGGTGTCGGACCTGGCCGCCGACATCCGCCGATTTCTGCGCCGCGAACCGATCGCAGCCCGTCCACCGTCGGCGGTCTATCAACTCCGCATGTTCGCGCGGCGCAACAAGACGCTGGTGGGCGCCGCCGTGGCCATTGTCATTGTGCTGATCGGCGCCACTGCCTGGACCAGCGCCGCTCTGATCGAAACGCGCCAGGCCAACGAACGGGCCGTGGCGATCAACGACTTTCTCGACGATATCCTGGCCTCCGCCAACCCGGCCACCGGCCGCGCCGACGTGCAACTGGTCGAAGTGCTCCGCGAAGCCGCCGACGAAGCGGCGACGCGGTTCGCCGATCACCCGGAACTCGAAGCCGAGGTGCGCTACACGCTCGGCCGGGCGTTTCAACACCTCTCGCTTCACGACGAAGCGCTGGTTCAGGTAGGCCGAGCACACGCGCTTTACCGGGACCTGCTCGGTCCTTCCGACGAGCTGACCAGGCGCGTAGGCGGCAGGCACGTCTGGCTGCTCTTTCGGATGCGCCGATTGAGCGCCGCGGTCGAAGCGGGCGACGAAGTGCTCGCCCACGCGCCGACCGAGCAGCTCAATGATGCGACATCGCTCTATGTGCGCTGCACGCTCGCCCAAGTGCGCCGGTTGCGAGGCGAATACGACGAGGCGGAAGCCAGGACGCGGCAGTGCCTCAATGAGGCGCGCGAGTCGCTGGGGGAATACCATCCGACCACCGTGCACGTTGCGGAAGAACTGGCTCACATGCTCTGGGCCCGCGTCGGGCGCCGCCAAAGCGCCGATCGCGAGGCTGACCTGAACGAATCGGCGGCGCTGTACCGCGATGCGTGGCGGGGAAACACTGAGCTATACGGCGAGGAGAGTTCGGACGCGCTCTACGCCATGGTCCAGCTCGCGATCACGCTACGGCTACTGGGGGATTTGGAGGAAGCGGCGGATCTCGCACGGCGCGTGTTCGATCTGGCGCCCAATCGGTTCGGCACAAATCACGAGTTGTGCTCGAAAGCTACGACCGTGCTCGCCCAGGCGCTGGCGGACCAGGGGCGGTTCGTCGAGGCCGCGCCTTATCTTGTCCAGACCGTCGAGACAATGCGGGCGCGCTTTGAGGGTCAGGACACGGCGGAGACGCTCTCGAAGATGAGCGACGGTCTGCCCCTGCTCGATGCAGCCGGCGAATACGCCACCGCGGAGCGATACGCCGCCATCCTCTACGAGCGCTTCAGCGCGATGGGCGGCCATAGCGCCGGCATGCCCCTGCGCTACCGGGCCTACCTGGCCCGCTTCCTCTCCCGACAGGGCAGGCTCGACGATGCCGACGCGCACTTCGAGCAGATCATGCCGCTGGAAGCGAGCATCGCAGATCCGATGGATCGCGTGCGGCTCGATCTCTGCTACGCCGGTCATCTTACCAGTCGGAGACGGTTCGAAGAGGCCGAAGCGCGCCTGCTGGCTGCGGTTGACGTCTTGCCCGAGGGCGACTGGGTGCGGGCGGCCGTCTGCCAGGAACTCGCTCGGCTCTACGAAGCCTGGGGCCGGCCGGAGGAGGCGGCCGCCTGGCGAGCGATGCTGCACGACCCCTGACGCACCGCCATCAGCGGCCGCGACAAGCGCGTCAACCGATGCCCCAAGCGGCTCGCTCAAGGGAACCGCCCGGAGTGTCCCGCATCTGGAGCGGCGGGGTGCGTGACTGGTGCGGTGGAGCTGAGAATGTGCTCCTCCGTACGTGTGGCACCGGCATATTGCCGGTGGTTGCGGCGAATCCGCGACTGGCGTGGCCTGGAGGGGCACGCCCACCGGCTGGAAGCCGGTGCCACACCGAAAGGCCGGCCGCCGCAAGTGTCACGCGCCCGGAGCGGCGCGCCTCCCGTCGCTTGCGTTGCGGCGTGACGCGGGTGCGGCTACAATGGAGCGGTGGCGTCCGAACCGCGTCGCCCTCCGCACCGTCGTGCGGCCGCACCTCTTTGAGAAAGGAATGGAGTCATGGCTGCAACCCCCCTCGATCAGGATGCCCTGCGCGATTCGGCCCCGACCATCGGCACGCTGCTGGCGGAGCTGGAACGGACCCTGAACCAGGCCGACGACGTGTTCGACGACGAACGGGTCGTCTCCCGGCTGCGCGAAACGCTGCGGCGCCTGCACGGGCGGTTGCGCCAGCACCACGCCGCGGGGGTGTGGACCCTCGGCGACGAAGGGACGTTTTCGTCGCCCGAGTTGACCGGCGCCGCCGCCCGCCTGCTGGAAGAGCATGCGTGCATGCTGGGGATGCTGGATCGGATCCTGCGGTGGATGGACACGGCCGCTACGGGGCAACTGGACGAGCAAAACGTCTGCGCCCTGCGCATCCGGGAGCTGATCGCCACCGTGCGGCGGCACGAAGCGGAAGAGGAGAGCCTGTTCTACCGATCGGTGTGGATGGACCAGGGCGGCGAGGGCTGACCTGCCGGCCGGCCAGCCCGTCTCGTCCGGCCCGAACCCTGATCGCACTCCGGGAATCCGCGTCCTGCTTTCCGCTGATGGTGTACCGTCCCGTCCCGCGTCGCACTCAGCGGTCGTCCCGACGTACTCGATCCAGCGAGTGACCGCATGCGCGAATGCCTGACGAACAATGCCCGATGGGTTCCAGCCGGCGTGCGCTGTTCGCGGGCGTGTCAGCACGGGAAAGATCGCACGGGCTTCGGCCCGCGGCTCGCTGTCGGCGCGTGATCGCGCCTGGTCACTCAACTCGCACGCGTGATGCTCTCCCACCTCCATTCGCTCAACGTTGAGGCGCTCGTCCCCGATTGCTACGCCGCCTATCGGCCGCTGATCGCGGACGCGTTCCGGTTCTTCCTCGTTAAGCTGTCGCCGGCCCGCCTGCGCCGGGTGTTTGAGGCTCAGCGGGCACTGCGTTCCGGCGCGACTACAGCTTGCCGCGTCGTGGCGGTCCTGCGCGAGTGTCCCACGCTGCACAAGCTCGGCCAGGTGGTCGCCCGCGACCGGCGGCTGGATCCCCACCTGCGGACGCGCTTGCAGCGGCTCGAGTCGATGCCGCCGGCAACGTCGATGGGCGACGTGGAGCGCATCCTGGTGCGGGAACTGGGAGATCCGGCCGGGCTGGGATTGAGCGTCGGTCCGGCGGCGCTCGCTGAGGCCAGTGTCGCAGTGGTCGTGCCGTTCCATTCAAAGGAGGGTGAAGGCGTCTTCAAGGTGCTGCGGCCGGGCGTGGTGGAGCGGCTGGATGAGGAACTGGAGATCTGGTCGCAGCTCGGCCCACGGCTGGACGAGTTGAGCGGGGTCCATGGCCTGCCGGCGCTGGATTACGCGGACACGCTCGATTCCGTGCGCGACCTGCTGAGCCATGAAGTCCGGCTCGACCGCGAGCAGGAGCACCTTCGCGCCGCCTGGGACGTGTACACGACTGACGCCGACGTTCACGTACCCGCCGTGCTGCCGTTCTGCACGCCCCGAGTCACGGCGATGGAGCGGATCCATGGTTCGGCGCTGCTGGCCGCGTCCCGTGGTGCGGGCATCCTGCCGGCAGGTGGAGGCGCCGGCCTTCAGTCGGGTTCATCTGATCTTCCAGCACGGAATCCGGCGCGTTGCGGCGCGCTTCGCTCGCGACACCTGGCGGAGCGCGTCATCCGGGCGCTGGTGGCGACGCCCATGTGGTCCGATCGGTCCGAGGCGCTCTTTCACGCCGATCCGCACGCGGGCAACCTGATCGCGGACGACCGCGGCGGCATAGCGATCCTGGATTGGGCGCTGGTCGGCCGGCTGAGCAAGGCGGACCGCGAGAGCCTGACCCAGATCATCATCGGTGCGCTGTTGCACGACGCCGCACACATCGCCCGCGCCATCGCCTCGCTTGCCACCAGCGGCCCATTGTCCTCCGGCGGCCCGAGCGACCCGTCGCTGTTTCGGGTGGCGGTGCGGGCGCTGGGCGCCGTGCGCCGGGGGTCGGCGCTGGGGCTGGACTGGCTCATCGCGCTGCTGGATGCGGCGGTGCGCGACGCGGGCGTGCGCTTCAGCCCGGACCTGCTGATGTTCCGCAAAGTGCTCCTGACGCTGGAGGGCGTCGTCGCCGATCTGTGTCCGGGCTTCAGCGCCGACGGCGTGCTGGCGGCGGCAGCGGTGCGGCGGTTGGCCGGCGAGTGGCCGGCGCGGATGTGGGCGTCGCCGTTCAGCCGGGCGTTTTCGACCCACGTATCGGCGGCGGACGTGGCCGCGGCCATGGTGCAGGCGCCGGTTGCGGCTCTTCGTTTCTGGAGCGCCTGGTCACGCGAGGCGCTCGGCGCCAGCGGGGAAGGCGCGGCGTGAGGGGACTCAGCGCAGGCTGGATGGACTGGATGGACTGGATGGACAGTATGGACTGGATGGACCGGTTGCGGCGCGCGCCTGGCGGCCGGTTGTGGCGCGCGGCTGGCGGCTGGGTTCGGCTCGGATTGCCCGGCTTGCCGGGTTTGGGCGGATCGGCTAATATCCCGCTTGACGATCTTCTTCTGATCGATCCTCTTCCTGGAGTGGCTTCGCCGCTGGCGGCGCTGAACTCGGACTGGACTGGTCAATGAGGCTCGATGGGATCAGGTGGCGGCGCCGCGGGAGGGATCGTGTTCCCCCGCGAGGTTGCACCGCCGCGAATGGGCGCGCCCCTGCGTGGCGCGCGGTAAGTGAGCCCGATCAGTCAGACCGGCCCCGGACGGGCGATGACAGCGACCGGCGGACCTTCCCCTACGCTTCGCGCGGGCGGTTGGAGACCCTTTCTGTCAGTTGCGCCCATCGCTTTCCTCCACGAACCGGTGTGTGAGCTGCGCGGGACAGCGGAGATGAAGACATGGGACGTAAGTTGTACGTCGGGAATCTGAGTTACAACGTCAGCAGCGAAGCACTGACGCAACTGTTCTCCGAGCACGGGACGGTGCAGAGCGTGAGCATCATCTCCGACCGTGACACCGGCCAGAGCAAGGGATTCGGCTTCGTCGAGATGGGCTCCGATTCGGAAGCCCGGGCGGCGATCGCCGCGCTGGACGGCAAAGACCTGGATGGCCGTGCCCTCAAGGTCAATGAGGCCAAACCGCGACCCTCGAGCGGGGGCGGGGGCGGCGGGCGTGGAGGTCACGGCGGCGGACGCGGCGGGACAGATGCCCTTCGAGGATGTCAGCGTTGAGGTCCTCGATCTTGCGGCTGCGCACCGCCGCGATGAAGTTCTCGAAGTGATCGTCCGCCGGGCCCATCTTGACGTCGACGGGCGGTTCGGCATGGAAGT
>QZJT01000047.1 GCA_003597935.1 Phycisphaerales bacterium | reverse complement strand
GCGGACGGTGTGCAGCACGCGGCGAGGCTCGTACTGGCCGGGGCAACCGGCGATGGTGCAGTTCATGGCGTCTGGCTCCGCTGCGTGGGCGAAAGCCACTTCGGCAATCGCGGCAGGTAGACCGTAATAATGATAAGCGTCGGGTCGCCGGTTGTACAAACGACGTGCATGGGCCGGCCGAGGGCATCGCGGCCGCAGAGGATGCAGCAGGCGCCGCCAGCGAGCCGCGGGCTTTTAGCCCGCGCGGAGTCTGCGGCTTCGACTGGGCCGCGAATCGCGGACCGGCCATGCCGAGCGGCAGCGGGACTCGCGCGAGCGGTCTTTCCGCACGGACGTTCCGGCGGCGCGACTCAGGCGGCGCTGACGGGCTGGTGGTGAAGGACCAGGAGTTGCTCAGCGGGCAGAGCGGCGGTGGCGTAGGTGCGGCCGTGGTTGTCGGAGAACTCGACCTCGAAGACGCCGGGCGCCAGGGATTCGACCACGGTGCCGACCTGGCCGCGGCAAAGGCCCCGCTGCGGCAGGTCGCAGGTCAGCGCGACTACGTCGAGCAATTGGATGGTGGGGGTCATGGCAGACAACCTCTCTGCGGATACATGATAGCTCGTCAGGTGCGGGGAATCCTCCCATCGCAGACGGATGCCGAGCCTGCACGCCGAACAGTCGGGGACTCCGACCGGCCTCGCTACCGAAGACCTAGCCCTTCCCTTGCAATAGCGATCAGCACTTCCTTGAGTATCTCCAACGTCATCGGTCCGCCGGCCTTCTTGACTCTCTCCACGGCCCGAGTCCACCGCGTCGGCTCGCGCGCCGCGTCGAGGAAGTCATGACCGGCCCACAGCATGTGGAGCGGCATTGCCCTGGGAGACTTGCTCCTGAGGACCGTAGTGTCGGCAACCTTCAGAAGGCCAGCTTGGCCCATCAAGTGGACGTGGTAGCCGATCTGCTCCTCGGTGTACCCGTCGATACCCAGGGGCCGAGGGGCCAGACCGTGCTCGTGCTCTTCGAGCTTGAACAGGATCAGCCGAACAAGGTCCATGTCGCGTCGCACAGCTACACTCCTCTACCTACTTCGATGGCGGGGTGTCCCCGTCGAGCTTCCGATTTCTTTTGTCACGTGAAACGAAACGGGCGAGATTCCCCAGATCGGGGAAGAGTGTCGCCTCATGAATGCCAAGTCGCTCGAGGTCATCGCGTATTCGGGGCTTGCACGACGGGGGTATGACCGCGCACTGCAGGAGCTTCCTCTGCTCGACCTCGTCGGAAATCAACTCCGCTCGCCATTGCTCCAGCGGTTTTGTGTCACCATGAAGCGTAAATGCCGACTGCTGCACGAACATGCGCATGTCCCGTTCCGCGGGCACGACCGCGATGATATGCTTCGGCGAACTGCATTCATCATCAAACGCGGGTCGTACAAGTGACGCAACGGCTTCGGTGTCCATTGAAAAAACGAAGAACACGCGCCTTTGGATCATCAGTTCGTTGAGTGTTGCCCCGTTGAGAACCCAGATAACACCCGGACGGTCATGTCCCACGGGATCTGGCTCAGTTGCAAAGTATGCGGCAATCAGCGGCGACATCGTCCAATCGAGCAAACGAGTCGGAAGCCCGAAATGCTGGGCCAAGCTGAGCCAGCCGCAAAGATCACCGTCGTGGGGCGTGTTGGCGTGGCGGACGGGCGCGCGAGACCTGAAGTCGTTAGCCATCGATCGTTCATCATTCTGGCAAGACGCGCGGAACACGCTCGGAGTAAGTGTCCAATCGAACCGCCGATGTCCGCGGTAGAATGGCGCTACCCCGAAGGCACGGGTCTCCTCAATCAACTGTTCGATGCTCTTGACCACATGAGCGGGTTGCCCAGGCAATCGGGAGATAGAATTGATCATGGACTTTAGCGGCACAAGCTCCTCCCCGTTCTCGTGGCGGTAAGCCCAGTCACCAAGTCCCAAACTTTCGCCAATTCGCACAAGCTCTACCAGATCAAAGTCATCGTGCCCAGGCCATCGGAGCCACCACCAGCCCTCCCTGAGTTTGTATTCCGGCATTTCAAACTAATCCGTTCTGACTGCAGTAGATGGTGAAACTATACGGCATTCGGCCGGGGGGCAAGGGCCACCTCAGATCCTGTGCGTCGGAGTCGAATCGGTCGATCTGGCGGTTAGTACAGCGTTGCGACTGCGGCCTATAGAGCGGAGTCGGTTTGGTTGGCACGCGCGGCCTCCCTCAGAATGACTGTGCGTTGCGGCTCCGCAAGCTGCAATGCCTCCATGATCAACTGGTCGATCTGTCCGTCCAGCGCATGGCACGTGCGAAGCGCTGCCGTCTGTGCGTGGGGCGTTCGCGCACGCCCGGCTTGCTCGGCCGCCGCACGACGCGCTTCGCCGATATCGTTGAGCTCGTCGCAGCCGCGCTCGGACAGAATCGCCGGGGGTAATGGAAACGTCCGCAGGTGTTTGATTTTCAATTCGGCGAAAACACGCCCCACACGAGGCTCGATCGCCCTGAAATACCATGTGCTGAGGGCGCTGTTCAGCAGCGCGGCCAGGCCGTAGCAGTCGAGCGCGCAGGCCGTCGATGGAAAGACGATGAAGAAGTTATTGCTGGCGTAGCGCCCGTCCGGATCCACGGCGGCGAGGACGTAATCGCCGGTGCGGCGCACAAGCACCTTTTCGCGGTCGTACCACTCCGGCCGGCCTGCGTTGGCGTACTTCGCGCGAGAGCGGGTGCTGGGCAAGGCCCCGAGCCGCACGAATTGGCCCTTCCAAGTCAGCATATAGGGTCGGATTTCGTCGCGACCGAAGAACAGTTCGCGGCAAGTGGCGTCCACGCGGCGGGCGACAAACAGTTCCGCACGGATGTTGCCGCTGTGGACTCCCTCGTGAATCTCGAAGTAGTCGCCCAGGCGCGGGCAGCTTGATAACGCGTCCAGAATCTGCCGGCGGTCCTCGCTCATGAAGAGGTTGAACGTCAGTCGGTCGTTCTTTCGGAAGTCGGCTTGCCGGATGATGTTTGCGGCTGCGCCGTTCTCCCCGTGAATGGTGGCGGAGACCGTGTGCGTCGGCGAGGCGGTCGCCCTCCGGCCGGTGATTGTCGCCGCGTCGATCACGGCATCCGCGAACGCCATTCCCCACCAGTCGATCCGGTCGATGGCAAGCCGCTCGAGAATGACGCGTCGCGTCTCCTGGTAGTCCTTCAGCAGGACGATATCCGGTAGGACGAATCCCCACCAGCCCTCGGACCGCAGCAGGCGAAGGGCCTGATCCACAAAAGGCCGAAACAAGTCGAAGATGCCGTGCAGCGAGGCAAACTTCGCCCGCAGATGTGACATGATCAGGTCGTCTTTCTCGACTCCCTTCTGCCCCCACGGCGGATTGCCGATCACCGCGTCGAAGCCGTTGTCGGGGGAACCCGCTCCCTCACGGTCGCGGCTCGGATCGGTCGCTCCCTTACGGTCGCGGCTCGGATCGGTCGCTGCCTTACGGTCGCGGCTCGGATCGATCGCTCCCTCACGGTCGCGGCTCGAATCGGTCGCTCCCTCACGGTCGCGGCTCGGAAAGACGTGCGGAAACTCGGCCGCCCAGTCGAAGGCGTTGATGCGGTAGCGCTGCTCCTCGTCGAACATGTCCATCTGCCGGCCGTCGTAGAAGTCGGGACCGATCAGCGAGTTGCCGCACTTGATGTTGCGGTCCAGGTCGGGCAGGGCGCGCTCGTGGAAGAGGCGCAGGCTGGCGCCCAGGGTCTCGGCTGATTCGCCCTCCAGCACTTTGAGCAACAGGCTCAGCTTGGTCGTCTCGACGGCCTGCGCGTCGATGTCCACGCCGTAAACGTGGGCCAGCAGGATGCGCTTTCGTTCGCCGGTCGTGAGTCGCCATTCGCCGGAGGGGTGCTGGAAGAGCCGCGGTTGACGAGCCGCCGTGTGGCGTTTCGGATCGTCCTCCAGGTAGCGGTCGCGATACCAGTCCAACAGGAACTGATAGGCGCCCAGCAGGAACGACCCCGACCCGCAGGCAGGGTCGAGCACGGCCAGCGGACGGACGCCCTTCGCCTTGGACGGCGCGTAGCTTTCGGTCAGGCCGCCGACCTCCTGCGGCGGTTTGCCTTCGACCAGCTTGCCGACGGTGTGCCGGACGATGTAATCGACGATGTACGTCGGGGTGTAGTAGACGCCGCCGGCTTTGCGAACTTCGGGCTTTTCCTCGATGGCGGCGCGGTGGCCGGCCGTGAGCCGGATGACCTTGCCGAGAAACTGCTCGTAGACCTGCCCCAGGACCTCGGCCGGCAGGACGCTGAACTCGTAGGGGCTTTCCGGGTAGTACAGCCGCCCGAGGATGTCCTTGAGCACCCGGTCGTCGAGGTTCAGCGACAGCGTCAATTCGTCAGGCGGCTCGCGGCCCTTCTCCGCCCGGAAGTAGAAGAGGCTGGAGTTGTAGCGGTCGTCGGCCCCGCGGAAGAGCGCGGCCAGTCGGGCGTAAGTCTGCGGCCCGTTCAACAGCGCCTGAAGCTGTCCGTAAGGCTCGATGCCGCGGTCTTCGCACATGCGCAGGAACACGATCCGGTCGATGGTGCGCTGGACGGCAAAGTTCAGGTCGCGAACGGAAAGGTCGCCGTTGCGAAGAGCGAAGTTGCGGGCCAGTGCCTCGCGCCACTGCTCGATTTCCTTGAGGAATTCCGCGTCAACCGGCGCGGTGCCCTTCTTGCGGCGATTGGACTCGGCGTACTTGTCGAACGAGCCTTTGAGGACGGCGTCCTTGGAGAAGACGGCCGCAATGTCGCCCCACGCTTTCGCGTAGTCCTTGTACGTGTAGTACATCGTCCGCGCGACGGATGCCTTGTCGCCACGGTTCGGCCGTACGCGGCAGTCGTAAACCGCCAGCTCCTCGAAGTCCGTCAGGATCGAGAGCGGGAGCCTGGCGGACCAGGCGTAGCGGCGGAGTTGGAACGCCGGCTCGGGGTCGTCGCGGACGCCGACGGCCGGCTTTTTCGCCTCCAGGAAGAACTTGCGCGTGCCGCCGATGCGGAAGCAGTAGTCAGGGGCCTTGGTGACGCCGCCGACCTTGATGGCGTCCTCGTGGATGACGTCCTTGTAGGCCTGCGCCAGTCCTCCCTCGTTCCAGACGTCCCAACCGAGCGCTTTGAACAACGGGTCGATGAACTCGCGGCGGACCTGGGTCTCGTTGTAGTCGGGGGACCGATAGGCGTCGCGGTTGCGGTCGAACCGCTCGACCAGCTCACAGACGGTGCGTGGAGTTCCGGTTCGGGTCGTCATCAGGAGGATCGGGTCTTGCGTCGATGCGCCGCCGCCCGGCGCGTCCGGGTCGTGATTCTGGGGGAATCCTCGATGCGCGTCCAGCGAACGCAGGGAAGGGCCGCCGAGTCGGCAGGTAGACTGTAATGATGACAAGCGCCGGGTCGGCGGTTGTACCAACGACGGGCACGGGCCGGCCGTCGGCGTCGCGCCCGTAGACATGGCAGCAGGCGGTTCGGTTCATGCGTCACGTGCGGAGGACAGTTGCACGATCCACGCCTGCGGCATCCGTTCGTCGATGATGGATCGGCAGAGGTTGATCCAGCCGTCGCATCGGTCGAGCACCACCGAATCGCTGCTGGCCACCAAGTCCCATTGGAGCACGGCCCGGTCCGGGTTGGCGACCAGTTCCACCCGCCAGTGGGCCGTATTGATGTACGGGTCCGAGGGCGTGCGTGCTTCACGGCCCTCGGCCGGGGATTTGTCGGCGCGCGGGCCGGGGAATGGCGCCGCCCGGGATGCGATCGCGTCTTCGATGAGCGCCTTCAATCGGCCGCTGTTGGAGACGGGGCTGTCCAGATACCAGATGACCTGCGCCGGCGCGTATCGGGCGAGGTATTCGATGACGCAAGCCACGGCCGCCCGTGTCTCGCTGACGCGGCGGTAGGTGCCGTGGACGCTGGCCAGGTCGCGGTAACAGCCGTCGCGGCAGGCCAGGATCAGCCCGCCGGAGAGGGCCGCCTCCAGCGTGATGAGCACGTTGAACCCGTCTATGCCCACGGCCGCGCCGTCGATCGCCGTCACCGGCCGCATCGCCGCCCGTCGCCGCGCCAGGGCGTCGTCACTGCACGCCGCCCGCATCAGCGCCAGTCGCTGACGCTTGTCGAAGGTGAAGCGGTCGGCGACCAGCTTGAGGGCGGCGTCCGGCGGATATTCGCGCGACAGCAGCCAGCACAAATCGGCCGACGCCTGGCGCAAGTTGGCGTGGTGCTCGGCCGCGAAGAGCGTAGCATCTTCGGGGTGTGCTCCACGATGGCGTCGTCGGTCGGGCATGGGCGGAAGCATGCGAGGTCCGGGCGTTGGAGGCTGGTCCGGGACGACTCCCGGCATTATGCCCCCAGCTATCTGCCGCCGGGAGGGGCGCCAGGCGGGGGCCTGCCCGATGGGTGGATGGCGCCGCCGGCGGCGGGCGTCCTGCGTGGCACGGCCTTCCAGGCCGTGGGCAAGCC
This sequence comes from Phycisphaerales bacterium, assembly GCA_003597935.1. Classification (GTDB taxonomy): domain Bacteria; phylum Planctomycetota; class Phycisphaerae; order UBA1845; family UBA1845; genus SURF-32. The sequence goes on along the minus strand of QZJT01000047.1, from coordinate 25,084 downwards.
CGCGCGACGTGCCGTCACGGGCAGGATGCCGGGCCACGCGCGGCGGGGGCGGCCGGGGGCATGAATCCGCCGGTCCACCGGGTTCGTAGACCTTCGGGAGCGATGCCATGTCCAGGCGCTTGGACGACGAGTTCACTGCCGCCGATCTCGACGGCGGCTGCGGCATGGATATCAACGACGATCGCAATTCTCTCACTGTCTTCGCCCCACCGTAGGAGAACCGCCCATGACTTCGGTTGGCTCGTCTGAAACAGGTTTCGAGTTTCCCGGCCCGCCCATCGCGCCCGGCAACTGCGTCGATGGCGGCGCGGCCGCGGGGGCGACCCGTCGTCTCTGGAAGCTGCCCGCTGAGGTTATGCTGGTCATAGCGCTGGTGGCGGCGCCCGCCCTGGGCCAGGTCACGTGGGACGGCAGTTGCGGCACGAACAACTGGCACACCTGCTGCAACGTCGGCGAACTCGTCGACAACAACTGGGACGTGGACCCTGCGCCGCAATGCCCGCCGTTTCCCGGTCCGAACGATGAGGTCGACCTCAACGGCGCTGACGTGTTCATCACCGTCCGGCCCGTCGAGATCCGTAACCTGTCCAACGGGTCGCTGACCGTCACCAGCTCGGGAAGACTCAATACCACCGAGTTCGTCAACCTCGGGGCCCTTACGGTGTTTACGAACGTGACCGCCGACGGGGACATCATCATCAACGGCCCGCTGTTCTGGCGGGGGACACTGGCCGGCCCGCTCGGCTCGCGCGTCGGCGCCAACGGCCCGATCGCGATCGACATGCTCTTCAACGCGAACCTCGACGGCCGCACGCTGGTCGCCAACGGACCGGTGTCGTGGACCGGCTCGGGAGACATCGGCCTCAGCAACGGGGCGGTGTTCGAGAACCGCGTGTCGCTGTCCACCAACCGGGACGAGCGCATCGCCGGCAACGACGGCTTCTTCGTGAACAGCGCCCCGTTCACCAAAGCGGACAGCGTCGGCGTGACCCGGGTTCTGCCGAACGTCTTTTTCGAGAACACCGACCAGGGACTGATCGACGTGTCGAGCGGCACGCTGAGCCTGGAGGTCGGCGGCGAGAACAGCGGGGCCATCCGGGTCAGCGACGGCGCCGCCATCGTGTTCGCGCCCCCGCCGGCCGGCTTCTTCAACATCCTCGAAGACACGCTGGTGGAGGGCGGCGGGCTGGTGCGGCTGGGCGAGGGCAGCGGGCGGTTCACGGTCGCCTTTGGCAAGCGCTTCGGCGCGCAGAACGTGCAGATCAACGGGCCGGGGCCGGTGCAGGGCGGCGGCTACGAGTTCACCAATCTGACGTTCATTCGTGGGACGCTGTTAAACGGCGTGACCACCGTCGACGGGGAGTGCCGCATATTCGGTAACATCGGGCGGACGCTGGATGGTCACGTCCTCAACCTGCGCGGCACGACCACCTGGGACCAGGGCAGCTTCGTCGACTTCCAGATCGTCACCGGCGGGATCCTCAACAACTTCGGTTCGTTCACGATCCGTAACGAGCGGAATAAGCGGATGCGTCTGGTGAACGGGCAGTTCATCAACCAGACGGGCGGCCGCGTGGACATCCTCACCGACCTTTCCTTTATCGTGGGTCCGGGCGTCGTCCAGAACCTGGACACGATCAACATCGGCCCCGGGGCCTCGTTGGTCGATTTCGCCGCGTTCGTCACGCCCATCGAGTTCGAGCAACTCGGGATCCTCAATCTGCGCTCGGGCGTGCTGAACGTCCGCCGCGGACGGGCGTTCGAGGGGCAATTCAACCTCAGCGCTGACACACTGCTCCAGTTCCTCAGCGACACGTTCGCCATACAGGGGGGCACGCAATTCAGCGGCGCCGGGCTGGTCTTCATCGGCGGCAGCAGCGTCGTCGACTTTCAGCAGAATTCGACCCAGATCGCCAACGTCGAGCTGGCCGGCATCCCCGGCGGCACGGTCACCGGAACCGGCGATCTGATCGTCGCAAGCGAGCTGAACTGGTCGCGCGGCCAGATGACCGGCAGCGGCGCGACCATCACGCGATCGGCGCTGAATATGACCAGCACCAATGCGAAGGTCCTGTCGCAACGAAGGCTCCAGCACGAGGGGGCCGGCGCCTGGACCGAGGGCAACTTCGTACTCAACGACGGCGCGCGGTTCGTGGTTGCCCGCAACGCCACCTTCGACATCAGCACGCCCGGAAACTTCGCCCACACCAGGGGAGCGGCGGGCGTCGTGGAGGTCCTGGGGACGGTGAACAAGACCTCGCCCTCTGCACTCACGTTTCCGTCCGGGGTCGAGTTCCTCAACCGCGGCAACGACACGTTTAACATTCAATCCGGCGACGTGGTGATCCGCGGCGGCGGGCAGAGCAGCGGCACGATCTCGATCGCAGGGGGATCGAACCTGCGCATCGCGAGCGGTGAATACACGCTGACGGGTGGGCGCGTCGAAGGCGACGGTTTCGTCAGGGTGGAGGGCGGCGTCCTCGGCATCGAAGGCACGCCCCTGGTGCAGAACATGGAGTTGGTCAGCGGCGGCATCAACGGTCCGGGCAACCTGACCGTAAATGAGTTGTTCGCCTGGTCGGGCGGACTCGTCGGCGGCGGCAACGGCACGCTGACGATCTCCCAGGGGGCCGACATCGACATGACGGCCGGTGGCGCCGAAAAGGAAATCGAGCTGTACACGGTGCTCAACGAGGGCGCGGGGCAGATCTCCGGAAACAACCGTGTCCTGCGGCTCGATCGATCCACCTGGAACAACGCGGGCTCGCTTGAGCTGCGCGACGGCGCCAGCGTGCAGCCTGACGTGCAGGGAGGCGCGTCACTCATCAACAGCGGCGTGATAGAGAAGACGGGCGACACGGGGTTGCCGTCCTCCATCAACGTCCCGTTCACGAACAGCGGCACGGTCCGGGTGCAGCCGAGTACGCTGGCCATCGGGGGCGGCGGCAGCAGCACCGGCGCCTTTCATACCGAAGCCGATGCCCGCGTGGTCTTCTCCGGAAGCGAGTTCTCCCTGAACGCCGGAACGCGATTCACCGGCATGGGCGTCGCCGCGGTCGAGAACGGCACCGTCCGCGTCAACGGCGACGTGAATGCCGTTCGGTTCAGCGTGGAGGGCACGTTGACGGGGCCGGGCAGTTTGGATGTCGCAGACCGCTTCTCCTGGGGTTCCGGCACGCTCAGCGGGGCCGGCGCCGCCATCGTGCGGAACTTCGCGTTCATCATCGGATCTCGGGAGAAAACCCTCGACCAGCGGCGCCTGCTGAACTTCGGAACGATCGACTGGGAGGGCCCGCTGACCGCCCTCAACGGCGGACGAATCGTGAACGCCGGCACGTTTCGCATGGGCGTCCTGATCGGCAGCGACAGCGTGTTCGGCGGCGCGGACGGGGGGGTCTTCGTGAACGAGAGCGCCGGCCAGATGCTCAAGGCCGGACCCGAAACCTACGTCCTCGATGTGATCGTGAACAACTCCGGCAGGATCGACGTGCGGGAAGGTGTGCTGCGCTTCGCGCACACCTTCACCCAGACCGGCGGCGCCGTGATCGTCCGCGGCGGCCGGGTCGAGTTCGACAATCCCGTGACCCTCCAGGGCGGCCGCATCGGCGGCAACAGTAACGCCGTGATCCAGCGCCTGACGAACGCAGGCGGCTCGGTCAGCCCCGGCGAGTCGCCGGGGACGTTCACGCTCGAGGGCGACTACGAACAGGGCCCCGACGGCGCGCTGGAGATCGAATTGGGCGGGCGCACGCCGGGCCAGCAGCACGACGTCTTCGTCGTCACCGGCGACGCGGCGGTCGGCGGCGCGCTGGAGATCCTGCTGATCGACGGCTTCGAGCCGCAGGTGGGGGACACGTTCACCGTGATGACCTATGGCTCGCACAGCGGCGAGTTCGACGAGGTGATCGCCCCGTGCGGATATGAGTTCGCGGTTCACTACAACGCCAACGACGTGACGCTGGAGGTCACCGGCGTCGGCGTGCCCACGCCCGGCGACCTGGACGGCGACTGCGACATCGACCTGGACGACTACAAACGCGTGGCCCCCTGCATCGGCGGGCCGAGTGTGGAGGTCCCACCCCAGGGCTGCGACCCGGACGATTTTATCGCTGCCGACCTCGACGCCGACTTTGACGTGGATATCCGAGACATCCGCGAGTTCTGCAACCGCTTCGCCCCATCCTAGGAGTATTGAGCATGTCACTGGCCGGCTTGACTGAAGTGCTTTCGGGCGCCCTGCCGGCGCCCACGGCGTCGCCGAAGACTGTCGTCGGTCGTACGCCCGCACGACCAGGCGCTCACCGCGGGGGGCGCATCGCTGCGGTCCCTCTGATCCTGGTGCTGCACGCGGGGCCGACGCTGGCCCAGGTCGCCTGGGACCAAAGCTGCGGCGACGACAACTGGCACACCTGCTGCAATCGCGGCGGCGGCGTGTTCGAGAACAACTGGGACGTCGGGCCGGGTCCGAACTGTCCGCTGCCCCTGCCGGGCGAGAACGACCACGTCGATCTTTCAGCGCGGACGGTGCGCCTGGACCGGAGCCCGGCGACCATCCGGAGCCTGTCCAACGGCTCGCTGACGCTCGTGCACGGGTTGACCGTCGGGGAGTTCGTCAATCTGACCAATCTCAATTTCCTGGGGGGCTTTGCGCTGGACGCCGGGGGGGACATCATCATCACCCAGGTCTTGAACTGGCAGAACGGGGTTTTCAGAGGGAGGGAAGGGGCCCGCGTGGCGGTTAACGGGTCGGCCACCATCAGCACGATTGCGATCAAGCGGCTTGATGGGCGGACGATGGTGTTCAACGCCCCGGTAACCTGGCGCGAACCCGGGGAAATCCTTCTGGACAATGGGGCGGTGATCGACAACCGCGTCGGTTTCGTGGCCGAGAATAGCTCGTTCATGCGCGGCAACGGCGGGCGGTTCGTCAACAACGAGGCCTTCACCAAGCGCAGCAGCGGCGGCTCGACGCAATTCTTCCCCACCGTCGCCTTCGAGAATACAAGTCTCGGGCGGATCGACGTGGAAACCGGCACGCTGCAATTGGACGGCGGGGGCGAGAGCCGAGGCGGCATCAACGTGAGCCGCGACGCCACGCTCCACTTCAACACCGGCTTTGGGCGCAGCTTCACCTTCTTCGAGGATACGCTGGTCGGGGGCGACGGGTTTGTCGTTGCTACCGGCAACGGGATAACCGTGGCCGACGAGTTTACGGTCGCATTCCCCAAGCTGCGCTTAAACGGCAACCTCCACGGCCCCGGAGAGTTCCGCGCCGGCACGCTCGAATGGCTGAGCGGGCCAATGAGCGGCGGATCGACCGTGGTCGTCGGCCCACTTTCGCTGACCGGGAACGGTATCAAGACGCTCTCGGAAGGCCATCAACTGGAAAGCGCCGATCCCGCGACCTGGACCCTCGGCGATCTGAACATCGTCGACACGGCGGCCTTCACCAACAGCAACGCCTTCACCATCCAGAACAACAACCTGCTGATCATGCGGCTGCAAAACAGCGAGTCGCGCTTCAACAACGTCCCAGGCGGGACGCTGTTGAACAAATGCCCCATTACCAGGGTCCTGGGCCCGGGCGTGTTCCAGAACCTGAGCATCCTGCGTGTCGACGCGCCCACCGCACGGTTTCAGATGGAAGCGGCCACGTTCGAGCAGGACGGCGTCGTCCAGGTGCTGGCGGGCGACCTGGTGATTCTCGGCGGCGGCCGCAGCCGCTTCGGCACCTTCGAGATCGGCCCGGGTACCCACGTGGACTTCGCCGCCGGAACGCCCTTCCGTCTCACCGGCGCCCGGTTCGACGGCGGCGGCAGCGTGCGCGTGATCGGGGGGCGCACGCTGGAAATCGAGGATGAGCAAGGGCAAACGGTACAGATCGCAGACCTGGAGATGAACACTCCGGGCGCCTTCATCACCGGCGGGGGGACGCTGGACGTGCTGAACTCACTCACCTGGAAGGCCGGCGTCATGGCCAACGCCGCCGGCAAGACCATCTGCCGCAATACGCTGAACCTGGATGGGGCCGACGCCAAGGCCATCGGCGGACGCAACTTCCGCAACGAGGGACAGGCCACCTGGACCGGCGGCGACATCTTCCTTAATGGCGCGGGCGTCTTTGAGAATGCCGCCGGCGCCACCCTCGAAATAGAGACGGACTCCGATTTCGGGCACAACTCGGGGGATCCAGGCGTCATCAACAACGATGGGGTCATCCGCAAATCCTCGGTCGGCGGACTCACCGTGTTTTCCGCCGGCGTTGTGTTCAACAACCGCGACAGCCTGATCGTCAGCGCTGGCAACATCCAGATCAACAGCAGCGGCGCAAGCAGCGGCCTGTTCGCCATCGCGGAGGCATCGTCGATCCTCTTCCATACCGGCACCTTTGAGCTCGCCGAGGGGGCCCGCGCTCAGGGCCGGGGGCCGATGGGACTGGGCACCGGTATCCTGAAAGTGACCGGCGGCGACGTCCCGGTTCAGAATCTCGAGCTGGTCGGCGGCCGGCTGGAGGGGCCGGGTAAGCTAACGGCCACGGAACGGCTCGACTGGAGAGGCAGCCGATTGGCGGGCATCCTCACCAATGCGGGCCAGGGGTCCATCTTTCCCGCAAACCAGTCAATGGAGGCGGACGCGCGGCTCATCAATCAGCAAGGGGCAACGCTGGCGATGGACAATCTCAGCGGACAGGTTTCCATCTTCAGCATGGGGGAAGCGACGCTCGAGAACCGCGGCAACCTCAACGTCAGCGGCGAGCAATTGGGCGTGTTGACGCTTCAGAACGTCGCCCTCAACAACACCGGGATGGTCACCCTGCGCGGCATCAACGGGTTGGTCCTCCAGGGCGGCGGGACCAGCAGCGGCCGTTTTACGCTGGATGGCGTGATTACCAAGCTGAGATTCGTCAGTCCCTACCTTCTCAATGCCCCCACCAAGATCACCGGCTCCGGTTTGGCGTTCGTCGATTCCGGCGGCGAGGTGACGCTGGGAGGCGACGTGGAGGCGGAAGCCCTCACCATGAACGGGGGCGAGCTGATCGGACCGGGAACACTGACGGTCACCAGAAGGCTCACCTTGGACGGAGGCGTGGTGCGCGGACCCGGTCTGATCGTGAACCGCGGTGACGGCGTGGTCCTTGAGGGCGGCGTCACGTTTGACCGGCGCATTTTTGACAATGCCGGCCTGTTTCAAATCTTCAGAAGCTTCACGATGAACAACGCCGCTCTGCTGCGGAACACCGGGCGGGTGCGGGCCGGGAACCCCGACCTGGACGTCGTGATCGCAGGCACGCCCGACTGCGAGATTTCCAACACCGGAACGTTTACCTGCGTGACGGGGGACATTCTTCGCCAGGTAAAGATCGAGGTTCCCTTCGTTCAGCGGGGCGGCGCCGTCATCAGCGAGGTCGGAAACCTGCGGTTCACCGGGCCGTATCGCCAGACGGGCGGCGCCCTCATCGCCCGCAGCGCAGGAGTGATCCAGTTCGATCAGCCGCCGCAGATCACCAGTGGCAGCCGCATCGAGGGCAACCAGCGCATCCTGGTCAACGGGGGTCCGCTGCGCAATCCAGGCACGGCCGCCCCCGGCCAGTCCCCCGGCACGCTCACGCTGGAAGGCGACTACATCCAGGAATCCGACGGGGCGCTGGAGATCGAACTGGGCGGGCTTGTCCCGGATACCGAGCACGACGTCTTCGTCGTCACCGGCGACGCGACGCTCGGCGGCGCGCTGGAGATTCTGCTGATCGACGGCTTCGAGCCGCAGGTGGGTGACACGTTCACCGTGATGACGTATGGCTCTCACACCGGCGAGTTCGCCGAAGTCGTTCCGCCGTGCGGCTACGCGTTCGCGGTTCACTACAACGCCAACGATGTGACGCTGGAAGTGACCGGCGTGGGCGTGCCCACCCCCGGCGACTTGGACGGCGACTGCGACGTGGACCTCGACGACTACAAGCGCGTCGCCCCCTGCATCGGCGGACCGGGCGTTGAAGTTCCGCCGCAAGGCTGCGACCCGGACGACTTCGCCGCCGCGGACCTCGACCTCGACCGGGATGTGGACATTGCAGACGTTGGTGCGTTCTGCAACCGTTTCGATCCACCATGAACGAACGTTGCGGTGCGCGGCCGGCGCAGGGATTCCGTGCCTCTGTGTGACTTTTGGGGCACGCTCCGCGGTGGCCCACCAGTCGCCTCGTGGGTGATCCGATCACGGTGCATTTGCCGGCCTGGTGCGACGTCCTGTCAGGGCCGCTCGGGTGTAGCCGCGGACCTTTCCCTGGCGATCTCGTCGAGGCTGGCCAGGATCGTCGCCCGCGTCCGCTCGTAGCCGTCGCGGGCGCCGATCCGCAGGAGGAGCGGTCCCGCCATCGGTGCGTAGTCGGACAGGTCGCGGCGATAGATCGGCTCCAGCGTCGGGTCGCGCTCCATCGTCCGCTCGGTCAGCTCGAGCGCCTCCTCGTACATTCGGGCGGCGCCTTCCAGATCGCCTTCGTCTCTGGCCCGCTCTGCCGCCCACACCAGCACGCGGGCCAGATCCAGCTTCGCCTGTACGTGAGGCGGCGTCGCACCGGCTTCGGGGCCGATATCGGGGACGATCCACACGTTCGGGTCGCTCAGGTCTGTATGAACGGCGTACCAGGCGTCCACCTGCCGGGCCAGCTCGACCGATCGGTCGGTAAATTGCCCGGCCGCGGCCGCGTCGCCGCAGCGCAGGGCGACTTTGGTCGCCACCTCGAAAACGTACATCAGTTCGCTGATGAGGCGAGGATCGTTCGGGTAAGCGTCGGTCGCCTGCTCCACCGCTGCGCGAACCTCGTCACTTAACACTTGGGCTCGAGTGAGGTTGCCATCCTCCAGCGACAGCATCACCAGTCGTCTCAAGGCAGCCCACAAACCCGCGTGTTCCATCGGGTCCTCAGGGCTCTCCTCCGCGAGGCGCCGATAGAACGCGTAGCTCTCTTCGGCGATGTGGCGTCGGATGTGGTCCGTGCCCGGCACCCGCGCGACCTGGCCGCTGACGCCGAAGAACAGGTAATTGGCGGAGTGAAGCGCCAGCGCCAGCCGGCGCTGTGCGGCGTCTCGCTCTCGGCCGGCCGCGACGGCCTGCCCGATGGCGGCCCCCGTCGTGCCCAGCAGCAGAACCACCGAGGCCGCGACCGTAGCCGCCAGCCCGCGATTGCGGCGCACGAGCTTGCGGAACCGATACCATGCCGTGGACGGCCGGGCGACGATCGGCTCGTGGCGCAGAAAGCGGCGGACGTCGGCCGCGAACTCGGCGGCCGACTGAAAGCGGCGCTGGGGAGCCTTTTCCAGTGCCTTCAGGACGATCGTCGCCACGTCGTCCGGCAGATCGCGCGCAACCGTTCGTGGGTCGGACGGCGGCTGTTCGCGAATCACCCGGGCCGCCTGCGTTACGTCTGTGTGCTCGACCACGTAGGGAAGCCGCCCGGTCAGCAGCTCGAAGAGGATCACGCCCAGCGAGTACACGTCGCTGCGGACGTCGATCTCGTGCGGGTCACCGCTGACGTGTTCCGGGCTCATGTAGGGCAGCGTGCCGAACACCCGGCCGATCTCGCTCGCGGCGGGCGCCCGCGGACCGGCAGGTTCCGTTTCCAGGTCGAGAATCTTCGCCAGCCCGAAGTCCAGAATCTTGGGTGCAGCGAGCGTCCGTGCTACGCGCCGGCAAGCGTCCCCGTCGCCCGTCTGTTCGGCCTCCTCGATCAGGATGTTGGACGGCTTCAGGTCTCGGTGGATCACGCCGCGCTGGTGGGCGTAGGCCACGGCTTCGCAGACCGTGGCGAACAGGCTCAGGCGCTGCTGCAGCGGCAGCTTGCGGCGCTGGGCATAAGCCACCAGCGGCTCGCCTTCGACGAGTTCCATGGCGAAGAAGGGCTGTCCCCTCGAAGCGTGGCCCGCCTCGTAGATGGCGGCGATCGACGGATGCCGCAGCCGGGCAAGGGCGCTGGCCTCGAGGCGCAGGAGACCTTCCATGTCCCGATCGGCGCCGCGCAGCGGGGCGAGCAGCTTGACCGCGACGCGCCGGCGCGGGTCGCGTTGCTCGGCCTCGTACACGACGCCGTTTCCGCCGCGCCCGAGTTCACGCAGCAGACGATAGGAGCCGACTTCGCGAGGCAGTTCGCCCGTTTCCGTGCCGGCCGTCGCGAACAGCTCGCGCAGCGGTCCCAACACCCGCAGGCTCTCGGTGATCTCACCGAGTTGCGACGAGCATTCCGGACAAGTCGCCAGATGGTCGGCCAGCGCCGACCGTGCCGATGCATCCAGCCGGCTGGACGCGTAGGACTCGAGTTCTTCCAGATCAGGACAGGACATCGTTCTTGCCTCACCACGCGCCGAGTGTCTCACACCGCGGCGGGGGGAGCGCGACGCGGTTCCCCCAAGGTGTTTTGACCTCCGGGACCGAGTTTTCCACTCAGGCCCCGTCCCCTGCCGCCGGATGCCCGTCTCTGCGGTCCGTGCGCTCGGGCAGCGGGCAGAAGCTCCCTTCGGAAAACCCCTCGGATTCGACGCCGAAGGCGTGGTCGAACCGCGCGCGGTAATTCTCCCAGGCGATGCAGGAGGTCAGTTCGACCAACTGCCGCGCGTCGAACCACCGTTCGAGCTGATCGAACAACTCGTCGGGAACCTCGACCGGCGTCTTTGTCATCCCGACCGCGTAGCGCAACGCGAGGCGTTCCTCATCCGTCAGCGCGGGACTTTCGTCGAAGTCGCCCAGCGCTGAGAGCTTGCCGTCCGTCAGGCCCTGTTGTCTGCCGACCGCAGACCCGATGTCGATTCAGAACGGGCAGCCGACCATCATCGCCACCTTCACCTGCACCAGCGCCTTGAGCTGCGCCGGCACCGTCCGGGCGGCCTCCTGCCCCAGTTCCATGTGCGCTTGCGCCCGCAGCAGTCGCGGGTGGTGGGCGGTAATGGCGATCGGCGTGATCAGCCGGCCCAGCCGGCGCCGCGTCATGAAGTACGCCAGCCTCACGAAAACGCCCGCGTTCTTGTGTTCGACTCCCTCGATTCGCGCCATCATCGACTCCCTCAATGGCTTCCACGTGGAAACGGCTGCGTCTGCACGCTATCAGGTCATGTCTTCCAGCGCCGCCCGCAGTTCACGGATACGCTTGAGGACGCGATACTTGGCGGCATAGACCGCCTTCACCGACAGGCCCGTCTCAGCGGCCACCGCGGCCGGAGCACGGTCCGCCAGCGCCACCGCCTCGAAGGCCCGCATCGTGCTCGGCTCCACCTCCTGCCGGACCTGCCGCAGGCATTGCTCGAGCAGGCCCTGTTCCCATTGCTGGTCCCACAGCCGCGCCAGAGACTGCTCATCCGGCGCGTGCTCCCAGAAGGATGTGTTCTCCGGCGCACCCTCCATGCCCGCACGCCGAGCCTGGCCGGTCCGTGCCCGCTGAGCCTGGCGATAGGCGATGCCGAAGAGCCACCGGCTCAACCGACCCTTATCGCGGTCGTAGCGTCCGTCGCGATAGGCGGCCGCGAACGCCGCCAGCGTTTCCTGGGCCACGTCCTCCGCTTCCGCCTCGCTGAGCCCCAGCTTTCGGGCGAACCTCACGATGGACGGCCGGAACCGTTCAGCGAAGCGCTGCCAGGCCGACTGGTTATGGAACTCCTTAAGGCTCTGCAGGATCGTTGACGTTGTGATCCATTCCATGTCTGCCGCCATTCGCCCACCGGCCGGCAAAGAGAGGGGAAGTCAGGCCGCTCGCCCGGCCCGGCTCCGCCCCACGCGGCCGGCGCCCGCGGGGTCGGAAGCGCGGGGAAAATGGACCGCTTTCGGCAATACAGGATAGAGGCCGGCGGACATCTGCCAAGTCATCGTCTGACGCCGCGCGCCGCCCGCTTCAGCCCGCGCGGAGTCCGCCAGCGAGCCGCGGGCTTCAGCCCGCGCGGACGTTCAAGCTGTGAAGCGGCTGCGAATAGTGCCAGGTAATAAAGGAGAACCCGTCATGAGTAGGGTTGGCTCGACTGAAGCGGCGTCCGCGTCTGCCCGACCACCCTCCGCGGCCGGCAGGGATGCCGATGGCGGCGCAACCGCGGGGACCACGCGGCGTCTCCGGAGGCTGCCCGTTCAGGTAGCGCCGCATCCTCATGCGCGATTCGTAGCCGCTACTCAGCCGGGCAGCCCGCGCGAGCTGAAGCCCGCGGCTCGCCGGCAGACTCCGCGCGGGCTGAAGCCCGCGGCTCGCTGTCGGCGCCTGGTGGCGCACGCCGGTTCAGTCCTGGCGCTGCTCGCCGGGCCGGCGATGGGCCAGTTCAAGTGGGATGGGAGCTGCGCCGATCCGGAGGGCAACTGGCACTTCTGCTGTGATCGTGGGCAGCTCAAGGACAACAACTGGGAGCTGGAGCCCCAGCCTCAGTGCCCGCCATTTCCGGGGCCGTTCGACGACGTGGACCTCAATGGCGCGGCCGTGCGGCTGGTGGACCGTCCCGCCGCGATCAAGAGCCTCATGCACGGCCACCTCATCCTGTTCAAGCCCCTGGACGTAGAGGAGTCGGTCATGCTCGACCGGCTGACGCTGAACAACCAGCTCACGCTGGGCGGGAGCCTGACCGTAACCGGTCAATGGGACTGGCAGGGCGGCCACCTCATCGGTCCGGAAGGCTCGGAAGCGTTCGCCAACGACAGGCTGCGGATGTTCGGCACCGGCCACAAGGTGATCACCGACCGCAAGGTGGTGTGCCGCGGGGCCGCCACCTGGGCCGACTCTGGGCGCATCCAGCTCAACGGCGGCGCTATCGAGAATCAGGTTTCCTTCACCTTCGACAACGCCTCGTTCATCGAGGGCGCGGGGCGCTTCATCAACAAGGGGATGTTCTCGAAGACGGTCAACCCCGGGGAGACGCGGGTCGCCGGCGGCCTCATTCCCTTCGAAAACGCCGAGAGCGGAACGATCGACGTGCAGGTCGGCACGCTCTTCCTGGAAGGCGGCGGCGAGAGCCGCGGCGCCATCAGCGTCGCCCAGGACGCCGTGCTGCGGATCAACACGCAGAACCCCGCCGCGCCGTTCACGTTCAAGGGCAACACCCAGATCACCGGCGATGGATCGGTGGTCATCAGCGGCAACGGCGTCAAGGCCGATCAGGGCGTGCAGGTCGGCGCCATGAATGCCCGGCTGCTCGGCGCGTTGCACGGCCCCGGTCGCTTCGCCTTCACCAACCTGGAATGGGAGGGCGGGACGATTCAGGCCGAGGCAGGCGTCTTCGTCAACCAACTGACGCTCGAACCCCTTTTCTCGCACTTGGTCGTCTCGGGCGCTGCGCTGACGAGCAACTTGGGCGCGTGGGGCGACATCGGGCTCCTCCGACTGGTCATCGCAGACGATGGCGCCTTCATCAACGCCGACCGTTTTCAGATCACCGGCAGGCCCAAGACCGTGGAGATCATCCACGGGCCGGACCAGCAGTCTTCCTGGATCATCGACCAGAACGGCAAGCTCGACGTACAGGCCAACGTAACGTTCGGCCCCGCGCCGGGTGCAGCCGGCACGATGATCAACCTGAACGAAATGAACTTCGACACGGCGCTGTGCGTGTTCGGTACGACGCGCCTGCTGCAAAACCGCACGCTCAACGTCCGATCCGGCGAGGTTCGCGTCGCCGGCGGCGGCGCCAGCGCCGGCGGCGCCTTCAACATCGCCCAAGGCGCCAAATTGACCATTCAAAGCCAGCCCTATCAGGTGCGGGGCGCCAACTTCACGGGCGACGGCCTGCTGCGCATCGGCCCCAGCGGCACGCTCGACGTCTCCGCCGGCGGTCCCACGACGGCCCGGAACGTCGAGATGGAGTTGACCGGGAGCGCCACCCTCACGGGCGACGGTGAGTTGCAAGTTTCAGGCAATCTCGACTGGCTCGCCGGCAGGATGACCGGCACGGGCAAGACGACCGTACAGGGCACTGCCGAGATAAGTACGCCCGCCAACCACACCCTGGTGCAACGCACGCTGCGCAACGAGGGGACCATGCGCTGGCTTGGCGGCCACATCCTGGTGGAGGATGGCGCGGTCTTACACAACGCCTCTGCGGGGATCGTGGACGTCGAAACGACCGACGACTTCCGCCACACGGCCGGCGCCGAGGGAAAGATCGAGAACGAAGGCATCTTCCGCAAGCTCAGCGGCGGCGAGACCCTCACCATCCCGGCCGGCGTGCGGTTCGACAACGAGGAAGGCGGCGTCGTCAACCTTCAGAGCGGCGACATGACGATTGCGGGCGGCGGCACCAGCAAGGGAGTGTTCTCGGTCGCGGCGGATTCCGCGGTCGACTTCAAGTCAAATGACTACACGCTGGCCGGCGATGCGCGGATCCAGGGGATGGGCAGAGGCCGCCTCAACCGCGCTGGGGCGCGGCTCGCAATCACGGGATCCGACGTCCAGATTCAGAACTTGGAGTTGATAGATGGCATCCTGGAGGGACCGGGCAGGCTGACTGTCACGCAGACGTTGGACTGGCATGCCGCTGGTTCGATGCACGGGCCTGCCGGCGGCACGACGGTAATGACGGGCGCGACGAACATCATCGGCGCCGGGCTGCGAACGATCGACGAGCGAACAGTCATCAACCTCGGCCGTGTGAACTGGCAGGAAGGCAGTCTGGCCCTGAAAAGCGCCAGCGTTCTCCAGAACCAAGGCACGTTGGACATTCAGGGCGACGTGCTCCTGGACGGGGACGGACGATTCCTCAACTCCGGAACGCTCATCAAGTCACTTCGGGAGGGCCGCCCTGGGTCGGCTGACATACAAGCGAACTTCGTCCACACCGGCCGTGCAGAAGTGCAGACCGGACATCTCCTTCTTCATCTTGGAGAGAGTCTTGGCCAGTTTCACGTCGCGTCCGATGCCACCCTCGATTTCCTGGGAGGCCCATTCACACTCGGCGCGGGCACCGCGATCACAGGCCCGGGAGCGACCACACTGGTCGGGGGCACGCTCATCGTTGGCGATTTCGTGACCGCGGAGCGATTCGATGTGTTTTCCGGAGCTTTGAGCGGGGCGGGTGACCTGATCGTTCAACGCTTCGGGTGGAATGGGGGCACCATGAGCGGATCGGGGGCCACAATTGTCGAGCGCGCATCGATGACCCTGCAAAGAGAGAGGTCCCTGGACGGCAGACGGCTCGAGATCCTGGCGGCGGCCGATTGGGAAGACGGCGACATCCGCGCTGTGAACGGCGCCGTCCTCCGAAATCGGGGCGTATTTACAATGGAATCGTTTCGCAACCGTATCATGTACGGAGGCTCTGCCCTGTTCGACAACCTGGGGGCGGTGGTCTTGAACGTTCCCAAAGCGACGACCGTGACCATCGACGTCGGTTTTCGCAACGGCGGTCTCATCGCACTGCCCGGACTCGGCACCCTGCGATTCACGCACGACTTCGTACAGGTCGGCGGCGCCATCTCGGCCGGCCCCGGGCGGCTGGAATTCGCGCGCGAACTCAGCTTCCAGGGTGGGCGAATCGGCGGCAACGGACTCACCCTGTTCGGAAACATTCGCAACACGGGCGGACGGACGGCGCCCGGTCGGTCATCCGGGGCGCTCACGCTCGACGGCGACTACGTCCAGGAACGCGGCGGCACGATGGAAATCGAGTTGGGCGGACTGGTGCCCGACGTTGAGCACGACGTGCTCGTCGTTACAGGCGACGCGGCGCTGGGCGGGACGATGGAGATCCTGCTGATCGACGGCTTCGAGCCGCAGGTCGGCGACAGGTTTACCGTGATGACCTACGGCTCCCACAGCGGTGAGTTCGACCGCGTGATCCCGCCCTGTGGCTACGAGTTCGCCGTCCACTACAACGCCAACGACGTGACGCTGGAAGTGACCGGCGTGGGCGTGCTCAGGCCCGGCGATCTGGACGGCGACTGCGACATCGACCTGGACGACTACAAGCGCGTCGCCCCCTGCATCGGCGGGCCGGGTGTAGAGGTGCCACCGCAGGGCTGCGACCCGGACGACTTCATCGCGGCTGACCTCGACGACGACTTTGACGTGGACGTCAAGGACGTCCGCGACCTGTTCAACCTCTTCGCGCCGTCGTAGGAGAACCGAGTATGTCAACGAATGGCTTGTCTGACGCAGTAGACGCAGTATTTGAAACCCCGCCCGCGCCGACCACGTCGGGGACGTTCGTCCGTGGGCGTGCGGCGGCGGCGGCGATCGGTCGCCGGGGGGGGCGGTGGGTTGCGATCCCGTCCATCCTTGCCGTCGCGGCCGGTTCCGCGCTGGGCCAGGGCTTCGTCTGGGACGGCGGTTGCGCCAACGACAACTGGTTCACGTGCTGTGATCGTGGGCAGCTCAAGGACAACAACTGGGAACTGGAGCCGGTTCCCCCGCCGAATTGCCCGCCTCTTCCGGGCCCGTCTGATGACGTGGATTTAAACGGCGCGGCGGTGCGACTGACGCCGGTCCGTTCCGTCGCCATCAAGAGCCTGATGAACGGCCACCTCATCCTCCTGCACACGCTGGACGTGGAGGAATCCGCTACGCTCGACCAACTGACGCTGAACGGCCAGCTCACGCTGGGCGGGTCGCTGACCGTGACGGGTCATTTCGACTGGCAGGGCAACAACCTCATCGGCCCCGAGGGATCGGAGGCGTTCGCCAACGACACCGTGCGGCTGTTCAGCTCCGGCCGCAAGGTGCTCTTCGACCGCAAGCTGGTGTGCCATGGGGCCGTCACCTGGACCGACATCGGGCACATCGCGCTCGTCGGCGGCGCCATCGAGAACAACGCCTCGTTCACGTTCGACAACGCCTCGGTCATCGAGGGCACCGGGCGCTTCATCAACAAGGGGATGTTCTCCAAGACGATCAACCCCGGCGAGACGCGGGTCGCGGGCGGCCACCTCTACTTCGAGAACGCCGAAGGCGGAACGATCGACGTGCAGACCGGCACGCTGTTCCTGGAAGGCGGCGGCGAAAGCCGCGGCGCCATCAGCGTCGCCCAGACCGCCGTGCTGCGGTTCAACACGGTGAACCCCGCCCAGCCGTTCACGTTCCAAGTCCCCACCAACATCACCGGCGATGGAGTGGTGCGGGTCAGCGCCAACGGGATCAAGGCCGGGCAGGGCGCGGTGGTGGTGGTCAACAACCTGCTGGCCGGCGGGACGCTGCACGGACCCGGAGGGTATAACGTGCGCAATCTGGAATGGACCGGCGGCACGATCACCGGCGGCGCGCAGGCGGTCGCCGAGCAGCTCAACCTAGCCGCGGTCGGCTCCAACATGAACGTCGACGGCGCGGCGCTGACCGCGCGCAACGCCGTCTGGGGCGCGTCGGCGCGCCGGCTGGTGCTGAATAATGACGGACAGTTCGTCGTCGCCGAGCGGATGCAGATCACCGGCGGGTTCAAGGTTGCCGAGTTCCAGGGCAACTCGGACTGGATCGTCGGCGGGAACGCCAGGCTAGAGGTCATGGCCGACACCGACTTCGGCGTCGTGCAGGGGACCGGGAGACTGACCAACCGCGGCGAGATGATCATCGACACCAACGTCTGCCGCATGATTCACCTGACGCAGCTCGAGCAGCTCGGCACGCTCCGGCTCGAACGCGGCGATTTGTGGGTGTCCTCCGGCAAGAGTTCGGGCGGCACGTTCGAGCTGGCCGCGGGGACCGATCTGCTCTTCAAGAGTCAGACCTATCAGGTTGAAAACGCTCAGTTCAACGGCGACGGCCTGGTGACGATCGATCGCGGCACGGTCGAAGTCCTCGCCGGCGACGGCCCCGGCACCACCACGGTCAAGAACCTGAAGATGAACATCCTCGGCGGCACGGTCACCGGCGACGGCGAGTTACAGGTGACCGACAACTTCGCCTGGGAGGCGGGCAAGATGACCGGCGCCGGCAAGACCACGATCCAGGGCGACGCGACCATCGACATCGGCACCGACCACGTCCTCAGCCAGCGCACGCTGCGCAACGAGGGAAGCACGCGCTGGATTCACGGCAACATTACGCTGGATGACGGCGCCGTGCTGGAGAACGCGCCGGGCGCGGACTTCGAGGTCGAGACCATTTTCGATTTCCGCCACGGCGCCGGCGCCGATGGGAAGATCGAAAACGAAGGCGCCATGCACCAGCGCTCCGGTGTGGACGCGCTGATCGTGCCCGCGGGCGTGCAGTTCAACAACAAACAGAGCGGCGTGGTCAACCTCCAGAGTGGAGACATGCGCATCTCGGGCGGGGGGACGAGCAACGGTCTGTTCAGCATCGCGCAAGATGGGACCGTCGACCTCGCGTCGCCATCGTATGTGTTCGCCGAGGGCGCCCGGTCAATAGGGAAGGGAAATGTTCGACTCGTCAGTGGAATCCTGAGCATTCTGGGTAGTGACGTGCCGGTTCAGAACTTCGAACTCGCGAATGGCGCCGTGGATGGCGGGTTCGTGGGCACGCTTCGCGTCCTGGGCAACCTGAACCTGGTTGGGGGCGTCATGCGGCACGGCGACACACGCGCGGAAAACACCCTTGAGACCAACCCGGGGGCCCTCATTACGCTAGTGGGGCATGATCTGGTCAATGCCGGTATCGGAACGCTGGGAGAGAACACAACGTGGCAGCACGACGCCTCCGAGTTTGTGAACGAAGCCGGTGCACAGCTTTTAGCCGGGAATGCCAACTTCCGTCGGACCCCTGAGGGCAGGTTCGGGGTTCTCCGGAACCGGGGTTTTTTCTCGGTACGGGGTCTTGTCAGCACCGAGGACGGCATTGAGTTCCACAATGACGGCGGCGAAGCCATGGTGGCGGTCGGCGAACCGGGCAGCTTGGACATCGAGGCTGGCGGACGCAGCAGCGGCACGTTCAATACGCTGGACGGCGGGCGGACCCGTTTTTCCGGCGGAACGTACCACTGGGACGGGGGCACCGAATTGACCGGTGACGGGGAAGTACACGTCGACTTCGAGGGCGTATGCAGTGTGAACAGCGTCGTCAACGCGGAAAACTTCCATATCGGGCCCATCGGGGGCGGTGCGATCGAAGGCGGCGGCACGCTGGTCGTGACGAGAGTATTTCGCTGGTTCACCACCGCGCGCGGCGCCGGAAGGCTGGTGAACCGCGCCAGTGATGCGGCGGTCGTGGGTGCGTTCCTGGACACCCGGCGCTTTGAGAATGACGGTGAAGTGGTCGTCAACGGTCTGACCATGAGCAATTCCGCCGAGGTCGACAACCGCGCACTAGTGATTGTCGGTGTGCAGGGAATCACTGGGACGGCCGACGAACTGTTCAGTAACTCCGGTGATCTGAACGCACCGTTCAACTCGACCATCCGCGTCCGGTTCTTCAACACGGGGGGGACGGTGAGGGTCGCCTCGGAAGGGTCGCTGCGCTTTACAATGTCGTTTGTGCAGACGTCCTCCGGGCGGCTGATCCTGGAGGGGCAGTCGGTGGCGTTCTTCGACCAGGACCCGGTGTTCGCCGCGGGAACGCGCGTCGAGGGCGATGGCAGCGTCAGCACACCGCGCACGCGGAGCGGGGCCACGTTCGCCCCAGGCAGCTCCGCCGGCACGCTTACGATCGAGGGCGACTACGTTCAGCAGCCAGAGGGCGCGCTGGAAATCGAGCTGGGCGGCCTGGTGCCCGACGTTGAGCACGACGTCTTCGTCGTCACCGGCGACGCGGCGCTGGGCGGGACGATGGAGATCCTGCTGATCGACGGCTTCGAGCCGCAGGTGGGCGACATGTTCACGGTGATGACCTACGGCTCGCACAGCGGTGAGTTTGACCGCGTCATCCCGCCCTGTGGCTACGCGTTCGGCGTCCACTACAACGCCAACGACGTGACGCTGGAGGTGACCGGCGTGGGCGTGCCCAGGCCCGGCGACCTGGACGGCGACTGCGACATCGATCTGGACGACTACAAGCGCGTCGCCCCCTGCATCGGCGGGCCGAGCGTGGAGACTCCGCCGCAGGGATGCCACCCGGACGACTTCGCCGCCGCCGACCTCGACGGCGACCTGGACGTGGACGTGAGGGACGTCGGCGCGCTGTTCAACGTTTTCGCGCCGCCCTGAGTCACCGTGCGCGACCCGTGGCCGCAACCACGCCGGCGACTCCCCGCGGGCTGACCTGCGCGCCAGCAGGCACGAGCCCGCGGCTCGCACGCGCCGGACGATCGCGCACGGTGATGGAGCCCGGCTACGGGAAGATTCCCCGTTCCTTGTAGACGCGTTCCAGTCGCGACAGCGCCAGCGCGTACGCGGCCGTGCGCCAGTCGGTGTTCAGCTTGGCCGCCTTCTCGCGCACGCGGTCGAAGGCGTTGGACAGCAGCTTCCACAGTTTCTCATCCACTTCCCGCAGGTCCCACGCCTCGCTGCGCTTGTTCTGCAGCCATTCGAAATAGCTGACGATGACGCCTCCCGCGTTGCAGAGGATGTCAGGGATCAGATCGATGCCGCGCTCATGCAGCACGGCGTCGCCGTCGGGATCGGTGGGGCCGTTGGCGCCTTCGGCCACCAGCTTGACGCGCAGCCACGGCGCCGTCTGCGCGGTGATCTGGTTCTCCAGCGCCGCCGGCACGAAGATGTCCGCCTCGGTCTTCATCAGCATGATGTGGTCGACGAACTGCCCGCGCGGGTACTTCATGATCGACGCGTGCGAGCGCATGTACGCCAGCAGGTCGTCCGGGTCGATGCCGTCCGGGTTCCGCGTGCCTCCGGACACGTCCTCGACCGCGATCAGCTTCGCCCCCATCTTCACCAGCAGGCGTGCCGTCCACGAGCCCACGTTGCCGAAGCCCTGCACCATGAACGTCAGCTTGCTGAGGTCCAGCCCGCGCCACTCGGCCCATTTCTGAATCGCGAACGCCACGCCCTGGCCGGTGGCCTTGTCACGGCCGACGCTGCCGCCCGCTTCCACCGGCTTGCCGGTGATGACGTGCAGATGGCGGTGACGCTCCTGCGGCGGGATGGTGGATTGATAGGTATCGAGAATCCACGCCATGATCTGAGCGTTGGTGTTGACGTCCGGGGCCGGGATGTCCCATTCCGGGCCGATGTTGCTGCCCAGGGCGAAAGCGAAGCGGCGGCTGATGCGCTCGATCTCCGCAAGGCTGTATTTCGACGGATCGATCTGGATGCCGCCCTTGGCCCCGCCGAAGGGGATGCCGACCAGGGCCGACTTCCACGTCATCCATGACGCCAGCGCCCGCACCTCGTCGATGTCCACGGATGGATGGTAACGCAGCCCGCCCTTGAACGGACCCAGGGCGTCGTTGTGCTGCACGCGGTAGCCGGTGAACATCTCGACGTGGCCGTCGTTCATCCGAACCGGGAAGTGGACCACGATCTCGTTTTCGGTGCGCGAGAGGATCGCCCGCACGTCGGGGTCGAGTTTGATGAGGTCCGCCGCCCGGTCGAACTGGCGGATCACGTTTTCATACAGACTCTTTGGCCGGCCCGGGCCGCGGTCGCCCGTGTCCGGCGGCGCCGCGGGCGTCGCCTCCCACGGTGACGTTTGAGCCGCCGGCCGGCCGTCTGAGGACGCTTCCTGCCCGGCCGGGGCCAGCGGCGTCCGGTTGGCCTCGGGCCGGTTGTGGATACGCTTACTCATAGGAAGTTGTTTTTCAGAGAGATCAGCGAATGGCGAACCTCGAAAAACGAATTGCACAGAGCAGATTCGATCCAATCCTCACTTCCGGCGCGCGCCGCTTAGCCCCTTTTTCCATAATTCGTTACTCGCTATTCGACATTCGAAACTCTCCTCACGAACCTCACCACTCTTTCATGTTTTTCCACGCGGTCCCGGTCGGTGCCGAGGTGCTCGAACGCCCCCCCGGCCGTGATGATCTCGATCACGGCCGGCGCCTGGCCGGCCCCGACCTCCACCGCCAGCCAGCCGTCGGGCTTGAGCAGACCCGGGCCGCCCTCGGCCAGCGCCCGGTAGAAGCTCAGCCCGTCCGCCCCGTCCGTCAGCGCAGCCCGCGGCTCGTGCTCGGCTACGTTCCGTGGCAGCGCGGACATGCCGGCGGCGCTGACGTAGGGGGGGTTGGAGACGATCATGTCAACCCCCCCCTCCGCGATCGCGTCCGGCGGCAGGTTCAGGCGGTCGCACGCCAGCAGCCGCAGCCGCGCCTCCACACCGTGGCGCTTGGCGTTGGCGGCCGCCACCGCCAGCGCCGCCTCAGAGACGTCCGTGGCGACCGCAGTGGCCGCGGGCAGGTGCTTGAGGACCGACACGATGATGCAGCCGCTGCCCGTGCCGATCTCGAGGATCGAAGCCGGCCCTTCGATGAAATGGCGGGCGTATTCGATCGCCGCTCCGACCAGCAACTCGGTTTCCGGCCGGGGGATCAGCACGTCGGGCGTGACGGCGAACTTCAGCGAAAAGAATTCCTTGGAACCGACGATGTACGCAACCGGCTCGTGCCGCGCCGCTCGCACGACCATCTGCTTCAAGCGGCCGGTGGCCTCGGAGTCCGGGGCGGTCTCGAAGCGAGCGTACAGGTCGATGCGCTTCATCGACAGGGCGTCGGCCAGCAGCACCTCGGCGCACAAGCGGGGGTCATCGACGCCGTGTCTGTTCAGGTAGTCACGCGTCCACTCCAGAAGCCGCCCGATCGTCCATGTCCGTTCGCCGACGTCCGACGCCATAGGCGGGCAGCATATCCAGCGGCCGGTTGGACGCAAAGGCACTGCCGCGGCGCCAACCGCAGCCGCCCGACGATGAAGAAGGTCGCCGCCGGTCGATGGCGCGACCCGGCGGCGGGGAGTGTGTCAGGCCGTCGCGGCCTTCGTCGCGGACGCGCCTCAGTTGCACGTCACGTCGCGGCAGAGGTTGGGGCATCCCTTTACGCAGACCTCGTGGTCGCCCGGGGCGACGTTCCTGTAGTCGGTGGACTTCAGCTTCCTGGATTTCTGGAACGCGACCGTGATGGGACTGCCGCCGTCGAGCGTCAGCGTCAGCAGGTAGCCCTGCAAGTCCTCGCCTCCGTTCGCGATGACGGTGATCTTGAGGGTACCGTTGCCCTTGCACCTGGCCTTGATCTTCTTGAGCTTCGTGCAGATCAGCCCCTCACACGGCGCATCGTCGCAGGTGGCGCCGTCGACGGACAGTCCGCCGGCCGCCTTGCACGCCGCCTCCGACGTGTCGGTGCAGGAGTCGAAGAGGCAGCAGGCCTGCGTCGCCCCGCCGCAACGGGCGTTGCACACCTCGGCGCTGCCGTAAGGCGTTCCGCCGCCGGCCAGGCAGTCCTCCCGTGTCAGGCTCTCGCATCCGCCGTCGATGCAGCAGGAGACCTCGTCGCACGGGTCGTCACACGATTTCTGGTCGTCATAGGTGCCGCCGAAGAAGCTCTCGCACGCGGTCCGGGCGTCACCGTCCTCGTTGTTTCCGAGCGGGAAACACCGACCGTCCGGCAGACAGCAGCGGGCGGAAACGAGGCCCTCGCATGGATCGGGATTTCGGCAGGGGATGCCGAACCCGAGCACCTCGCCGTCGAAGTCGTCCCGGCACTGCTCCGGCGTGGCGCCCTCGACACACACGAACGGGGCGCAACAGGTGATGGGGCAGAGCGGATCGATGGTGGAGCAACTCGTGCCGTCGCCTTGCCAGGTCCCGCCGATCAGGCCGCACGAATTCGCCGTCAGATTGAGACATCCGTCGTCGTAGCAGCAGGCGCCGACGGCGCACTTGGGCAGCGGCTTGCCCTCGCCCACCATCGAGCAGTCCGTGCCGTCGCCGCGATAGCTGCCCCCCGCAGAGGCACACGCCCCCTCGGGAAGGTCGCGACACTGGTTCCCCACGCAACACGCGCCCGATGGGCAACTCGTCCGGCAGGTCGAGCCGCGGCCCTGGAAAGTCCCGCCCAGCGCGTCGCACTCGAAGACGGTCGTGTCATCCGAACAGGAATCGCTGAAGCAGCACGCGCCGGTCGGAACGTGGGCGCAGCCGCCGATCTCGCCCAGTTCCTCGCAGGTGAATCCCTCGGCCGTGAACTCGCCCTCGCATTCGTCCGGCGTGGTCATACTGCACGCGTCCTGGTCATCGCAGCAGGCACCCGGCTCGGGGTCGAAACACACGCTCATCCAGTGAGCGCCGTTGGCCGGGGTCCGGTTGATCGGGCTGGGGAGCGGCGGGCGGTCGCCCTGCGGCAGGTTGTAGGTGAACAGGCCGACGATTTCGCCCTTGCTGAACGGCTGCGGGTAGGTGCCCTCACCATCCTGGAAATAGCTGAAGACCTGCTCGTCCCACGTCACCGCCAGCAGGTAGCGGCCATCCTTTTCGAGGGAAAGCCCGAAACGCCCGCTCTGCGGGCAGACCGGCTCGTTGGCGTTGCACGACACTCGCTTGACGATGTCGTCGGTGATGCGGACGTACTGGTTGAGATCCGGGTCGAACTGAAACACCGAGTACCAGAGGTCGGCGGTGGTGGGATTGCTGCAGTCGATGCACAGACCGAACGTGTCGAGCGTGATGTTCTCGCGCGCGATGCTGATGAAGTTCCCCCGGCCACGGCGGGCGCCGCCGAAGCGTACGTTGAACGGCCCGAACTCGGCGCAACCGCCGTCGCCCAGCGAAGAAGGTCCTTCGAGGTGCTCCACGTACACGCCCCCGCCTTCGAGGAGGTCCTCGTTGATGCCGACGTCCTCCGCCCACGCCTCGAATGGATCGACCGTCTGGAGTTCATCGGCCCGCCCGGACGACGCCCATCCGAGGGCGACGGCGCCGGTACACACGACCACTAGACCCTTCACGCGATGCATCTTAAATCCACTCCATATTGACTGGCCCGCGTCCACGGGCACCCCCCGCTCGCCCCTCCGCGACCTTTTTTCAACGGGTCGCCGCACGAGCCGCATTCCGGTGGAATCACCGATTATACCCCAGCCCCGGCTCGAAACAAACCGTGGAGGCTAAGCCGCATCCGAGATTCGCCGCTCGGTCCCGCGTGTCCGATAGTGCCCGGCCATCCGCGCGGACGGGCCGCGCTTCGCGTCCGGCCGCCCGTCCGGTAAGCCCGGCGAGGGCGGTCGCCTCGTCCCCAGCGCCGCGGCCCTCCAAGGCCCCCACCGCCTCTATCCCGTCTATCCAGTCCCTTCGGTCCATCCAGTCCATCCAGTCCATCCA
>QZJT01000026.1 GCA_003597935.1 Phycisphaerales bacterium | reverse complement strand
AGGCGCCGCGCCCGCCGCGCCAGCGCCGACCACCGCCGCGCACCCAGGCGCCGCGCCCGCCGCGTCAGCGCGGACACCCCGCCCGCACCCAGGCGCAGCGCGGGTCCATCCAGTCCATCCAGTCCATGAAGTCCATGAAGTCCATGAAGTCCGTGCAGCCCATGCGCATGCCTGAACCCCAACGAGCGGCATTGAAACACGCCCACAGGCTTTGTAGTCTGCCCAGCGCCATGCCCAACGTCATCCAGAAGCTCAGCGCCCTGGGCCAATCCGTCTGGTGCGACCATCTCAGCCGGGCGGCACTCGATTCCGGCGAACTGGCCCGCATGATCCGCGACGGCATCACCGGCGTGACGTCGAACCCGACCATCTTCATGAAAGCCATCACCGGCGGGTCGGAGTACGACGCCCTGTTCACGCGGCTGCTGGCCGACGACCTGCCCGACCAGCGTATCTACGAGGGTCTGGTCCTGCCCGACATCCGCGACGCGGCGGACGCGCTGCGGCCCGTCTACGACCGCACCGGCGGGGCCGATGGCTTCATCAGCCTGGAGGTCAACCCGCACCTGGCTCACGACACCCAAGGCACGGTCGAGGAGGCCCGACGGTTATTCGCCGAGGTGGACCGGCCGAATCTGATGATCAAGGTGCCCGCCACGCCCGAGGGGATCCCGGCCGTTCAGACGCTGATCGGCGCGGGCGTCAACGTCAACATCACGCTCATCTTCTCGATCGACGTGTACCGCCGCGTCGTGGACGCCTACCTGGCGGGCCTTCATCGCCTTGCCGGCGCGGGCGGGAACGTGGCCGCGGTCGCGTCCGTAGCCTCGTTTTTCGTCAGCCGGCTGGATACGTCCGTCGACAGAGTTCTCGACGGAATGATCGCCGCCGGCGGCGACCGGGCGAAGCTGGAGGCGCTCAAGGGCAGGGCGGCGGTCGCGAACGCGGTGCTGGCGTATGACGCCTTCAAGGACGTCTTCCAACGCGGCGACGCTTTCCGCACCCTGGCCGCACGGGGCGCCCAGGTGCAAAGACCGCTGTGGGCCAGCACCAGCACCAAGAACCCGGCCTACCCCGACACGCTCTACGTCGATCCGCTGATCGGGCCGCACACCGTCAACACCATGCCGCCCAACACCATCGAAGCGACGCTCGACCACGGCCGGGCGGAACTCACCATCGAAGCCGGCCTGCCGTTGGCCCGGGCGACGGTGCAGACCCTGAGCGCCGCTGGCGTGGACCTCGACGCCGTTACGGACGCTCTGCTGGCCGACGGCGTCAGACTCTTCGCCGACTCGTACGACCAGTTGATCGCCAACCTGGCCGTCAAGCGGCGCGGTTTGGCCGCGGCGGGGCGGTGACGCCCGACGTTCGGTGCGTTGCGAATGTCGATTGCTGAAAGCCCGCCTTGGCAGGGCGAATGTGGAGAGAATGCTCCGTGCCGCACGGGCGCCGCGGTCGGGAGGATTGGGCCGGGCATGATCTCCAGGCGACGCAAGCAGCATGTTACCACCGGCACACTGCCGTCCGGCACATGTCGCGGCACGGGTCAACGCAAATCTGATGCTCCCCGGGCTCGACCGTCCATTTCGCCTTGCCGCGTCCCACCGCGTCGATGGTGACGCACTGCGGATCCTGGCCGTCGGTGGAAAGTGTCAGGATCGTGCCGCGACGGTAGGTGGTCTGCAGTGAGGCCGTCAGTTTCCCGTTCCGGCCGCACTTGACCGTGAAACGCCGAACGTCACCGCAGAACGCCTTGGTCATGAGGAAACCTGTGTTGCGATCGAAGTCGTCGCGCATGCCGTCGCCGATGATGTCGCCCCGTTCGTTGATGGCCCACGCGATGCGGAGGTACTCCCAGGCGCAGGTGGCCGGGACGAGGTCATTGAGGTCGATCAGCTCGCCGTTTTCCCACAGAACGGCGTGTTGGATACGCTCGGCTTCCACGTCGGCTGATCCGACGATTTGTGATGCATCGTTAATGTCGTGTGCACGGCTCTCCTTACCTTCGACCAGCACTCCAAGATCCCGCATGCCGTCACGTTCGGTCCACAGGAACGCGTGTTCTACGGATGGCTGTTCCGTATTCGCCCATCCGACGACGTGACCTGAGTTATTCATCCCGTAGCTGTAGCTTCTGAGTCCACCAAGCGTCCCGAGGTTTCTCATGCCCTCGCCTTCCCGCCAGAAGAACGCATTCGAGTCGTCCGACTCGTTGGCTGCGTACCCGACGACATCCCCCGAGTCATTGATGGCCGTCGCGGTGCTGTAGCGTCCGCCGAGTGTGCCGAGATTCTGCGGCGTCTCGTTCGTCCACAGGGTGGCAATCGTGGCGCCCTCGATGTTGTTTGACCGCCCGACAATCTGGCCGATCTGGTTGACGGCGTAGGCGGAGCCATCGCGCCCGCCCAGCGTCCCGATGTCGCGCATGCGCCCCTCTTTCCACACGACGGGTCGATAACGCCCCTCCAGGTCGTAGGACGCGCCTACGATCAGCCCGGCTTCGTTCACGCCCACGGCTCGGCTCTCCCTCCCGCCGAGCGTGCCGAGATCGGTGGGCCAGCCACCCTGCCAGACGACGGCGCGTTCGACGCCGAAGCGGTTGGCCGCGACGCCGACGATTGTTCCATCGTTATTCAGGGCATAAGGAAAGCTCGTAATGCCGTCCGGTACGGAACCCAGGTCGGCAACGATGTACGCCTGGGGCTCGGGGAAGCACTCCGCTTCGCCGCAGACCCCTTGGCACCCGACCAGACACACTTTCTGCAAGTTGCTTTTCTGTTTCCATTCCACCGTGGCACGGCCGCGGGCATCGACGGCCGCCTGTCGCGCTTCGCCGGGCTGAATCTCAAAGCCGACGACGGACCCGACCGGCAGACGCGATTTAAGCGTCGCCTGCAGCGCGTCCCCCTGCCAGCAGCGTACGTCGAGCCCCGTGATGTTGTTGCACAGCGGAGTGGCAAGGTAGGCGTCAACCACGTTATTGTCGCCGTCCTGAGGTACGGGGCGGCCGAGGGCGATGAAGTTGCCCTTCCGGTTGACGCCTTGGCCCGACGTCAGCGAGACGTGTGCGCGGGCCGGCACCTCGTCATTGAGATCGGTCATCTGACCATCGCGCCAGACGAATGCGGCGGTGCTGCCATCCGAAAGCCTGCTGGTGCCGAACACTCGGCCGTCATTGTCGATGACCCGCGCCTCGCTCGTATTCCCGCCGAGCGTGCCCAGGTCGACCAATCCGGATTCCTCGCTCCAGAAAAACGCGAATGGACCGTTGAACCCCACCACCCTGCTTCCGGCAACTTGCCCGAGATCGTTGATGTCCATCGCGTACAGATACACGCTCATCCATGCCAACTTGCGGGCCTCGCCATCCTTCCAGATAACCGCATAGTTGTCCGACGCGCCGACGACCTGCCCATGCCTGTTGATGGCCAGGGCCCTGGACTCGCGTCCGTTCTCGGGGGGCGGCAGAGGCGATATCCGTCGAGGCAGTGAGAGCTTCATCACGAAGCCTCGCCGGCGCCATTGCCCGTCCAACATCACGAGGCCCGTGCCGACCACGACACCGCGATCATTGATGTCCGCCGCCTCCTGGAGTCGCCACTCGGGGTTGCGGCGCTGGAGCAGATCGTTGAGATTGACGATACGCCCGTCTTCCCAAAGGACCGCGACGCTCTGCTCTGTCTCATCTCTGGACCAACCGACGATCTGCCCGGCATTGTTGACGGCATGTGCCTCGCTCCGGGTGCCGCCCAGCGTGCCCAGGTCGACCATGCCGGATTGTCCGGTCCAGGAAAACGCGCGATTCACTCCGTCCACTCGGGCATAGCCCACGACCACCCGGTCGTCATTCATGTCCGTCGGCGTAGCGGTGAATCCGTTCAGCCGGCCCAGGTGAGCGACCGCGTACGCGTCCTGGCCGGAGGCCGACGCTGTCCGCCATCCGAGGAAACACAGAACCGTAACTAGCCCTTTCAGAATGACTTGCGGCGACAGAGCACTTTTCATGGCGGTGTCCTCCCACTCAGAGACCGGTCTGGGCGCAGAGACCGAGCGCAGCGCGACCCCTGCCACCCATGAGGCGTTCAACGCTGTTGTACCTTACGACCGCCCCCGTTTCGCAGTTCGCGCAAAAAAAGGGCGGGGGTCATCGATCCGCCCGGACGGTTGCATACCGCGCGGGGTTGCGTCGCTGGTTGACGCCTCCCCTGACCGAGGACGCCAGCCGCATCACGCACGACTGACGCCGGACTCACCCCTGCTACCGCCCGCCCGCTGCAAGCCCGCTACGCCGCCGCGAGATACGTCGCCAAGCGGCGCCACGCGGCCGGGGCTCGCCACGTGTTCAATCCCCGTCCGACCGGCTCATTCGAGCGCGGCTGCACGTTTGACGCCGCTCGTGCCACCACCGCCCGGCGGTCCCCCAAGCACATCCGGGAGATTCGCGACATGGAGGCCCGCCTCGAGCGGGCGCTGATGACCTGCCACGCCATGTGGCTGGCGCGGGACGCCTTCGAGCGTCTTCAATCCACCTGCTTCACCCCGGCGCGCAGGTAGACCTCTTCGAACCCTGACTTGGCAGGGGTGAAGGAGACCACTCGCATCGGGCCTTCGCAACCCAGGGCGTTGCCCTGGGCTGACATGTTAAGGCCCCTTCGGGGCGGCCGGCGCGCCGGACTCTAACCCTTCCGCCAGACCGTCCCGTCGGGGCGGTCTTCCAGCGTGATGCCCAGTTCGGTCAGCCGATTGCGAATCAGGTCTGCGGCCTCGAAGTCCTTCTTCTTGCGGCAATGGGCGCGCAGGTCGATCAGGATCTCGCTTAGGGCATCCACGCGCCGACCTCGGCCGACGAACTTGATTCTCGCGGCCGGACGGCAGAGAATGCTCGTATGACCGTTTCAGGCGGAGTTCACAACGCGGTGGTGGTCCGGGAGGACGGCGCATCGCTTCCGGAGGGGGCGCGAGTCACGCTCACGTGCCCGGAATGTCTACCAGTCGCCGCGGTCCCGGCGGACCGCGTCAAGCTACCATTGGTGCGGTCCCAGCGTCCGGTTGACGTCGGAGCGCGTGGCGGAACTGCTGGAGGATCCTAGGCATCCGTACTGACACAGAGCCATGTTCAAGAAGAAGACCGTTTTCGTCATTGGTGCAGGGGCAAGCGTTCCATACGGGTTTCCGACTGGTGAAGAACTAATCCGGCGAATCGTCGCCAACGAAGTGACGCCACCCGAGCCAGACGGTTCGGATAGGCAAGATCCGCGCCCCCACCTTCGACGGCATGCTTATGCAGAGTTTGCAAAGAGCTTGCGTGAGTCGGCAGCTCCGTCAATTGATGATTTCCTCAAGGACCGGCCCGATTACTTGGATTGCGGGAAGATCCTGCTTGCGACGGCCCTCGCTCAAGCCGAGATTCACGACCGATTGTACGCAACAATTGAGGAACACTGGCTCAGGTACCTGTGGAGTTCCTGGATTAAGGCAAGGCCAGATCAACTTGCAAATCACAACCTGGCATTCATCATCTTTAACTATGATCGCTGCCTCGAACACTACTTTACTCAAGCCGTGAGCCGGTCATACAATATTCACGAGAACAACGCGTGGGCGGCCGTCTTGCAACTCAGCATCGTGCATCCCCATGGTTCACTTGGGGTGTACGATCCTGCCGGGCGGGCGGCCACCAAACAGTCGCGACCATTTGCTCCGCCTGCCAACTTCTTCGATGTTTCAATGGCCGCCGAGAGCATTAAGCTCTTTTGGGAACAGGAAGAAGATCACGCTCGCTCGGTGAGTTTCAGCTTGGCACGAGCATTTGCGGGTGCGGAGTGTGTTGTATTTCTCGGCTTTGGCTACTTGAAGAGCAACATGGAGATCATTGCGCATTTCATCAAAGAGGAGCAAGCGAGGCGCGATCTTGCGATCTATGGGACCGCCTATCGGCTCAGCAGAAACGACCGGTCGCGGGCCATACGCTACCTTGGACGAAGCGCCACACTGGCAGATGTAACGGCTTTAGAACTATTGCGAAACACTGTACCGTTGGATGAGCTGGCGCCAGAGGCTTGAAACTCCTACCCCTTCCGCCACCCCGTCCCGTCGGCCCGGTCCTCAAGCGTGATGCCCAGTTCGGTCAGGCGGTTGCGGATCAGGTCGGCGGCTTCGAAATCCTTCTTCTTGCGGCAATGGGCGCGCAGGTCGATGAGTATCCGCATCACGGAATCAACCATGTCATCGCCGCCGCCGGAGTGGGCCGACGCGGGTTCGAGGAAGAGGCCAAGCAAGCGGGCGAGGCGAATAACACCGCCGGTCATCTGGAGCAGGATCGCCTTCGCGCCGTCATCAGCCGCTTTCTCCCACTTTTCGCGTTCGATGGTCGCGTTGACTTCGGATGCGGCGTCGAACAGCGTGGCGATCGCAGCCGCCGTGTTGAAGTCGTCGTCCATGGCGCGGATGAAGTCCGCGACGGGGTCCAAACGGGTGCCGGAACCCGCTCCCTCACGGTCGCGGCTCGGTTCGGAGGCGTCGCGGCTCGGTTTGGCGAGTTGTGCTTTGTCCGCGGCGGCGTACGCCGACTGTCCCGTGATCCGCTCCACCCGCTCGAAGAGCCGGTAAAACGTGTCCAGCCCCTTCTTTTTTCCCGCCAGCTCCTCATCCGAGAACTCGATCGGCCGGCGGTAATGCGTGCTGAGCACGAAGAAGCGGATCAGTTCCGGCGAGAACTCCGCCAGCAGGTTGTGCAGCGTCATGCGCTTGAGCGCCCGCACCGCTTCCGGGTCGGTGTCGGACTTGCTGACCTTCTTGGTGTTGAAGCGGGTCAGGCCGTTGTGCATCCAGTACTTGGCGAAGGGGGCGTCGTTGGCGGACTCGGACTGGGCGATCTCGTTTTCATGGTGGGGGAAGATCAGGTCCATCCCCCCCCCGTGGATGTCCAGCGAGGGGCCGAACACCTTCATCGACATGGCCGAGCACTCGATGTGCCAGCCGGGACGGCCCTTGCCCCAGGGCGAGTCGAACTTCACCTCCTCCGGCTCGCCCGGCTTGGCCGCTTTCCACAGGGCGAAGTCGTTCGGGTTGCGCTTCTGGCCGCCGTGCAGCGCGCGCTGGCCAGCCTGGTCCTCGATCGAGCGGTTGGAGAGCTTCCCGTAGTCCGGGTCGGAGGTGACGTCGAAATAGACGTCGCCGTCGGCGACGTAGGCCGCGCCCTTGTCCACCAGCGTGCGGATCACGCCGATGATGTCGCCCATGCACTCGGACGCCCGCGGCATAACGTCGATGCCGTCGACGTGGAGCTTCTTCATGGCGTCGAGGTAGTCGGCCTCGACCCGGGCGGCCAGCTCGCGGATGGTCGTCTTTTGCCCCCTGGCCTCGTCGATCAGCTTATCGTCCACGTCGGTGACGTTGACCACCCAGGTGACCTGGTAGCCGCGGAAGGTCAGATAGCGCTTGACCGCGTCGAAGATGATGGGCCCCACCGCGTGCCCGATGTGCGACGGCTTGTACACCGTCGGCCCGCACAGGTAGATGCCGACCTTGCCGGCCACCAGCGGCTCGAAGGGTTCCTTGGTCCGGGTCAGGGTGTTGTAGATAGTGATGGGCATCGTCGTTCGCGTCCGCCGTCGGGCGAACCCTCTTCCAGCACTCGAAAAAGGCGCATCGCGCGCCTGGACCCGCCCGCCTGAGCCCCGCCATTCATGGCGGGCGGGACTGCGGAGCGGAACCCCGATCCACGCCATTCACGGCGGGAGTTCCGCTCCGGGTCTGCCGGGTCGAGGCGCTGCGCCGCCTCCGGTTCATCGGCGGCAGTATAGCGTTCCCGGTCCCGGCCTGCACCGAGCGGACGCCGGCTCGGGGGACCCCGCGGTGACCAGGCCGGCATGGGACCCGGCGACACGGGCCGCCGGTTGCACGGCCCGGACGCCGCGCCGGGCGTCCCGGCCGTGATCGGTCCCGGCCCGGGGCCGCCCGCGGCCCGGGATGGCCGGCGCCGCACAGGATGCTGGCGGCGCCGCGCCCCGGAGCTGCCGGTTGAAATTCATCCGCGTCGTGGATGATTTTCATCCATTCAGTAGTTGATTTGCGCAGCCGGGGCGCCGGCGTTTTCCGCGGCCGGCGGCGCGACGGGCCGCCCCACGCGGAGGTCCGCGTGTGTCGCGGGGGCGACGGCCCGCGGCCCCGCCGCGTCCGGCCGCCGATTGAAAATCATCCATCCAGTGGATGAATTTCATCCACTCAGTGGTTGATTTTCCAGGACCGGGCGCCTACCCTCCCGCCATGATCGAACGCAGGATGACCGAGCAGGTCCGGCGCAGCCTCAAGGACACGCCGGTGGTGCTGGTCCAAGGCGCCCGCCAGACCGGCAAGAGCACGCTGGTCCGGGCCGTCGCGGACAGCCGCACAGGCGCGACGTATCTGACCCTCGACGACGCGGGGACGCTGGCGGCCGCGGCGGCCGACGCACAGGGACTGGTCGAAGCGTCAAAGGGGCTGCTCGTCATCGACGAAGTGCAGAAGGCGCCCGGGCTTTTTCCCGCCATCAAACGCGACGTGGACCGCCGCCGCCGGCCGGGACGGTTCCTGCTGACCGGCTCCGCCAACGTGCTGCTGGTGCCGAGAGTCTCCGAGTCGCTCGCGGGCAGGATGCAGATCGTGACGCTGTGGCCTTTTTCGCAGGGGGAGATCGACGGCGTCCGCGAGACCTTTGTCGATGGGCTCTTCGCCAGAGCGGCGCCGCCGGGGGCTTCCGCGCCGCTTGATGCTCGACAGGCGATGGATCGCGTGCGGCGCGGCGGCTATCCCGAAATCTGCACGACCCGCAGCGCCGCGCGCCGGCCGGACTGGTTCCGTGCCTACGTCTCAACGATCCTCCAGCGCGACGTCCGCGACCTGGCCGGCATCGAACGGCTGACGGAACTGCCGCGCCTGTTGAAGCTGCTGGCGGCCCGGGCCGGGTCGCTGCTCAACTTCGCCGACGTCGCCCGCGATCTGTCGGCGCCGCAGACGACGCTCAAGCGCTACTTCGCCCTGCTGGAGATGACGTTCCTGGTTCACACCCTGCCGGCGTGGTCGAGCAATCTGGGCAAACGGCTGGTCAAGTCGCCCAAGCTCTACCTCAACGATTCCGGGCTGCTGGCGCACCTTCTGGGAACGAGCGGGCGGCGGCTCGCCCGCGATCCGATGCAGCGCGGTCCGCTGGTGGAGAACTTCGTCGTCATGGAACTGTACAAGCAGGCGACCTGGAGCCGGACTCAGCCGGAGCTCTTCCACTTCCGCACGCACGCCGGCCGCGAGGTGGACGTCGTGCTGGAGGACCGCGCGGGGCGGATCGTCGGCATCGAGGTGAAGGCCGGCGCGACGCTCGGCACGGATGACCTCAAGGGCCTGAAGGAACTGGCCGCACTGGCCGGCAAGCGTTTCCACCGCGGCGTGATCCTCTACATGGGGCAGGACGCGATCCCCTTCGGCCCGCGGCTGCACGCGCTGCCGATCAGTGCGATGTGGGAGAGTGCGGCGGCATAGAGCAAGGGGCCCGCCGCGAAGTGCCGGCTGCCCGCATCGCCGGAGGATTCTGTACGAGCAGTGAGGGACCCCCCGCCGGGTCTGTCCGGCCGGCGCGGCGTGCGGATAGCCGTTGAACCGCCGCCCGCATCGCTGCTATAGTGTCAGGACCGGCGGAGTCCTATCGCGATGAAGACAGTCACGCTCAACCTCACCCCGGAGCTGCACACGTTCCTCGAATCCAAAGTCCGATCAGGCGAATTCCCGAGCGTGGACGAGGTGATCCAGCATGCCATCGAGGAAATGCGCCGGGACGAGGGGGAATGGAGCCCGGAGGTACTGGCTTATTATCGCCGGGAAGTCGGCCGGGGCGTGCGGCAGGCTCGCGCCGGCCAACTTGCGGAGTTCACGGCCGAGGACATCATCGCCCAAGGCCGGGCTCGGTTGGCGCGAGAGTCGGACGCGTGAGCGGGCACATACGACGCAGCGAGGCCGCCCGACGGGATCGTGCTTTGTTTCGTACAGCCGGGATACGCGCTCCTTTGCCTTTATGGACACTCCCGGTCCAGTTCTCGTATTCGGCGCCAAGGGTCTTTGACAACGGTTCAGCGGCCTCGATCGCCTCGCGACCGGTATTCGCGCTGGCACGCTTCATCGGCTCGGCGTCGAATCTGATCGAAATCCGCATGGAGCCGGCCTACGAGCCCACGGCCGGCGGCAACAACGTGATCCTGCACCTGACGCTCGACGGCGTTCGCCTGACCTCCGCCCGCGCGGCGCTCATCCAGGCGACGGATACGATGGAGTACGACTGCGAAGACGTGCCCGTTGATTATGAGTACGACTTTTGCCAGCGCACGCTGCCCGCGACCGGCGGCACGTTGCGGCTCAAGTCTTTCTTGCTGGAAGCGCCCTGCGACGCCGTCCTCGCCGGCTCGTTCGAGTTCGACACGGAAGCCGGCCGGGTCAGCGGGACGTTCGTGGCCGAGGGCGTCGCCCGCGGCCGGTGACGCCATCGTTCCACCGTTCCACCGTTGCGAATCCGTGCCATTCGCGACTCCCACCCAGTGCTGCGCTGTGGTAAAGTGACCTTTCGTCGTGACCTTGGAGTTCACCCCGGCGGCCGCCCGCCTGGCCCGAAGGGTGTTTCCTTATACCGGGAGGCGGGCGCAGGCCGCCGGGATCCGGGACCCACACCGTGCCGACCCAGCCGGACAGCCTCGTCGCCTCCGAACCGCTGCCGCGTGATTTCATCGCGCTGTCGCGGACCATTCTGCACCTGGCGAACCTCGGCTCGCGGCGGTTCGAGTTTCTGCGCGACGTATCGCGCATCCTTCTGCACTTCAGCCGCTGCGACCGGCTCGACGTGTGGCTGCAGAACCCGGACTTCACGTTTCGATGGGCGGCCGAGGCCGGCCCGCCGGAACGGTTCGGCTACGACCCGCAGGGCGCCCACGAGTGCGCCGCCGTGGGCCGGCTCGTCGAGGCGGTGTCGCGCGGCGAGCTGGACCGCGCCGCCCCCT
Source organism: Phycisphaerales bacterium (assembly GCA_003597935.1). GTDB lineage: Bacteria > Planctomycetota > Phycisphaerae > UBA1845 > UBA1845 > SURF-32. The sequence goes on along the minus strand of QZJT01000026.1, from coordinate 20,992 downwards.
GCATGACGCGGCACGGCAGCTTCTGGACCGGCGACCTCACCGGTGTCCTGCGGGCACTGGACATCTCCGTCGAAGCCGGCGGGGCGGACCTGGCGTCCATGCGGTCGGTGCTGATCGTGCCGTTCGACCTCAACACGGCCGACCGGGGCACGCTGCTGCTGGGCAGCGCGGCAGCGGACTTCTTCAGCGCCGAGAGCATCGAGCTGTTCGAGTCGGTCGCCCAGACGCTGGCGCTGGCCATCGCCGACCGCCGCGCCCAGGCGTCGCTGCGCGAACGGGTCAAGGAACTGGGCTGTCTGTACCAGATCTCGCAGATCAATGCGGACACGGACCAACCGGAGGAAGCGCGGCTGCAGCGCATCGTCGAGCGGTTGCCGGCGGCCTGGCAGTATCCTGAGTCGGCCGTCGCCCGCATCGAGCTGCGCGGGCGGGTGTACGAGACCGGGCCGGTCGCCGGCGCGGCCCATCGCATGGAGGCGCCCATCGTCATCGGGGGAAAGCCCTGCGGGCGGGTGGAGGTCGCGTACCGCAGCCACCGGCCGGAGTTCGTCACCAGCCCCTTCCTGCCCGAAGAGCGCAGCCTGATCGACGGCATCGCCGGCCAGATCGCCCAGTCCGTCGAGCGCAGTGAGCTGCGGCGGCAGCGTGAGCAGTTGGAAGTGCGGTTGCGGCATGCGGACCGGTTGTCGCTGATCGGCCAGCTCGCGGCCGGCATCGCCCACGAGATCAACGAACCGCTGGGCGGCATCCTCGGCTTTGCCCAGCTCCTGCGCGGCTCGCCGGCCATCCCCGAGGGGCAGCGAAAGGACATCGACAAGATCGTCACCGCGTCTCTGCACGCCCGCGAGATCGTGCGCAAGCTCATTCTGTTCGCCCGGCCGGAGCCGATGAAGACCGCCGAGGTGGACGTGCAACGGGTGGTGGGCGAGGCGCTGTCGATGGTGGAGGCCCGCTGCGCCGCCGCCGGCGTCCGCATCGTGCGCTCCAGCGAGGCGGCGGCGCCGGCGATCCGCGGCGACGGCGTGCAGTTGCGGCAGGTGGTGCTGAACCTGGCCATCAACGCCGTCCAGGCGATGCCCCGGGGGGGGGTGTTGACCGTGTCGATCGCCGGCCAGGGCGGCGACGTGATCCTGACGGTGACGGACACCGGCGTCGGCATGGACGAGCAGGCCCAGGCCAACCTCTTCACGCCGTTCTACACCACCAAAGACGTCGGCGAAGGCACGGGGCTGGGATTGAGCGTCGTCCACGGGATCGTAACGGCCCACGGCGGCACGATCACCGTTCAAAGCACGCCCGGCGAGGGCACCGAAATGACTGTCCGGTTCCCCGGGGCCGGCCGCGGACCGGAGCCGCCGCCATGACCGAGCGCGGCGAACGCATCCTGGTCGTGGACGACTCGGCCGACGCCCGCGAAGTGCTGCAACGCACGCTCTCCACACACGGGTTCGCCGTCTACGCCACCTCCGGCGTGGCCGAGGCCGTGCGGATGCTGGAAACCGCGCCCATCGACCTGGTCATCACCGATCTGCGCATGCCCAGGGCCACCGGCCTGGACCTGATCCGCCACGTCCACGCCCACTTCGAGTTCACCGCGGTCATCATGATCACCGGCTACGCCTCCATCGAAAGCGCCGTCTCCGCGGTCAAGGAAGGCGCGGAGGATTACCTGCCCAAACCGTTCACCGACGAGGAGCTTCTGGCGGCCGTGCGCAGCGCGCTGGAGAAGGTGCGCCTCCGCCGCGCCGCCCTGGCGGAGTTCGACCAGAAGCTCGGCGAGCAGTTCGGCATCGTCGGCGACTCTCCGCCGATGCGGAAGGTCTTTCGCGCCATCGCCAAGGCGGCCTCCTCCGACGCCACCGTGCTGGTGACCGGCGAGAGCGGCACCGGCAAGGAACTGGTCTCGCGGGCCATCCACTATCACGGCGCCCGCGCGGCGGCGCCCTTCGTGCCGGTCAACTGCGCCGGCATCCCGGAGGGACTGGTCGAAAGCGAACTCTTCGGACACGTGAAGGGGGCGTTCACCGGAGCCGTCACCACGCGGGCGGGTTTCTTCATCACCGCGGACCACGGCACGATCTTCCTCGATGAGATCGCGGAGCTCACCATGCCCATGCAGGCAAAGCTCCTGCGCGTCATCGAAGACCGGCAGGTGCAGATGGTCGGCGCTGCCCGGCCGCGCGAGGTGGACGTGCGCATCATCGCCGCCACCAACAAGGAACTGCCGGCGCTGGTGAAAAAGGGCCTGTTCCGCGACGACCTCTTCTTCCGCCTCAACATCGTCACCATCGAGCTGCCGCCCCTGCGCGAACGCGGGGACGACGTGCTGCCGCTGTTGCACCGTTTCGCCGCCGGCTTCGCCCGGCAGCAGGACAAGCCCCCCCCGCAGTTCACGCCCGCCGCCGTCGAGGCGCTGCGCGGGCACAACTGGCCCGGCAACGTGCGCGAGCTGGAGAACGTCGTCCACCGGATGGTGGTGATGGCCGATTCAGACACCATCGACGTACACGATCTGCCGGCGCTGATGCGATTCACCGCAGCCGCCCCGCCGCGCCGGATCACCACGCTGGCCGAAGTCGAAATGGACCACATCCGCTTCGTGCTCGATGCCGTCCAGGGCAACAAGACGCGGGCCGCGGAACTGCTCGGGATCGACCGCAAGACGCTGCGGGAGAAACTGAAGTCCCTGGAAAGTGACGAGTAGCCAGGAGCGATAAGCCCGTCGCCGGCAGGCGGCGCTCGCCACGAGCGTCCTCCGTCCGGGTGACCTGAGGCGCGCCGCGGCCGCGAACGTGCCCCGGGGCCGGCGGCGCGGGTGACGCGCGCGGAGGCGTCATCGCGCCGGCGCTGACACCGGCTGGGCGAACGAGTCGTGCAGCACCGGCCCTTCGTAGTCTGGCCCCCCCCCGGTCGTCCGGCGGCAGGCGCGCACGACGCACTCGAACTTCTGCCGGAACTCGAAGGGCGAGCACTGCGCCTCGCGGGCGAGCTGCTGCAGCATCGTGGGAGATTCCAGGTCGCGCGGCTCCAGTCGGATCATGTAGGCCCGCGCCACCCGGTAGCTGTAGCTGTCAACGTCCACCATGCGCACGCGGGTGCGGTTGGTCTGCGGGTCGACCATGTCCTCGAAGGCCACCGGCACCAGGTTCCCGCTTTGCAGCGTCACCATGACGCCGGCCGGCAGATCGTGCTTGGAATCCAGCAGCAGCCGCACGCCGCCGTGGCCCAAGTCGCGGCAATAGCCCAGGTCGTATGACGCCGGCCGGGCGCAGCGCAGCTCGTAGCCGAGCCGATGCGCGACCACCGTCACCGAATCGCTCCGCGCCTTGAACCGCTTGGAGACTTCATCCTTCAGCAACTGGGCCAGCGGCACTTCGGAAAGCCGCGGATGCCCGGCCGCGTCCACCGGAACTTCGCGCCCCAGCACGCGCGAGAGTTCCTCCGGGTCGCCGAGCTTGTACGCCAGCCCTTCCGCGATCACTGCGACCCCGTCCGGCTTGCCCATCACGCGGCGCTTGAGGATCGCGCCCTCGATGACGGTCGCCAGATCGCACAGCGTGATCGAATCGGGAAACTCCTCCGGAATCAGCGTCAGCGTCGCCCCCACCGACTTGCCGATGCCCAGCGCCAGAAAGCCCGCGTTGCGGCCCATGGACTCGACCAGGTACCAGCGGCTGGTGGTGCGGGCGTCTTCCATCAGGTTGGCCACGATGGCCGTGCCCAGCGAGCGGGCGGTGGTGTAGCCGAACGTCGGCACGTCGCCGCTGAGCGGCAGGTCGTTGTCGATCGTCTTGGGCACGTGGGCCACGCGGATCGTGCCGCCGGCTCGCTCGGTCACGAAACGGGCGGACAGCGCCGTGTCGTCGCCTCCGATGGTCAGCAGGAGCGAGACGTCCAGCGAGCGCAGCCGCTCGAAGACGCGCTCGGTCTTCTGAGCATCCGGCTCGACACGCACCGACTCGCTGAGCTTGTTGGGATTGAGCAGATTCGTCCGCGCCGTCCGCAGGATCGACCCGCCCTCGAAGTGGATGCGTCCGGTCTCGGCGATGGTGAGCTTGCGCACGTGGCGGGCGGGGTCGAACGAGGCCGCCGCCAGGTGCGAGAAGCCGTCGTAGAAGCCCAGCACGTCGATGCCGTTGTTGATCGCCTCGATGGTGGCCGCGCCGATGACCCCGTTGATCCCCGGCGCCGGCCCGCCGCCGACGATGATGCCCATGTTCATGTGAGGTTGCTCCGATGATTCAATAGCGACCGCGATGCTCGCTTTCCGAAGGCACGGCGCCGCACGTCTGGCAACGGCCCCGCGCGGAACACGACTCGGCGGCGCATGTGTTTAGATATCGACCCGGCAAGGCGAGCGGCGCGCCGGCCCGGCTCCTTATCGGCTCAACGGGCATTGTAGGCGCAGGCTGGCGGGTTGTCTCACGTGGTATTCGCGGACGAGGACGACTGGCGGACCGGGACCGGGCGAGCGTGTGGCAGGCGGCGCGTCTCCGCGACCCGCGTGGCTTCAGCCCGCGCGGAGTTCCCCCGTGGATGACGTTTCCAGCAGGAAGTGCCTGGGGCCAGGATTCGAGGCTGCCCCTTCCGGCGCCCGCTGAAGGCGTCAGACACCTTCGAGGGACTGTGCCGGCAGATGTGACCGCCGCTGCGCATCGGACAAAGTCGTTCATGCACGGGGGCAGATTCTGTCCCTGTTGGCAAACGGAGTGCCCCTGGCGCCGCTAATGGTCGCAGCGATCGTGGCGATCGGTTTCCAAGCTGCCGGTCCTTCAGGCGGCGCTCTACCTGCATCTTCCCTCGACGCAGACCTCCGGGCACGCTGCGACGCACGCCCGCGGGCGAAAGTAGTCGTCGTCCGTCGTCAGACGCGCGCGGCCGCGGCGGTTAGTCACGGGGAAGTGCAGTTTGCGGCCGGGCGTCTCCAGCCACAGCCCCACCTGGCGATGGGCCGGCAGATCGGTCCGGGCTGTGACGCGTGTGCCCTCGTCGAAACGGCACTTGATCCGCAGGTCGTTGACCGCCATCGGCCGGAACTCCAACCCGGTCGCGCCCGCGCCCGCGTCGTCTCCCTCGAACACCAATACGACGCCGCGGCGGTCGTCGTACACCATGCTGTGGTCCTCGAGGTGCAACGCCCGGTAGTGGTCGTAGAGGCCCAGCAAACTCCACTCGACGCCGTCCCACGCCCACAATTCGCCGTTAATCTCGGTGTAGCTTCCGCCCGACATGAGGACCAGGCCCCGCTCGGAGTCGTACGTCATCGCATGATCCGTGCGCGCCGGTGGTCCTTCGGTCGATCGCAGCGCCCACGTCGAGCCATCCCATTCCCACGTGTCGGCCAGACGCTCGTCCGCCTCGTTAATGCCGGCCGTGAGCACGGTCACGCCCCGCGCCCCATCGAACGCCATCGCATGTCCGCTGCGCGACGCCGGGCCCTGATCGGTGCGCAGGCTCCATTCGTCGCCGTCCCACTCCCAGGTCTCTTCACTGACGGTGTGGTCTCGGCGGACGCCCCCGAAGGCAACCACCATGCCGCGGCGCGAATCGTAGGCCATCGCGAGACGATCCACGCCCGACGGCCCCTCGGCCGCGCGCAGCGCCCAGTCCGCGCCGTCCCATTCCCACGTCTCCGACTCCCCCCAGCCGCCGTAAAGGACCGTTACCCCACGGCCGCTGTCGTACGCCATGGCATGATTGCGTCGCGAGCCGGGGCCGTCAGTGGCGCGCAGATGCCACGCGCTCCCATCAAACTCCCAGGTTTCTTCGGTGCGTGAACTTCCACCGAACAACACGGCGACTCCTCGGGCGCTGTCGAACACCATCTCCTGGCCGGCGAGCAAGGACGGCCGCCCACGCTGACGCATCTCCCATTCCCCGCCCCGACGTTCCCAAGTCTGTGTGTGGGAGCCCTCCTCGCCCGTTCCGCCGAACAGGACCAGGGCATTGCGGCCGGCGTCGTAGGCCATGGCGTGTCTGGCGCGGCTGGTGATCGGGCCGCTGGGCCGTTCGGTCCAGCTCGTGCCGTTCCACTCCCAGGTGTCGGAGTGTTCGCTGCCAGCTTCACCTCCGCCGAAAAGCACGGCCACCTTGCGGGCCACGTCGTACGCCATGGCGTGCATGCTGCGGGCCTGCGGCCGGCCGCCGGAGGGCGTCGCCAGTTCCCAGGATTCCCCATCCCATTCCCAGGTTTCGTTGCTATAGACGCGGTTGGCCTCGCGCCCGCCGAACAGAACCGCCACCTCGCGTTCGCGGTCGAACGCCATGGCCGTAAGGCCTCGGCGAGACGGGCCGCTTACCTGCCGCTGCGTCCAGGTCTGGCCGTCCCAGACCCACGTGTCGTCTCGCTCATTGGGCGCGTGATCCTCATACCCACCGAACAGAACCGTCTCCTCCCTGACCGGGTCGTACACCATGGAGTGGTACCCGCGCGCGATGGGGCCTGATCTTGTCCGGAACGTCCACTTCTGCCCGTCCCACTCCCAGGTATCCTGATCGTAGTCGTCCACTCGCCGCGCCAGATCGCCCCCGAAAAGGACCATGACGCCGCGCTTCTCGTCGAAGACCATCGCCGCTCCCAGACGCGGCAACGGACCCGAGGTGGCCCGTAGCTTCCATTTCCGCCCGTCCCACTCCCATGTATCGCCCAACGCTTCATCCGTGGTGTACCCGCCGAACAGGACGACCACACCGCGAATGGAGTCATACGCCATCGCCGGAAAGGCCCTTGGCGGGGGCATGTCGATGATCCGCGTCCAGTCGGCGCAATCCTGCGCCGTAGCCGCCGATACGCCCCAGTCGGCGGCACAAACCACGATCAGCACTGCAGCCGGCGCCAAAACGGTTGGCCGCTGCGATCGCGCGCACTTGAACATGATTCTCTCCTTGACATGAACCGTAGACGTGACGCGAGACCGGGTCCGTCGCCAGACTCGCTGAGCGCTGATCATACCAAGGCGCAACATCCGGTCAATGCCGTCGGCCCGTCCGCTCCGCGATGGCGGGCGTGACACAAACGACCGGGCATCTGAGCGAGCCGCGTGGCCTCAGCGCGCCCTTGCCCGCGCTCGGTCCTCGGCCGCAAGCCGTTCGCCTGTTCCACTGTCGCTGCGTTGCTCCAGTCTTATCGAACGACCATGATCTCCTCCAGCGGCTTGCGGACGATCGCCGCCCGCGGAACGACGCAGTCGTCGGCCGGATAGCCCACCGGGATCAGCAGGAACGGTCGCTCGTGCGGCGGGCGGCCGAGGATTGAGCCGAGAAACGCCATCGGGCTGGGCGTGTGCGTCAGCGTCGCCAGCCCGGCGTGATGGGCGGCGGCGAGCAGGAAGCCGGCGGCGATCCCAGCGGATTCCTGCGAGTAGTAGGTTTTCGATCCGTCGTCGCCGCGTACCAGGCGAAACATGACGATCAACCACGGCGCTACCTCCAGAAACGCCTTGTTCTGATCGGTCCCCAGCGGCGCCAGGTCCGCCAGCCACGTCCGTCCCGCCCGCCGGGTGTAGAACTCGCGCTCTTCCGCTTCCGCCCCTTCGCGGATCTGTCGCTTGATCGCCGGATCCTGCACACAGACGAACCGCCACGGCTGTTTGTTCGCTCCGCTGGGCGCGCTGCCGGCCGCGCGGACGATTTGTTCGATCGTCTGCCGCGACACCGGCCGGTCGGAGAACATGCGGACGCTGCGCCGCTTGCGCATCACATCCAGAAACGCCGCCGCCGCGGCTTCGGGCGTGGCGGCGGGCTGGAAACGGTCCGCGTAGGGGACTATCTGTGGTTCTCTCGTCATGCACTCATGTTATCCGGCAGCGTCAGCGCCGTTGAGGCGGCGCAGCCATCTCCGACGAAAGCGACGCCTGCTTCGTGCGGTCCGAGGGGGCGATCGGTTCACCCTGCCAAAGGGCAGAATCCACGATTGCGGCCGCTGACGACGTGACACCTGGGGCCATGCCCGTACAATCCGTCGCGAGCCGAAAGTGGCCGCTTTGCCGTCTGCTGCTCGGCCGTGGGAAGATCGTGATGCCGCCGGCGCCAACGTCCGCAATGGATCTCGTGCCTCATCTCCGCCGATGTGGATACGGTGAAGGCCGACTCGCCACGCCCTTCTGCTTCGACGAGGTGACCGTACCCGTCGCGGGCTTCGCCGGCAAGCCGTGGGACTGTTGGTCCGCTTGCCTGGCGGTCGTCGATCTCGTCGGCGACTCGCGAGCATCCGCGGCACGCGTCGGTACGCTGGGCGCGCCGACGGCCTTTGTCGCCCACGGCCGAGGCGTCGACTGGTGGGCGATCGGGCCGGACGGCCCCAGGGGAGAGCCGCGGTTCATCGCCTGGTCAGAGGTCGGCAACGCGCTGGAGCGCGAACGTGAGTCCCTCCTTCCGAATCGAATCTACGCAACGAAGCTGCGCAAGCCCGGCAGCGGTGGTGATCAACTCTGGTTTTTCGACGCCGGGCTGATGCCGGTCGTTGAGAAGAGGCGCGGGGAGACGCTGACCCGGCTGGTCGAAGAGGTCATCGGCGTTCTGCGCGCAGAGTTGGGCACTCGCCTGCAGGCGCGGCAGGCACAGGAAGACGCGTACCGCACGGTATTCTGGTTGCTTGCGGCGAAGATCCTGCACGACAAGTGCGTGCCCAACTTCATTCACGTCAATCTGACGGACGTCGACGACGTATTCGGGCGAATCGGAAGGCATCACGGCGAAACCAGCCGGTTTCCACCGTTCGGCAACTCGGGGCGCCCAACGATTGATGCCGCCGCGAAGCGGATATCCCAATGCGGATCGCTGGCCGACGTGTCGAGCGAATCACTCTCGCACGTCTACGAAAACGCCCTCATCGACAAAACGGCGTCCCGGGGACGTCGGAGCAGGGCCGGCAGGAGCTACAGCATCCGCGGAGAACTTGGCATCCACAGCACACCGTCCGTACTGATCCAGCACGTGCTGTCGCAGTTGTGGCCTCTGGTTGAAGAAATCCGGCCGGAAGACCGGCACGTCTTTGAACCCGCCTGCGGGCACGCGCCGTTTCTGACCGCCGCCATGCGGTGGCTGCGCGATTGGGGCGGCGCCGACGGCCCGGGCGGGTCGCACCGTTACCTGCGTACACACCTGCGCGGACTGGAGGCCGACCCGTTCGCACTCGAACTGGCCAAGCTGGCGCTCACGCTCGCAGACGAGCCGCACGGCAACCGATGGGACCTGGTGCAGGCCGACATGTTCGCGCCGAACGTCCTGGCGAGGCAGGCCGCGAAAGCCCGCATTCTGCTGGCGAATCCGCCTTTTGAACGTACCCGGTTCCCGGGTGAAGGCCCATCAGGAAGCGCCGTAGCGCGAACGAGGAGCCGCCGGAAGGTCGATGAGATGCTGGCAAGATTGCTCCCCAATCTCGCAAAGGGCGCCGTGATCGGCGTCGTCGTGCCGCAGGGGTTCCTGCGCAGTGCCGAATCGCGAGAACTGCGCAAGACGCTGTTGGAGGATTGGTCGCTGCTGGAGATCGCGACGTTCGAAGACAAGCTGTTCGCGCATCCTGATCAGGAGACGGCCATTCTGCTGGCTCGGAAAGAACCACCTCGCGCGCCGCACGCCCTCGCATATCGCCGGGTGCGCAACAACGCGATGTCGGCGTTTACGGGCCGGTTGGCGTTCTCAGAAGAGAGCCGTGTTCACCAGGCGGCGCTATCGATCTGCGGGAGCTACAGCCTGGATGTTCCCGAACTCGGATCCGTCTGGACTTTCCTTCGAGAGTATCGGAGGCTCGATGACGTTGCGATCGTTGTCAAAGGGTTCGAGTTTGACGAGACGAGCATCAAAGAGAATCCATCCGCTGAATCGCCCACGCCGAAGCGCGGATTCGAAGAGGTGGTGCGTCGAGCCGACGGTCCATACGGAATTCATGAATTGCCCGCCACCACCTGGGTAGACTTCCGTCAGGCGAGATTGAGACGGCAAGGCCCCGTGCCAAGAAGCGGTGTGCCGCAACTGCTGGTCAATTATGCGCCGGCAGGCCGAGATCGTTGGCGATTGCGTGTTCTCCTTGACTGGCGCGGGCTGGCGGCAACTCGACGCTTCCTGGTCGTGCGAATGAAGGGTGCAGAGGTTCCGTTGCCGTTCATCTGGGCGATTCTGAACTCTCCGATTGGCAACGCCTTCGTCGCCAGCCACTGCGGCAAGCAGGACGTACCGGCGCGAGTCGTCAGAGATATCCCGCTGCCGCCGTTTACGAACCGCGAGGCAGGCTTCGTCGTGCGTCTGGTTGAAGAGTATCTGCAGGCCGTAGCATCACCGCCGGCCGCGCCGCTTTTCGGCCACGTGCCTCCCCATCCAGCGATCGCCCTTCGTCGACTCGACGGTGAAATACTGCGTCTTTTTGGCTTGCCACCGCAACTCGAGCGCGAACTCCTGGACTACTTCCGCGGCGAGCGGCGAAAGGGCGTTCCATTCGAGTTCGGCGACTACTTTCCTCCTGATTTTCGGCCGTACGTTCCACTGCACGAGTTCATTTCGCCCGACTATCGGTGGGCAACCGCGGGGGAGATCGCCAGGCGTCTGGAGCCCGTTCGGGGAGCGGCTGCCCTGGCAGCGCTCGACGCAGCGGAAAGGCTGGCGGCCGGGGATTGATCGTTGGATGGGTATGTGCTCGATACGAACCACGTCATCCCGCTTCTGCGGGATGGGCACGAGCACCGACCGGCAATTCAACGCCGGCTGGAGAGGATTCCGGCAGATTCACCCATCTACGTCGCCACTGTCACGGTCGCTGAGCTGGAGGTTGGCTGCTGCCTCGGGACGGCGGCGCGATCGGACGCGCAGGAAGAAATCCGCCGCGTTATCCGCAAGAACGGCCTGACTCCGCTCGAGTTCACCGTACACACGGCGGCCGAGTACGGCGTTCTGAAGGCTTCGCTGATGCAGAAATACGGGCGCGGAGGACTCAAGCAGGCGGCCAAGTGGCCCGAAATGTGGACCAGCCCCCTCAAAGGTCATCCCCTGGGGGTAGATGAACTGGACCTGATCATGGTCAGTCACGGGATCGAGCGCAATCTGGTGCTCGTCACAACCGACCCCATGAACCGTATCTTCGATGGCGTCCTGGGACTGCGGACATCGTTGCGAATCCAGAACTGGACCGATCTGTCGGGTTCGCCTACGTAGTTGTCCGCGATCACCAATGGCAGTTCGTCGTGAACTCGGCTATCGAGTGAAAAAAAACCCGCGCGGCCATCCGCGCGGGTTTGTTGGGTAGAGCCGACGAGGCGATCGCCAGGCGGCCATGCCGCCGCAGCGACCCCGGCGATCAGCCGCAGTCGACCTGCTTCGGCTCGACGCAGCCCTGCGGCTGGGTGAGCGTCACGGTGAACTGTCCGTGCTGGTCCTTGCGCAGAAGCTTGGCCTTCTTGCCCGCAATCGTCAGCTCGACCGGCTCGCCGTTGACGTCCACGGTGATCTTCTCGCCGCCGTGCAGGTTGCTGGTGAGCACCGTGATCACCTTCAGCTTGTTCTTCCTGCACGCGGCCTTGAACTTCTTGATGTCTTCGCAGGCCACGCCTCCGCCGCAGCCGACCGACAGGACCTTCATCGCGTCGATGCCCGCCTCGACGATGCTCTGCTGCTGTCCGTCCACGGCCGTGAAGCGGATGCGCATCTTATCGCCGATGAAGATGTTGCGGCCCTCCAGCTCCGCCTGCGTCATGCTGTGGTTGCGCCATTCCAGCCCGCCGTTGGTCGTGTGCCGGGCGATTTCCCGCCATGGACCCTCATTGTCGTTGCTGCTCATCTCGACGATGATCGCGTCCGTCCCGTCCTGCGGGCGGGTCAGGAACAGATAGTAATCATAGCTGAGAATGACGTTGCCGATCGACATGTCGAACAGGTCCGACGTAACGCGGGTGGCGCCGTCGTCGACGTCGGTGTTGCCCAACGCGTTCTGGGTCAGGTAGCACTGGCCGCTGCCGTCGGAGTCGCTGACCGGATCGTACGCCCAGTTGGGGTCGTTGACCGGCACACCCCGCTCCCAGTCGCCGCTGGTGGCGCCCTGGTTCTCCATCACCCATCCGCGGTCGGTCTCGAAGTTGTTCGAGTACACCTCTTTCACCACCGCCGACCGGTAGCCGTGGGTGCGGTTCGGTGCATCGGGCGGATCCGTGAACGGCGTGCCGTCCGTTGCCGTGGTGCGGATGTAGAACGACACCGTCTCGCCACAGGCCGCGCCGGGGATGTCCGCCGCATACTCGTTGCCGCCCTGGGACGTCATGTTAATCTCGTTGAAGTTGCCGTCATCGACGCGATAGAACAGGCTCACCTCGCCGCTGGGCTGACCGCGGCGGGCCAGCACTTCCGCCTCCACCCGCACCGGTTCGTCCGGCGTGACGTAGGCGGGCGTCTGGCTGACCAGATCGATCCGGATCGACGGCTTGAGGATCTGCTCCGCGATGAGCAGCATGGTCGGCAGGTTCTCCTCGCACGTAGGCAGGATCTGGTCGGCGGGCAGCAGGAAGCCGCCTTCCTGCTGGCTGCGCGGCCGCAGCTCCGTCGTGAAGGCCATGATGTACCGATCGTCCAGGTTGCCGCCGTAGTTCCAGTCCACCGAGACGCCCGACGCGGGGTAGATCGTGGTGTACACCGGGCCGATGGCGTAGTTCACCCCGTGAACGCCGCGCAGGGCGGCCTGCATGCGCGTCCCCAGGTCGTTGTACTCCGGCTGATCCGGGCAGAAGTCGCGCGTGTACCCCCACGGCCACATGATCAACTGGGAATAGTTGTGGAAGTCCATGTAGGCGGCCACGTTCGGATGGGCCCGCACGAAGTCGCGGCAGACCTGCGTTTCCGGTTCGGAGAAAGGCGACGGACCGCGATAAGTCTCGCTCTCCGGGTTGCCGCTGCTGCCCTCCCCGCCCCAGCCGTAGCTCCAGTTGCGGTTGAGATCGACGCCGAAGGTGCCGTTGCCGTTGTTGCGGCGGTTCTTCCGCCACATGCGGTTGGTGGTCCAGGTGTATTCGTAGCCGTCCGGGTTCATGACCATCAGGATGGTCCAGTCAACCTCGTCCACCAGTTCTTTCGCCCGCGGGTCGCCGGCGTAATTCGTCAGGAGCCACTCGGCGACGTACATCGGGACCGGGACGTTGATCCACTCGCGGGCGTGCTGGCCCCCGTGGAAGAAGAAGCCCGGCTTGGCGTCCGGGTCGCCGGGGCCGGTGATGCGGATGGTCCGCATCGGCCGTCCTTCCAGGCTCTGCCCGATGTCCTCGATCTTGGCCAGGGTCGGATAGGCATCCACCAGTCCCTGCATGTACGCGAACACCTCGTCCAGCGGGTGGTAGTCGTCGTAGAAGCTCCCGGACGCTAGCGGCCTTTCGTAGTTGGCGTCCACCCACGGCTGCATGTCGTCGACGTTCACCGTCACCTCCAGGCCGGCCGCCAGCAACTCATCGAGTTGCTCCGGCGACACCCGCAGGTCCACCCGTCCCACGCCGATGGCGCCGTGCGACCAGATGTCCCACTGCCCGGGCAGCGTCCCGGTGTTGTCGCCGATGAGGTCCTCGAAGATCTTCACCTGCTCGTATTCCGGCAGGTCGACTTCGACCAGTTTGTGCCCGTCGAACCGCATTCGCTCGTCGGCCTTGCCGTCGGCCGCCGCCAGCCCCGAGGCCGCGGCGAGCGCCAACACCGCCACGGTCAGACCTGACATCTTGCCCTGTCGCATGGAAACCTCCTTACCCACGGTAGGATGGAAAAAGCCCGGGTGCATGATCCGCGGAATGTCGCACGCTGCGACGCCTCCCCACCGCGGCAGGCGGGCTTCTGAAGGCTTAACAACCGCCCCGATTATACAGCAACCGCCCCCCGCCGCCAAGGGCAAAAACGGACGTTTCGCGAACCGGGACCGGGACCGGCGCGGGCTCCGGGGGATCGGCGCGGGGGGGCGACTCCCGGACGGTTCATCCTTAATCCCCCGCCAGCAGCATTTCGCGCGCCACCGGGTCAAGGCGGCGGAACGTGGCCCGGATGAAGCGAGCGAAATCGCCGCCGCAGTGTGCTGCCAGCAGCCGGTAGGCCAGGGCGTCTCGCGCCGGCGCGTCCGCCGCCTCGAAACGGGCCAGGAACGCCTCGCCCACGGCATCCGCCAGGCGCCGTTCGACCTCGGCGTCCAACGGCACGTCCGCCGCCTCGTCCCGCTCGCGGACCAGCGTCGCCAGCATCGAAAACTCGGGATCGCCTTCCAGCGCCGCCCGCAACCCGTCGCGTATCTGCTTGTCCGTCTGCGCTACCCGGGCATACGACGAGGCCGTCTGCCGCGCGATCTGCCGCAAGGGCGTGCGCTCGTGCGGCTCGGCCACCAACGCCCGCTCTTCCATCAGCACGTCAATCAGCGCCGCTCGATCGGCCTTGGCGCCGCGTGCCCGCTTCAGGGCGGTTGCGACCCGGCGAACCGCACGGGTGTGCTTCTCCCAGATCCGCTGCCCGACGGTCCCGCTGCCCACCGCGGCGTCAATCTTCGGCCGTGGTGGTCGCCGATCGATCGGGTCGTCGCTCAGCAGCGAAACCGTCGGCACGTGCCTGGGATGGGGCCGATCCGCCCGGCTCGCGGCCGCCGGGTCCGGCTCATCCCCGCCCGGACCCTCCGGACCTCGGACGAGCGTGAACCGGAGTCGCAGGGCTTTGCTCACCGCGTGGTGGATCCGCGGCAGCGCGAAGGCTGCAAACGGTATCTGCCCATCCGGCCTGAACTTGCGCGCCGCCTGGATCAGCCCGAGCGTGCCCTCCTGGAACAGGTCGTCCCACTCCCGTTCCCGCCGCGGCTGGGCCAGGTTCGCCACGTGGCGGCGGAGGTGTACCGCCACCAGCCCCAGATTCCGTTCCACCAGCTCCCGCTGCTCGTCCGTGAGCGGCGCCGCCATCGTCGTCGTCGCCATGATCGCTCACCCACTCGTCCGGTTCACCCGGTCCGCCACCCGACCGGATACCTAACATATACCGAACAGACGCCGGTGTCAAGCCCCTGGATCCGTGTTCGCAGGGTCGGGGTGTCTGCGTGACGGAATCGCCCGGACCGCCAGACGAGCCGCGGGCTTCAGCCCGCGCGGAGTTTGCCATGTAGACTCGGTTCCCAATCGCAGCGGCTCGCTCCGAAGCCGCCAGGCTGGAGCCTGGCGATCCCAGGGGGACCGCCGACTGTGTCACGCGCCCGCAAGAGGGGGGGCGTGACAGTATCGGCGGGTCACTTTCGCGAGCCGCGGGCTTGAGGCCCGCGCGGAGGTTGCCATGTAGACTCGGTTCCCAATCGCAGCGGCTCGCTCCGAAGCCGCCAGGCTGGAGCCTGGCGATCCCAGGGGGACCGCCGACTCTGTCACGCACCCCGCAAGAGGCACGTCGGTCCGTGCGTCTTGTATTGGGCGACGTTCCGCAGGTAGACTGTTGCTATCGCAACGACTCATCCACGGCCGGAGAACATGGAAAACCCGCTTCAATCCGAAGTGCCGCGCACCTGGGACGACCTTGTCGAGGCGCTCCAACCGGCCTCGATGCTGCTCGTCATCGAGCGGCGCATGAGCGTCGCCCTTCGGCAACGGATCGAGCCGGAGGACATCTGGCAGGAGACGCTCCTGCAAGCCTGGCGCGATCGGCGGCAGTGCGAGTGGCGCGGGCTGAAGTCATTCCGGTCGTGGCTGCTGAGCATCGCCGACCACCGCATTCGCGACGCGGCCGTCTATCACGACGCCCGGAAGCGCGGCGGCGGACGGGCGCAGGTCGCGCTGGCCGGCGGCGGCGCGGACGAGTCGAACGGCTCCGCCTGGGCCGGCCCCGTCGCCAGCACCACGCCCAGCCGCGTCGCGCTCCAGAAGGAACAGGCGGCCGCGATGCGGGCGGCGCTGGAGGCGCTTCCGGATGGCCTCCGCGAAGTCGTCTGGATGCGCCTGTTCGAGCAACTCCCCATCGATGAGGTGGCCGCGCGGCTGGAAATCGGCCCCTCGGCCGTGCGGCACCGGTTCCGCAAGGGGGCGGAACTCTATCAGGAGCGGCTCAGGGCTGAATGGGCGACGCAATCCCGCACACTCGCCGAATCCGCGCCCGCCGACGGTGCATTCTCCGCTCCTGTCCCATAGATGACGCCAATGTTGTTGCGCGCGAGCGGATCATTCCATGCCTGTTCCCGAGAGGGTCCAAACGGCGGCCAACGATCAGCAGTTCATCGACCGCATCTTCGATGAAGCCGTCGAACTGCTGGAGAACGGGGACGATGTCGACCTCGACCGGCTGCTGGACGGCCGCGACCACCTTCGCCCCGAGGCGGAGCGGATGGTTCAGCTCGCCCGCGAGGTGACGTTCGGCGCCCCGCGCCGATACCCGGTGCTCAAGGGGTACGAGCTTCTCGCCGAACTGGGCCGCGGCGGCATGGGAACCGTCTTCCTGGCCCGTCAGCAGCGCCTCGGCGGCCGGCCGGTGGCATTGAAAGTGCTTCCCGCGGCCCACGCTCTGTCGGATCGGGCCAGAGCGCGATTCAGGAACGAAGCGAAGATCATCGCTCGGCTCAAGCACCCCCACGTGGTGGCGGTCCACGATGTGATCGAACAGCACGGCGTCTACGCCTACGCGATGGAGTGGGTGGACGGCAAAACGCTTGGACAGTTGATCGAGTACGTTTCCGTCGATGGCGTGGCGGCGGACGGCGCCGCCCGCGGCCGCAGCGGCGGCGTCTCCCGCGCCCCGGAGATGGGCCATGTCTGGGATTTTCTGGGGGCGCCGTCGCCGCCGTCCTCGTCCGCGCCCTTCGCGATGTTCATCTGCGGGGTCGGCATCAGTGTGGCACGGGCGTTAGGCGCGGTCCACCGCGAAGGTCTGGTGCATCGTGACGTGAAGCCGTCCAACATCCTGTTGCGGCGCGACGGCACGCCGCTGTTGACCGACTTCGGCCTCGCCCGCGAGAGCGAAGCCACCCGGATCACCCAAACGGGCCACTTCGTCGGCACCCTGGCATACGCCTCGCCGGAGCAGTTGCGGATGGGCGCCGAGAGGGTCACGCCTCTCAGCGACGTCTACAGCCTCGGCGTGACGCTCTACCATGCCCTCGCGCTGCGGCTGCCCTTCGCGGGCACGAGCATGACCCAGGTGCTGCGCGGCATCGAGAGCGGCCGCGCAGTTCCGCTCCGGAGCGTCAACCCGAGACTCTCCCACGATTTGCAGACGATCGTCACCAAGGCGATGAGCCCCGAGCCTGGCCGCCGTTATGAGTCAGCCGACGCGCTCGCCGACGACCTGGAGCGACTGCTCAATCTGGAACCCATCAAAGCCAGACCGGCCGGCGTGGTGCGACGCGCGATCAAGCTGGCCGGCCGCAACCGCCGTACTCTGGCGGGTACGCTCGTGGGCGCGGCGGCGGGTCTGGCGATCGCCGTCCTTGGCACGGCATACCTGTTCGTTCTGCCGGGTTGGATCGATGAACGCATGGCAGACGCCCAGGCGGCTCTGCTTGACCCGACGTACACCGAGCTGGCATGGACCGATCTGCGCGGCACCGGTCCTGCCGATGAACCCTCCAATCCCGCGATTCACCAGGAAGCCGCCGTCCAACAATACGCCGCGATTGTCGACCGCTACGACGCCTTCCTGTGGAGCACCTATACGCGCGCGGAGCGAGTGCGGCTTCTGGATGAACGAAACATCATCGCACTGGCGCGCCAGACGCTCCTGAAGCTGCGGGGCGGCCCGCATGACCCCGGAGAAACGGAGCAATTGCTCTGCGCTCTTCGCGCTACCGCTCCCAGAACCTGCGACTATGGCGAGGCCCGACTCGCGCATTCGACGTTCACCCTCCCCGTCGCGACTCTGGAAGCCGCGACGGCCGAGGATCTTCGGTGCATGGGACTTCTGGCGTATTTGACCGGTGATGCCGGTCCGTGTGGTCGCGCGTGGCGTCTCCTGGAGGCGCGGACACTGGAGCCGGACGGACTCGTGGATGCCGCGATGGGGCAACTTCTCCTCGAGGGCGACCGGCCGGCGCTGGCGTATCGACACCTCGATCGGGCGTGCCAGTGGTTTCCATCCGTAGGCTTTCTGTGCGTCAATCTGGCTGATGCCGCCGTCAGACTCGGCGATCTGGACGCCGTCCCGGCGTTTCTGCGTCGCGCCGAAGAACTCGGCGGCCCGAATCCCTACCAGACACTCGGCCGCGTCTGGGCCGACTACTACGCCGCCCGTGATTATGACGTCGTCGGCGACGATGGGCTGACCGATGCGCAGCGGGCGCGGCAGCTTTATCTCAAGTACATGCTGATGACACAAAGCGCGCCGACTATCCGCGCACACTTCGCGCAGTTCCTGGAACGAGAAAAGCAATGGCGCGATGCGCTGGTGATGTACCAGGCCCTGGTGCTGCTGCGGCCGCAGTTCCCCACCTACGGCGCGTTCCGCCGGGACTTCGTGGCAGCCATGGACAGGTGGTGGTCATCGCTGGACCCGGCTGGGCAACACGACGCGGTGCGCCTGGCTCTTGATGAGCACCCGGACGCGCAGACATCGCTCGTCAAGCTGCTGCGAACGTATCTTGAGAGCGCACGCATGTTCGAGGGCGTGGTGCAATCGTCGACCGTTCCGTCCACGTGCGCGGAGGACTCGGCCCACGAGATTGACGCAGCGCAACCGCCGGTCCCCGTCAACGACAGCGACATGTCCATCGGTGCGATGCGCCGACTGGCGGAAGCCATGAGCGTCGACGATGGCCGACCGTGGGAAGAAGTCCGCGAATATCCGCGAGCCATCAAGGACGCGCTTGCCGTCGCATGGCTTCCGCCGCGATCCGACGACCCGTACGTATTGCTGCTGCGGTCCGCCGGGCATCTGACGGTAGGCATGAAACGTCTGCTGTCACCCTTAACCAGGCTGGTAACTGATCGCCGGGAACTCGTCGAGGACTTCGATGGGCCAGAACTGGACCCGCGTCTGCAAGTCGTCGCTTCCCCGTCGTTCGAGCTTGTGCTTGACAACGGCGTTGGACGCGCTGTTCGCACCCGCGATGGGGACCGCGGAAGCGCCGGTGTCAAGACCCGATTCTCACTGGTCGGCGACTTTGAAGCCTGCTTCACCTTTCACTATGACAGCCTGCCCGTCGAAAAGGCATACCGGGCGCGGGCATACGTGACCCTTCCGAATCGCAGCCAGGCGTTCATGCTGGTGGCGAGCGATCTCGGCGGAAGCTCGGCCGTCTACTCTCTTATCCGCGCCGGCGTGTGCGGCGCGAAGCTCTCGGTCGAGGCGCGGCCGGGGACGATCAACATGAGGATCTCCCGACGCGGGCAGACCATCGCTATGGAGTACGACGGCGGTGATGGATTAACCACTCTCAATGGGTTGAGCAGTCCGGAACTCCAAGGCCCGGCGACTCTCGGCTTGTGCCTGGTCGGGGGCGCCACTGACACTGACCCGGTCGTGGGTTGGTTCGACAATCTGCACATCGCGGCGGACGAGTTCGTCCCGGCGCCGGCCCCGTAGGTTTCGACCCGCCAACCGGCCTCGCCGTCCGACGGTCCCGCAGTGTTCCGCGGCATCCTCCCACCTAAGAACCCCAAGCCCCACCCGTCCGGTCAGCCGACCGATCCGCCGGGGCGGAAAGTGGTCCCGGCGAGAATTCCGGCAGGCGATAGCGGCGCTGGCGGGAACGGATTCCGCTCTGGTTAATGGCGAGTCCGGAGACCTCCGTGGCCGGTTATCCCCCGGCCTACTCGACCGCACGGCGCGGGCGGAGGCTGGACCCATTCTACATCTCGACTGAAGGAGGACGTTGATGACGATCGCAGTAGCCTCTCTGGTGGGTGCGTTGCTCAGTGTCTCGGCGCTGGGGCAGGAGTTTTCAGGTGCGGTGGATGATGCGATCTTCGGCGGAGAGGCGTACTTCGAGGCGCCGTTCGACCCGTACGGTGATCCGTTTGCGTCCGAAGCGGGCCTGTGCCACTACCTCGTGGAGCGCAGCAAGGCCAAAATCGGCTGCCCGAATTGTCCGGCGGTCGGTTCGGTCCTGGAAACGGACAGGCCGTGCAACGAGGTCCAGGACTGCCGTCGCAAATACAAGGACAAGCGCATGGCCTGCCCGGACGAAGGTCCGGGATTCTGCAAGGTCAAGGGAAAGCGCGAGTCGTGTTTTGTGGGGTGCGAGGATCCGGACGCGGCCGCGATCGCCATTTCCCATCCGTCCGAAGTTCGCAACGGTGATTCGGTACGGGTGAAGGTGACGGTCGAGAACAAGGGGTGCGAGCCTGCGAACATCCCGGGAGAAGCATGGGTGGGCGAGAAGCGCGGTTCGTTCATCGCGGAGAACATGGCCCCCGGCGAACGCAGGGATGTCCTTTCAGACCCGATCCTGGTTACCGCCTGCAACCTGCCGTGCGAGTCGCCGTGTCCCAATGCGGTTCGGGCATGCACGACGCTCCAGGGCGACGTTAATCCCGAAAACGACTGTGCTCCGGTTGGTAGCCTCGGTGTGGTTCGTGATGATTGGGATCTCGAATTCGCGATCATAGATCCCACGCCCACGCGCATTTGCAAGTGCGGTGGTACGGTATTCCCACGGGTACGCATCTACAATCGAGGGAGGGACGCTTCCCCATCCGTCAAGTGGCATTTCACTTTGGACGCTGATCGGGGTGAACCGCCCTGTCGGAACAACCGCTGTTCATGTGTATTCACTTATGACAGCGGCGTGATACCGGGAAACAGCTTCAGGGATTTCGGCCTCCAGTATGGAGGTCTCTGTCCACAGAACATCTGTCTTGGCGGCGGGCTGCTCTGCAATCGAACGCAGTACTGGAAGGCGTGGACCACCGCCGACGACTGCGGGGACAACTACGCGGAGAGGTCGGTCTATGTGAACTGTAGTTGCCCTCCGTAGGCTTTGGGCATGTGTTTCGCCATAGCTCGTGCAGGTCCGGTGGGGAGGCAGCGGTCTGTCTTAGTTTGGTTGGGCGTACACCAACCGTCGCCATCGACTTGCCGACCCGGCGGGCCGCGAACG
>QZJT01000050.1 GCA_003597935.1 Phycisphaerales bacterium | reverse complement strand
CCTCCTTGACTCAACTCCCAACCGTCGGGACCATCCGTGGACCCGTCAATCCGCCCCCACTCTACCACGAGCGGGGCGGAGATGTGTAGTACAACGAGGTATGAATGCCGGGGCTCGGAGAGACCCCGGGCATGAGTGCCGGAATGCAGCGGCCTGGCACTATTGACACGCCCCGGCGCGTGCGACACCCTGCACTTGCGTCCGCTCGCGCAGTGTCCGGGTGCGTCCGGCGACGATCGGCCGCGCCCGGTATTGGACGGAAGAGCCATGAATCCCACACTTCAACTCAGGGCGGTCTACGGCGAAAGCAGGGCGGTCTACGGCGAGAACAGGGACACGTGCGCAAAGTGTCGAGAAGTTCAGGCGTCGGTGACGATCGCACTGATTCTTGTCCTGGCCTTCACCGGCTGGACAGCCGCCCAGGATGCGTCCACGGCAACCGTTGCGGATCCGTCCGCCAAACCCGTCGAAATGTCCCCGGCTCCCACCGCAGGGGAGGTGACGCCGAAGGATTCCCCTTCGGCGGAGGCGACGTCGCAGGGTTTCCCTGCGGCGGAGGCGACCTCGCAAGTATCCCCGGCGGAGGCGACCTCGCAGGAATCCCCTGCGGCGGCGGCGAACCTCAGCGACGCCGCCCCCATGTTCGACCTCTCGAAGGAGAAAGTGCTCTACTGCGTCGGTTACGCCCACCTCGACACGCAATGGCGCTGGGACTTCTGCACCACCATCGACCGGTACATCAGGAACACCCTTGACGATAATTTCGCCCTGTTCGAGAAGTATCCGCAGTATCGCTTCAATTTCACCGGTTCAGTGCGATACCGGATGATGAAGGAGTATTACCCCGAGCGGTACGAACGGCTGAAAAAGTACATCGCCGCGGGAAAGTGGTACGTTTCCGGCTCGTCGGTGGACGAGGGAGACGCCAACGTGCCTTCGGCCGAGGCGATCATCCGCCAGGTGCTCTATGGCAACCAGTTCTTCCGCCGCGAATTCGGAAAAGAGAGCGTCGACTTCATGCTCCCAGACTGCTTCGGCTTCCCCGCGTCCATGCCCTCCATCTGGGCGCACTGCGGCCTGAGGGGTTTTTCCACGCAGAAGCTGACGTGGGGTTCGGCCGTGGGCATCCCGTTCAAGATCGGCGTGTGGGAGGGGCTGGACGGGCAGTCGGTCATCGCCGCCCTCGACCCCGGCTCGTATGCCCGGGCGCTGGAAGGCCGCGTCGATCTGAATGAAACGTGGATCGAACGGATCGAGACCCACGGCCGCAAGTACGGCGTATTCGCCGACTACCATTATTACGGCGTCGGCGACCAGGGCGGCGCGCCGCGCGAAGAGGACGTAGCCAACTACGTCGCCAGCATCGACCAGCCGGACGGCAGGATCAAAGTCGCCCTCGTCTCCAGCGATCAGATGTACAAGGACATCACCCCCGAGCAGCGGGCCAGGCTCCCGCGTTACAGAGGCGATCTGCTGCTGACCGAACACTCGGCAGGGACGCTGACGTCGCAGGCCTATATGAAGCGGTGGAACCGCAAGGGCCAAATTCTCGCGGACGCGGCCGAGCGGGCGGCGGTGGCGGCCGACTGGCTGGGGGCGGCGACGTATCCGTTCGAGAAGATCAACCGCTCATGGGAACGCGTCCTGGCGAACCAGATGCACGACATCCTGCCCGGCACCAGCATCCCGCGGGCGTACACCTATTCATGGAACGACGAGATTCTGGCGATGAACGGCTTTGCGGCCGTCATCAGGGATTCGGTCGGCGGCATCGTGCGGGCGATGGACACGCGGGTGAAGGGCGCGCCGCTGGTGGTCTACAATTCGCTGTCGATCGACCGGCAGGACATCGTCGAGGCGACGCTCGACTTCGGCCGGCGACCTCCGGCCCACGTCGCCGTCTTCGACTGCTACGGACGCCGGATGCCGTCTCAATTGCTGGAACGCAGCGACACGTCGCTTCGTATCGCGTTCCTGGCCGACGTGCTGCCGGTGTCGCTGACGGTGTTCGACGTGCGCGATCTTGATGCCGCGGGCGATCCCTCGTCCACGCTGAAGGTCAGCGAGAAGGCGCTGGAGAACGAGTACTACCGCGTCACCATCAATGATGACGGCGACGTGTCGAGCATCTTCGACAAGAAGGCCGAGCGCGAACTGCTGGCCGCGCCGGCCGGGCTGGTCTTCACCTACGAGAAACCACGGGCGTGGCCGGCGTGGAACATGGATTGGAACGACCGCCGGAACCCACCCATCGACCGGGTGAAGGGTCCGGCGAAGGTTCGCGTCGTCGAGCGCGGCCCGGCCCGCGTCGTCCTGGAAATCCAGCGCACCGCCCGCAATTCGATCATCACGCAACAGATTCGCCTCTCCGCAGGCAGCGCGGGCCGGCGCATCGAGTTCAAGTGCGACGTGGACTGGCAATCGACCGAGTGCGCCCTGAAAGCGTCGTTCCCGCTGGCCGTGTCCAACCCGAACGCCACCTACAACTGGGGCATGGGCACGATCCAGCGCGGCGACAACGAGCCGACCCGCTACGAGGTGCCGTCCCACGAGTGGTTCGACCTGACCGACGCATCCGGAAAGTACGGCGTGTCGGTCCTGGAGGACTGCAAGTTCGGCTCCGACAAGCCGGCCGACAACGAACTGCGGCTGACGCTCCTGTACACGCCGGGCGTGCGGCGAAGCTATCTCGATCAGCACAGCCAGGACTGGGGCCGGCATGACATTACCTACGCCGTTTACGGCCACACCGGCGACTGGCGCGACGGGCGCAGCGAATGGCAGGCGCGCCGGCTCAACCAGCCGTTGCAGGTATTCACGGCCGAGCAGCACGCCGGCGATCTCGGTCCGACGTTCTCCTGGTTGCGGGTGAGCACCGAACAGGTGGACGTGCGGGCGCTGAAGCGGGCCGAGGACGGCGACCGCGTCATGGTCCGCGTACAGGAACTGTGGGGTCGTGAGGCGAAAGACGTGGAACTGGCGCTGGCCGCGCCGATCGCGGACGCGTACGAGGTGGATGGACAGGAACGCCGCATCGGCGACGCGAAGACGGTGCAGGGTAAGCTCGCATTCGACGTGCAGCCCTATCGTCCGCGCAGCTTCTGCGTGAAGCTGGCGCAGGCGCCAGTGAAGCTGGATCCGCCGCAGTGCCGGACGGTGGCCGTCGAATACAACGCCGACGTCGTCACGAGCGACACGGATCAGACCGGCGGCCGCATGGACGCCGACGGGCGCACGTATCCGGCCGAGGTGCTGCCCGCAACGCTCGTCAGCGACGGGATCGAGTTCGACCTGGCGACGACGGGCGACGACAGGAACGCTATACGCTGCGAAGGGCAGCGGATTCCGCTGCCCGACGGCGACTGCGAGCGGCTCTATCTGCTGGCGGCCGCGGAAGACGACGTAACCGCACGCTTCACGATCGGCGCCGCCGCCACCGACCTGTCGATCCAGTCCTGGACCGGCTTCATCGGTCAGTGGGACAACCGCACCTGGGACACCACGTTCGGCGAAGTCGATCACATCTGCGAAGGGAGCGTGACCGGCATCACGCCCGGCTACGTCAAGCGCGACGACGTCGCCTGGTTCGCCACCCATCGTCACGCCCCGGACGGCAACGAGGCCTACCGGTTCAGCTATCTGTACAAGTACGGGCTGGACGTGCCGCCCGGGGCGGACACGCTCACCCTGCCGGACGATCCGCGCGTCGTGGTCTTCGCGGTTACGCTCGCCCGCGGCGTCAATGACGGCGTGCGGCCGGCCACGCCGCTCTATGACGATTTCACCGGGCGACGGCCCGTGACCTTCCGTCACGTCTATCCGCCGCCGGTCTTTCAGGGCGTCACCCCGATCGCCGACGCGGCCATCGACCGGCAGGAGACGTTCGAGGCGCTTTCGCTGGGGGCGCCCGTGACGACGGACTACGCCGATGCATCGTCCGACAACCACGTCGTCTTCTATGCCTTCGACCCGGACGGCCGCTTCCCGCCTCACCGTGGCGCCGGCGCCGTGGACGGCACGCTGCCGCGCCTCAACGACGGCGACGTGGCGGCGAACGATGACGACACGAAGCGGTGCGTCTGGTACGACAATGAAGGGCGGTTCTTCGTGGACCTGGGCCGCAACCTGCCCCTCGCGCGCGTCAACACCTACTCGTGGCACCGCAGTGACCGCGCTCCTCAGTACTTCTCGCTGTGGGGCTCCAACGCGGAGACGATGCCCACGGCCGACATCACGCATGACCGGCACGAGGGCTGGACGCTGATCGCGGTGGTGCGGACGAAGGCGCTCGGTGAGGGCGGCATTCACGGTTCGTCGATCGCCGACGCGGACGGCCCGCTGGGGCCGTTCCGGCACCTGCTGTGGGTGGCCCAGGACGTTGGGCAGGGGACGTTCTTTACGGAGATCGACGTACACGTCGTGCAGGTCGATTCTGCGAAGCCACGATGACGGCCCGCCCATCCGAACCGCGCGCATCCGAACCGCGCCCGTCAGGAAGCGACCTGAGTCGCCCTGCGCGATCGCGTGCCGGCAGCGAGCCGCGGGCTTCAGCCCGCGCGGACGTGCCGTGTGCAGGTCGGCGCGAATCCGAGCCGCGCGCATCCGAACCGCGCCCGTCAGGAAGCGGCTCGAGCGCGACGTCCTGTACGCGCATGTTGCTTCACGGCCAGCGCTGTGCCCCGGGCGGCTCCCTGACGGTCGCGGTTCGGATCGCCCTTACCATCCTCGGCGCCGCGATTGCAGCCTCGGCCGCCTTGCCGGCATGGGCGCACACCATCTCGACCCTGCGCGGCGTAGGCGTCATCGAGGACGGCAGGCTGACGCTGACCCTCTCGGGAGCAGCCGACGACTATCTTCACGATAGGCGGCTGCTGCCCGTCGATGGCGGATATGCGCTGCACGATGTCGAGGCATGCGCGGCCCGCCGCGCCGAGGGGCTGCTGGAGCGGCTGATCGTTCGCGATGGCCACGGTCGTCGCATCGAAGGCCGCCTGAAGGCCGCACGCGTCGCCGCCGCGTCCGAACGGGTGTCCGGCGACGAGCTGCGCCGCACGCTCGTCGAGTACGTCCTCGAATACGACGTATCCCGCGCCGGGCGGTATCTGTCGTTCCAGCAGCGCCCGACGGACGGCGCCGGCGCGCTGGGCACGCGGATCGCGATCGCCGTCCGTTCCGCCGGCGGGGGGGGCACAAACGAGTTGACACTCACCACCGGTGGCAACGTGGAAGTCGTGACGTGGGAGCGCCGCCCGCCCGCCGGGAATGACGATCCGCCGGCCGTCGGCCCGGTCGCGGACACGCCGCCCGAGACGCCGAGTTCATGGCATCCCGCGGGAGCGCATGCACCGTGCGACCGCCGCGCGTTCGTGCTGACCGATGCGTTCAAGACGCTGCGCGGCGTGGTGGCCATCGAGGACGAAAAGGTACGAGTTTCAGTCTACGTCCCTGCGCCGATGATCGAAACGTGGATGCCGCTGCCGCGGGCGGAGCGAGACTTCCTCGACCCGGCCGAGCAGGACGCCGCGGCCGCGCGATTCGCCCGATTCTGCGCCGAACGGATCCGCCTCTGCATCGACGGCTCGCGGCCGGCCCTCGTCGGGGGCGACAACGACGCCAGTGACTTGATTCTGGGTGACCGCGCCACCAACGGCAAGGTGGCGGCCAGGTTCCTGAACGTCGGTGACATCGAGCCGGAAGTAACCGCGGCGCCGGCGCGGCTGAGCTACTGGACGTCGCGGATCCTCGTCCGGATGGAATACGCGCTTCACCCACCCGCCGATCGTGTCGACGTCGAGTGGACGCTGTTTAACAGCGTCGTCGTCGTGGCGCCTGTGCTTCTGGTTGCCGGCGGAAAGTGCGTAGAACTCGATGTTTCAACCTACCAGCCGAGCGTGCGTTGGTGGTGCCCTGCGGCGACGGAATCACGCCCACAGTGTGCCGACGGCGGTCGCTGACGCCGATGGACGCAGATGGACGCAAATCAGAGGGGATATCCCCCGTGGCGGATCAGGTGTTTACGGCCAGGTGTCGATGCGGGGCCGGAACGGTTTCCACAGCGGTAGCAGCCAGAACGCACTGCGTTTCGGGAGGCACTCTCACGCTGCTACCGCTGTGGAAAAGTACACCCGGCCATGCGGGTCACGCCGATGCCACGCCTGCAACCCCGAGTTCATCGGCACGGTGGACAAGCGAAATGCAAAAGGGACGCCCGTGCGTCCCTCGTCGACTGCCGGTCTTGTTACGCCCGCGACCGGCTACAGACCCAGCCGCAGCGCCAGCGCCTCGATGCGCACCTGCCCGGTCACCGGGCTGACCACGCGGATGCACAGGCTGAACTCGCCCGAATTCAGCAAGTCCAGCGTGTTCTGGGTCAGATTGACCCGGGCCGGCTCGACCGACTGCGGCACGAAGTTGTCGTCGAGCGTGACGGTGAACGGCCCATACTGTTCGCCGCCGCCGCACACCGATTCCAGGTTCTCCACCGAGTCGATCCACACGGTGATGACCAGTTCGCTCCCTTCCTGCTGCGCCTGGATCAGTTCCTTCAGCGCCCCGGACGGCGTGACGGTAATCGCCGACGGATCCACGGTGATGGACCCGCTGCCCACCGTCAGCGGCGCGTCGAACGAGGTCGTGCCGCTCTTTTCCGCCGGTTCGTCGGCGGTCACCTCGAACGCCCCCAGCGCGTCGCCCAGGGGCATGTCCACCGACGTCTGCAAGGGGCTTTGGGTGCAGCCGCCCAGCCACACTGCCCACACGCCAGCCAATACGCTCGCTGTCAGTCTGCACGTTCCGCGCATCGCGTTTCTCCGAAAACCGTAAATGAAATGAGCCTGCCGGACGGACCCATTCCGCGCCGGGCCGCCGACACCGCTCTCCAGCCGGCGCCCATCCTACGCCGGACGGCCGATGGACGCCACAGGAACGGCGAGCCATCCGGCGACGCCGCCGTCCCCCCGCCGAGGCCGTCACGGGCCAGGCGCATCGACGCGCCGGACGTTCACGCCGCGGCGTGCGAGTTCCTCCAGCATCCGTTGCACCAGCGCATCCTCGCGGCCCAGCACCTCGGGGGGGGTCACACCGGGCCGGCGGAACGTACCCTCGGCGATCATCCGAGCCACGATGGCACAAGGGAACGCCGTCGTTCGCGCCATCGACGTCAGCCCGGTTGCAGGGTCGTACTTGTCCAACAGATCGAACCGCACCGTCGCCGGCCGGCCGCCCCGAAGGCCGCTGACGACTACCCGCAGCACGGTGAACTCCGCCTCGCCGGCTTCCAGTTCCCAGTGCGGGAAGAGCAGCCGTGCGGTGACGTCGATCGGCCGCACGGTCACGCCCGCGACCTCGATCGGATCCTTGCCGAACAGCCCCGTCTCCCGCAGCACGCGCATCAGCTCTGCGTGGCCTGGATAGCGCAGCGTCATCTCCCTCATGTTCGGCGCGGCGATCGTGGTCAGCAGAGTGCGCAGGCCGTCGGTGTTGAACGCCTCCAGCGTGCCCACCCGCGGGAAGTCCACCAGGTGCGGCTCCGACAGCGCCGGCCGCGTGACCAGACGGCCGTTCTCGCGCAGCCGAACGGGGCGGGTGTATTCTTCGAGCACGTCCAGCGGGGCGAAGGGCGCCTTGTACTGGTAAGGCCAGCGCCGGGCGAAGGGCAACCCGCCGACGTAGTATTCGACCCGTTCCGTGTAATCGAGCTGGGCATCGCCGTGGCCGACCAGCAGGTTCGCCAGCCCCGGCGCGACGCCGCAATCGACCACCGCGGTCACGCCGCGCTGGCGGGCCAGCCCGTCGAACTGGAGGGGGTCTTCCGGCAGGAAGGAGATGTCGACGTAGGGCCGGCCGGCTTCGATCACGGCCTTCAGCGCCGTCCATCCCAGCGCGCTGGGCAGAGCGCCGATGACGATATCAGCGCCTTCGACCAGCGTGCGAATCGCATCGCCGCTGCCCAGATCCGCCACCCTCGTTTCGAGATTCGCCACTCCACGAAGGCCGGCGAAGCTCGCGGCCGCGGCGTCCACCACCGTCACGCGCATCGACGAGTCCGCGCACAGGTCGCGGGCAATGGCGGAACCGATCCGTCCGCAACCCAATACCACGACACGGGTCATGCGGCAACGCCTCCTTCGGGCGATCCACGGAAAACGTCCGGCGACGCGAGAATCGGCCCCCTGTCGAACACGTGTACGATCCGTGCGGGGCCTCACCCTGTTTCACCCCGATCCACGATTCGTGGCGCCACCCTATATCACCGTGCGCGATTCATGGCCACCCTCTTTGACCGCTGCGCGCCGGGACGTTATCAGCGTAGCCGCCGGGGCCGTGCCTTCGCGGCTCGCGTGAGCGGGCTGGTCGGGCCTTCGGACCGGCGCATGGACCGGCGGTGATGTGGCTTCAACTCTGGTCGGTGCTGAACGGCACGCTCATCAACGCCGCTACCGTCACCGGCGGAACAACGCTGGGCCTGACGGTGGCGACGCGGATGCCGCAGCGGTATCAGCAGATCGTGCTGAGCTGCCTGGGGCTGATGACGGTGGCGCTCGGCGTTGACGCGGCCGTGCTGCAATTCGCCAGTACGGTCGAGACGTTCCGCGGCCAGATCAGCGTCGCTCCACAGACGTACGGCGCCCGCCTGGCCATGGTGATGATCGCGTCGCTGGTGATCGGCGGCCTGATCGGGTCGGTCTTGCGGCTGCACGAACGCATCGAGGCGTTCGGCGGCTGGGTACACCGGCGGTTCAGCGGCTCGGCGGACGCGGCCGGCGCACACCGTTTCGCTGAAGGGTTCCTGACCGCCAGCGTCATCTTCTGCGTCGGGCCGCTGACGCTGCTGGGCTGTCTGCGCAACGGCGCGGACGCCGACCCGAGCTATCTGTACATCAAAGCGGTGCTGGACGGCTTCTGCTCGATGGCGCTGGCTGCGTCGATGGGGTGGGGCGTCGGGCTGAGCGTCATCACGGTCCTGGTGTTTCAGGGGGGGCTGTCGCTGCTGGCGTTTTTCGTGACCGACCCTCTGCACGAGGTGGCCCGCAACATGATGACCACGGTCGGCGGCGTCGTCATGCTGGGCAATGCACTGATGATCCTGGACGTCAAGAAGATCCCGGTGGCCGACCTGCTCCCGGGGCTGTTCCTGCCGCCGGCGATGATCTGGATGGTGGAACGCATCTGGCCGGGACTGCTGCTGCCGTAGTACGCATGGGCGGCTGGTCCCGCGGACCGCCCGGCGCCGGCTCGGCGGCTGGGGTGAGGCGTCTCCGCGTTGACAAGTTGACCGGGTGGGGGCGGGAGAAGTACGCTGCCGGCGTTTCGGGACTTCGAGACGTCCACGCTCTGGAACCGAGTGCATGTCCGTCAGCCATCGCCTCTTTCCGGGGGAGACCCTTCATGACGTCGCGATGCGGCGCGGCCACCATCCGCAGACGATCTGGAACGACCCTGCCAACGCGACGATCCGCGATTTACGCGGCCGTCCCATCGCCCTTGTAGAGGGCGACGTGCTCGTCATCCCGGACGTCCGGCCGCGACAGGAGTCTTGCCAGACGCACGAGCGTCACGTCTTCCGCAGGCTGGGCTGGCCAGCGACGCCTTGGATTGCGATTCGCGTCGTCGATGACCCGACCGGGTCGCCGGTCGCAAACGTGGAACTGAACGTAGGCCCGTCGAACGGGCAGGAGCGCAAAGCGGCCACCGGTCCGGACGGAATCGTCGAGGTGCAGGACGTGGACCGGGGAGGCGTCGACGTGTCGTCGGAATTCGCGGGCGCGCACGTCGAGACTACACTGGACTTCGTGGATATGGGCGAGTCGCCGTCGTCCGGCGAATCGAACGGGGGCATGGAGGGGGCCGCAACCCTCAACACGGGCGGCACGGCGGCGGAAAGGCCCGGGGCAGAGGCCCGCAAAGCGGAGGTGGATGGACCGGCGCCGAAATGGATCGCCCAGATCGAAGCGCACAAGGTCCGGACGGGGGAGACGATCGCCTCCCTGGCCGAAGGGGCCGGGCTCACGTGGCAGGCGTTGGCGCAGTTCAACTGGGGCACGTCGGTTCCCGACCGGATCAACCAGCACCTGCGCGACGACGTCGGCTGTACGAGGAAAACGGTGGACGGGAGAAACTATGTCTTCACCAGCGACGACGAGCCGGGCATCGTGTACATCCCGCGGCCTTGGTCGCTGCCGGGCCTGGCGACGGATCGGATGCACACGGTCCGCGTCCGGAAACTGACGCCGACCAGGCTTGTGGAATGGGAGTTTTCGATCTGACGGTGCTCCGATGGCCTTCAACCTGGATGAATACACCGGTGGGAGCGAGGAGCGGCTCTACGATCACCTGAAGTCGGTCTGGGAACGGGCGCAGCGGCGATTCGGCCACGAGGGCGACGCCGTCTACGCGTTTCAGGAGGATCCCTGCCGGGTCAATCTGCTGGCGGCGCGCGGCTTTGCGGATGGACAGCCGGTCGAGAGTACGAACGAGCGGTACGACGACGCGCTGTTCGTCATATGGAAGGACGAGGGGGGGCAGAAGCGGGTCAGGACGTTCGTCATCTCGACGGAGTACGGCGAGTCGGCCGGTGGAACGGCGCTGCTGGTGCTCGGCCAGCACAAGTACAAGCTGGCGACGCACAAAAAGACGTTGACGCGCAAGAAGCTTCACGAGGCCGGGCGCTATGATCCGGCGGGCGGCAACACGTATCAATACCGCGCGCTCAATCCCCATCCGACGGTCCAGATCCTGCGCGATTCGGTCGATCGGAACCGGACCGCGGACGCGGGCGAAGGCGTCGAGGACAATGCCACCATCAACGTTCACTACGGCGGCGAGTACGACACCAGCGCGTCGTCCTGGTCCGAAGGCTGCCAGGTCCTGCTGGGCTGGGACAACTACCGCGAGTTCATCGCGCTGGTGGAGCGCGACGCCTCGATCGTCGGATCGATCGAGAACGAATCGCCGGGTGTGCCCGTGCCGCCCGTCGATGGGACGCGGCCGGTCATCTATACGCTGGTCGAAGGCGAATACCTGCTCCCGGCCGATTCGGGCTACGGCTATCCCATCCGCCTGAACGGGAGCCTGGCGGTCGACAGCGCCCACGCGGCGCGCTATTACGAGCACACCGAGCGGCAGTACAAGGGCGGCTATTTCCCTTTCGGAACGAACACCGTCTGGCACGGCGGCCTGCACGTCCACGCCAGGCGGGGCGAGGCGCTGGTCCACGCCTGCGCAGCGGGGGAGCTGGTGGCGGCTCGGCTGTTCGAGGACGAAGCCCAGGGCCACGGCCACTACGGCAGCGTCAACTTCATCCTGCTCAAACATGAGATCGCCGGGGCGGTGCTCAACCAGATCAACCAGGGCCCCGTCACGGAATACCAGGTGCTGACGAGCAACTTGAATTTCCGGCCCGAGGCCGGCGGCGCTGAAAGCTACGGCAAGCTGGTACAGGGCGACCGACTGGCGCCTCGTGACGGCGACGCCGTCAGCAAGGACGGCTATGAATGGCTTCCGATGACCGGCCTTCAAACGCAGGACGCATCTTTGATCGGCAAGGACGGATACGTCGCCTTCAAGAAGGAGTGGCTCAAGCCGATTCACGCCGGCGGTCCGTCCGCGTTTGCCGACAGCGACCGCAAGACCTGGTACTCGCTCTACATGCACCTCAACCCTGAGCGGATCGAGGAGGCGAACGCCGCCCTCGCCGGGATTGAGTGGCTGCGCACCTCCGGCCCCGCGGGCTTCAGGACGAATGTGCCGAACCTCCCGATGCGCGACCTGCCGGACGAGTCGCAGCCTTTCGTGAAACTGGCCAGAGGCGCCGAACTCATGGTGATCGACCCGGCGCCCGCGGCGGCGAAGGTCGGCGGCTACAATTGGCAATACGTTCAGGTGACCGGCGGTGACAACGCCAACGCCGCGCGGACGGGGTGGATTCCGGCGCAGGCGGAGTGGGTGGAAACCACTACGGCGACGACGCTGAATGCCGAACTCGTCGAGAAGCTGCGCGCCGGCGGCGTGGTTTGCGTCGGTGAGCCGGACGGGCCGGTACGGGTCAAAGCGGGCGATCCACTGTGGACGGTGGGGGAGTACGGTTCGCCGGACTATCGCGACGGACTCATTCATTGGGAGATATTCTCGGAAGAGAACCTGATGCCGAGCTGGCCGCAGGCGGTCGACGCAGACGAAAACTACAACATGGACTGCCGGCAGATCATGGAGATGATCGAGCAGGAGTGGTTCGGTTCGGACGACGTGCTCAGCAAGGAGGAGGTCGAGAACTTCTTCGCCAGCGACCCGGACGCGGCGCGGCTGCGGCAGTGGGCGTGCCAGTTCGTGATCGAGTGGGGCATCGACCTCGACGTGGCGCTGCCGCAACTGAAGAACGTCTGCGATCGATGGCGCACAAGCCAACTCAAGGAGCGAATCGCGCCGTATTTGTGGTGGGACGAGGCGGCCGGCCGCTCCGTCCCGCTGCCGGGCACGAAAAAGGTCTGGCACTACAACCCCGTGGCGCTGCTGGAGCGCTGGGCCACCGTGTATGGCGCCGTCGAATCCAGCCCGGACGGGGGGGATCCCAGTCGATCATCCGAGCCGCCGTGGATTCGTATTGCCCGTGGTGAGATAGGCGTGAAGGAGGTTTCCGGAGACGAGCACAACGAGCGCGTCCTCGAGTACCTTCGAAGCACGTCGCTCCAGGGTACGTCCGATGCAGAGGAAGACGAGACGCCGTGGTGCTCGGCCTTCGTGAATTGGGTCATGAAGCAGACGGGCCGAACGGGCACGGACAGCGCCATGGCGATCTCCTGGGCGGCCTGGGGCAGGCGGCTGGCAGCGCCGGCATTCGGGGCGATAGCATCGATCAAGTGGCATCAACAATCCGCGGATTGCAGCGGCTGCACGGAAGGTTCGCGCTGCCAGAAGGCGTCGCGGTGTCTGGAGCCGGCGGATTGTGGGTGTGCGTGTACCAAGGGGCACGTCGGTTTCGTCGTCGGCAAGAGCGGCGACAAGATTCAGCTTCTGGGAGGAAACCAGAGCAATGAGGTGAACGTCAGCGGGTACGGAACGGACAGGATCATCGCCTACGTCGTTCCGAGCGACTACGAAGTTCCGGCGGACGATTACGACCTGAAGCCGTATGGCCAACGGACGGACGAGGGCGACTTCGACAGCACACGGTAGGGCCGTCGCCGTCTCTCGCTGCCGCGCGGCCACGGCTTCGCGTCCGCGCGCGGTCGCCGGGCATCGAGGCCATGCTTGCACGACAACTGGCGACCCGCGACAGTGGCGCGATGCGTCACCCTTCCGAACCCCCCGCCATCCAGCCCCCTCGCGACACCGTCTCCCCCTGGGTGCAGCTTCGCTCGGCGACGTTTCATCCGTTCATCTACAGGCGGATGATCCGCACGGTCGATGCGGCGGCGCGGCCGGGCGACGTGGTGCAGGTTTATGACAAGCGCGGCGATCTTTTCGGCCGGGGTCTTTTCAACCCGCGCTCCGAAATCGCCCTGCGCATGTTGACTTTCGGCGACGTGGCCGTGGACGACGCGTTCTGGCGGGAGCGGCTCGCAGCCGCGGTTGAACTGCGGCGGATGCTGCGGCTGGACGACGTGACCGACGCGTACCGGCTCGTTCACGCCGAAGGGGACGGGCTCAGCGGGATCGTGATCGAGCGCTACGCGAACTGTCTGGTGGCGGAGGTCTTCGCCCTGGGGATGCAGCAGCGGGCGGACATGCTGCTGAAAACGCTCGCAGACCTGCTCGGCCCGCCGACGCGGATGGATCGGCATCACTCACCGTCTGTGGTTCGGGGCCGCGTCAAGGATGGCGCATACGCGCGGGCGGAAGCCCGCGGCTCGCTGCCGGCGCAAGATCCTGGTCACGGCGGGGCTGCCGGGGCGGGCGGCGCGCCCGGGGCAGCCGAACCGGCCGCGTGGCGATTCGTCATCCGCGCCGACGAGCGCTCGGCCGCGCTCGAAGGATTCTCGGTCGAGCCGGCCCCGCCCTCGACGACGATTATCCGCGAGCACGGCGTGCGTTACCGCGTGGATCTGACCGGCGGGCACAAGACCGGCTTCTTCTGCGACCAGCGCGACAACCGCCGCCGCTTCGCCGGGTTCTGCCGCGATGCCGCCGTGCTCGACTGCTGCTGCTACAGCGGCGGCTTCGGGCTTTGTGCGAAGCTGCTGGGGGGGGCGAGCGAAGTCACCAGCGTGGACCTGGATGAGACGGCCCTGGCGCTGGCCCGCGACAACGCCAACCTAAACCAGACGCGCATCAAGCACGTCCACGCCGACGCCTTTCCCTACCTGCGGCAGATGCACGGCAACGGCGCTCTCTACGACGCCATCGTGCTCGATCCGCCCAAGCTGGCGCTCACGCGCCGCGACGTGGACGACGCACTGCGCAAGTATCACGATCTGAACGTGCTCGCCTGCCAGGTCCTTCGACCCGGGGGGCTGCTGCTTACGTGCAGTTGCAGCGGGCTGGTGAGCGAGCCCACGTTTCGCGACGTGGTCTTCCGGGCCGGCCGCCGGGCCGGCCGGCGGCTGCAACTGCTGGCCGCGTCGGCGGCGGCCGCCGATCACCCGGTGGCCGACAACTGTCCCGAAACCGCCTACCTCAAGGCGCTGTGGCTGCGGGTGCCGTAGGTGGCCGGGCACGCTGATCGCCGGCTCGCCGCGGCGAATCATCTTGAAGCTTCGCCGTTACCGCCTTTCTCGCCGGCGCTTTCGGGCGCTTTGGGCGGTTCGCCGGCCGTGGCCTTGTAGGTGATCACGCTGTCCGTCCGCCAGACGGGGCCTTCCACCCTCGAGATGGAGGACTGTGAACTGAAGAAGTCCAGGTGCTGCACCACCGGTCCCAGCTTGGTCAGGATCTGAAGCACCTTGCCCACCGGCTGCATGTCCGGGTTCGCCTGGACGAACGCCCCCATCAGGGCAAAACCCATCATCATCTGCGTCATCTCGTGGGCCAGATTGCTCAGGTCTTTGAACGACGCCGACGAGACCGGCCCGCGCGGCACCATCCCTTCGCTGGTGAAGCGCTCGTTCTTGAGCACGCTGGGCGCCTCGCCGCTGGCGGTCTTGAG
Source organism: Phycisphaerales bacterium (assembly GCA_003597935.1). Lineage (GTDB taxonomy): Bacteria > Planctomycetota > Phycisphaerae > UBA1845 > UBA1845 > SURF-32. The sequence goes on along the minus strand of QZJT01000050.1, from coordinate 17,336 downwards.
GCACTTGTTCACCGCCGATGACGACGTGCCGATCATCATCCAGTCGCCCGTGAACCCGAAGACCGGCCGAAGCCCGCCCGCCATCATCATCATGGGAGAGTTGATCGCCCGGAACCCCTCCGCCTCGACTTCGCCGGCCGGCGTGATGGTGAGCATCTGCGCCTGCTGCAGCTCCGCCAGCACCGCTTGCAGCCGGGTGATGCCGGCGTCGATCTTCTGCCGGGCCAGTTCGGCGTTCTTGACGCGGATCAGCAGCACGCCGTCCCCGCCGCCCATCTGGGTGGCCATGGCCGCGGGGAGCGACACCATCACGTACTCACCCGACCACCAACTGAAGATGTCCCGCTGCGGGTCGAAGCCGCGCTCCGCCATCCACGTTTCCATCTTCTTGACGCCGTCGGCGCCGCCGGGCACGTGGTCGCGAGCGAAGCTGACCAGAAGCTGATACAGCCGCTCGAGGTCGATGCCCGTCCCCACCGAGAAGCCTGTGGCTTCCGCCGGGATGTACGTGTCGAACTTCTCAAAGGGCTTGCGATCCGAGACCAGCTTGATGATCGGAGAGTCCATCCGGTCGGCCCGCACCACCGTCACCTCGTGCGTCAGCGCCCGTTTGCCCTGCGTTTCCTCGGTCACGATGACGTAGTCGATCACGTCACACAGGTCGAGCAGCTTGACCGCCATGCCCATCCACGCGGTCGCCTCCGGGTTGTCCTGTTCCTTGACCGACTTGGCGCCCATCTCCATGTAGCCGCCCACCGTCCCCATCAGGCGGCGCATGTCGAAGTAGGCGACGCTGTCCTCCGGCGCCGTCGTCTTCGCCAGGGCGGTGACGAAACGCTCGGTGGAGATGATCGACTGCACGTCCGAGGCGCCGGACATCAGGCGCATCACGTCGTCGCCGCCGCGGTTGCCCATGAAGATGCCGATGACGTCGTCGCGCCGCAGCAGTTGCACGGAGAACGGCGCACCCGCGATGGTCAGTTTCCAGTGCGGTTTCTCGGCATCAGGCTGCTCCAGCTTCACGTCTTCGCTGAGGCCGGCGAGTTGCTTGAGGATGGCCACCAGTCCCTGGGTGTTCTTGTCCAGCGACTCGGGCGAGCCGCGGAAGAGCGCGATGTAGTCGAAGAAGTCCTGTTCCGGCCCGTTGGGCCCCATCTTGATGTCATTGAGGCGATAGGCGAACGCCACCTCGCGGGCGGTCAGGCCGGCCCAGTCCACCTGCTTGATCAGGCTGATGGCGGTGGACAGGGCGCCCTCCGCATCGCTCCGCTCCTGTTCGCTCATCTGCGACATGAAGAGCGTCTGGAATTCGTCCAGCACGCCGGACGCCATGAAGGCGTCGCAGACCTCGCCCCATTCTTTCTCCAGGAACGCCCGTTCTTCGTTGTGAACGCCGTGTACGTACATCCACACGTCGGCGGGGATGAAGCGGCCCAGCGTGTAGGTCCTGGGCAGAGTTTGCGCCAGCGCGACGGGCAGCATCAGACCCGTCGCGGCCAGAGCGGCCGCCGGCAGACTCAGTCGGAATCGTCTCATGGGATGAACACTCCTTGGCAATGCGACCCGGCCGCGGGCCGTCGTGACCGCAATGGTGGACGCAGAGGCGGTCGAACCCGCAAGCCTATTGCTCGTAACTGCGGGCGGCGGCGAAACATAGCCGACGCCGTCTCAAGCCTACCGTGTGCCGGGGCCGATGGCCAACCGATAATCGTGCGGAGTTGTGCATAGTTGTACTACAATCACAGGCTGGATGGACATCGACGCGATCGTTGCAGACCGAACCCTCGACGCCCTGAGCCGTCGGCTCGCCCGAAACCGCGGCGTCGTACACGCCGCCGGGCTGTGGGGATCGTCCGCCCCCATGCTGGTGGCGCGTGTCAATGTCGCCGCGGCCGCACCCTGGCTGTACATCACCTCACACTTGCAGGACGCCGAACACACCCTCGACGATCTGGAACTCTTCGGCGACCGCCGCTACGCCCTGTTTCCGCCCTGGGAATCGCTGCTCGGCCAGGACGACGGCGGCGGCGGCGAGGTCGAGGCGGAACGCGCCCGCATCCTGCGGCAGCTCGCGGGCCGATTGGACGGTCGCCGTGGCGCCGGCGCTGGGGGCGACGGGCGGGCCCGGGCGGGGGTCGAAGAACCGCCCCCGGCCGTCATCGTGGCGCCGATCCACGCCCTCATGCAGTTGGTGCCCACCCCCGCGGCGCTGGCGGAGAGGACGCTGCAGTTGGCGCCGCGATCGACTCTGGATCCCCAGGCGCTGCTCCGGTGGGCCGTCCGCCACGGCTACGAGCGCCTCGAACTCGTCGAGTCGCCGGGCGACGTCGCCCAGCGCGGCGACATCGTTGACTTCTTCCCCCCGGGCGAGCCGACGCCGATCCGCGTGACCTTCGACGGCGACGAGGTCGAGTCGATCCGCCGCTTCGACGTGGGCACGCAGCGGTCCTGCGCCGACCTGCCGGCGATCGACCTCCCCGCGGCCGGGCCGATGGCCGGCAGGATCGGAAAGGAGTCGCGCGACCGGCTGACCGACCTGCTCGATTACCTTCCGCCCGATGCGCTGATCGTCGTGGACGATCCGGCCGCGGTGGCCGAGATGGCGGCCACGTATCAGCGCCGCGCCGGGGGCGCGTGGAGCGTTCACCCGGCCGACGTGACGCTGCAACGCATCGCGCCTTTCCCACAACTGCACCTGTCGCACCTGGGTTCAGCGCCGGCGTCGACCGAGGACGTGTTCACCTTCGACATCAAGTCGCTGACGCGCTTCGAGGGCGACACGGCGCTGACCGAACTGCGCGAGGCCGCGGCCGGGCACGACGTGCATGTCTTTTGTGACAACGCCGGCGAGCGCGACCGGCTGCGCGAGATGCTGCTGGAACTGGGCGGGGCGCTGCCGGCCCGTTTGAACCTTCACGTCGGCGTCGTACACCGCGGCTTCGAGTGGACCTCGGCCGAAACCATCGTCGTCGGCCATCACGAGATCTTCCACCGCACCCGACAGCGCCGTCGCGTGCGCCGCGACATCGCCGCCCGGCCCATCGACACGTGGACGGACCTCAAGCCCGGCGACTTCGTCGTCCACGCCGTGCACGGCATCGCCCTCTTCCGCGGCCTGCGCACGATGCGCAAGGGCGACTCCGCCAAGCAGGGCGAGTTCCTGGTGCTCGAGTTCGCCGAGACCGCCAACCTCTACGTGCCCACCACGCAGATCGACCTGGTGCAGAAGTACATCGGCTCGGGGGGGGGCAAGCCGAGACTCTCCAGGCTGGGCGGCCGGCGCTGGGCCAGGACCAAGGATCGCGTGGCGGACTCGGTGGCCGACCTGGCCGAGTCGCTCCTGCGCACGCAGGCCGCCCGCGAAGCCGCGGTCGGCACCGCCTACCCGCCGGACACCGAGTGGCAGCGCGAGTTCGAGGCCTCGTTCCTGTTCGAGGAGACCGAAGACCAGCTCGTGGTGGCCGGTGAGATCAAGACGGACCTGCGCAAGCCGCGCCCGATGGATCGGCTGCTGTGCGGCGACGTGGGCTATGGCAAGACGGAACTGGCGATGCGGGCGGCGTTCAAGGTGGTCGAGTACGGCCGGCAGGTGGCGCTGCTGGTGCCGACCACGGTGCTGGCCGAGCAGCACTACGAGACGTTTCGCGAGCGCATGGCGGAATACCCGTTCATCGTCGGCTGCCTGTCACGATTCCGCACTGTCGGCGAGCAGAGGAAACTCGTCGCGGCCGCCAGGAAAGGGCAGGTGGACATCGTCATCGGCACGCATCGCCTGCTGAGCAAGGACATCGGCTTCGCCAACCTGGGCCTGGTCATCATCGACGAAGAACAGCGCTTCGGCGTCGAGCACAAGGAACGTCTCAAGCAGCTTCGCGCCACCGTCGACGTACTGACGCTGACCGCCACGCCCATCCCGCGCACCCTGCACATGGCCATGATGGGCCTGCGCGACATCAGCGCCTTGCAGACGCCGCCGATCGACCGCCGCGCCATCGTGACGCGGGTCTCCCCCTACAATGCCGCGCTCATCCGCGACGCCATCCTGCGCGAGATGACCCGCGACGGGCAGGTCTTCTTCATCAACAACTTCGTCCACAACATCGAGAGCGTCGCCGACGACGTCCGCAAGATCGTGCCGGACGCCCGCGTGCTGGTCGGGCACGGGCAGATGAAAGACGGCCAACTGGAAAAGGTCATGCACGCCTTCGTGCGGCACGAGGCGGACGTGCTGGTGGCCACCACCATCGTCGAAAGCGGTATCGACATCCCCAAGGCGAATACCATTCTGATCAACCGGGCCGAGCGTTTTGGGCTGGCGGACCTGCACCAACTGCGCGGCCGCGTGGGGCGGTCGAACCATCGGGCCTACTGCTACCTGCTGGTCCCGCCCGACCGGCCGCTGATCCCCAAGGCGCTGCGGCGGCTCAAGGCCATCGAGGAGTTCAGCGAACTGGGCGCGGGCTTTCGCATCGCCATGCGCGACCTGGAGATCCGCGGGGCGGGCAACATCCTGGGCGCCGAGCAGAGCGGCCACATCGGCGCGGTAGGCTACGACATGTACTGCCGCCTGCTGGAGCGCAGCGTGCGGCAGAAAAAGAAAAGGGGTCAGGATGAATTGCCGCAGAGCGGCCCGGAGGGTGCCTTGGGCACAATTCATCCTGACCCCTTGCCGGCCGACGTCCACGTCGAGATTGACGTGCAGGCCCAGATCCCGCGCGACTACGTCGCCGCCGAGCGCAGCCGCATCGAGATCTACCGGCGACTGGCGTCGTGTACGACGGTCGAGGACGTCTCACAACTTGAAAAGGACCTCATAGACGCCTTCGGCCCGCTGCCGAAGCAGATCGAGACATTGATGCAACTCGCCGAAGTCCGCGTCCGCGCCCGCCGCTTCGGCGTCCAGTCCATCATCCTGCAAGTCCCGGACGTCATTTTCCGCATAGAAACGGTCGCCCGCGCCGAGCCGCTATTCACGGACGCCCCCGGCACCGTCCGCTGGCCCGACCCGCAGACCATCCACCTGCGGCCGCCCCCTCGCTACCTGGAACCGGGCACGCTGCTTCCCGTCCTGCGGCGGATGCTGGCGAAGGCGTGCGAGCGGGACGCGGTGGTGGCGGGGGCGGGGACGTAAGCGAGGGCGGGCCGCGTCGGAACAGCCCGCACACAGGCGGGTTCCGCGAGTGGGTCGCCCGCGGTTCGCCAGTCTGCCCAAACACGTGGCCACTGCCTCACAGGCCCGCCATTCATGCCGGGCGGTCTTCCGAGAGTTCCCCCTGCATTGCGGGCGTTCCGCCACTGGCGTCAGGACACGATCCACTCCGCAGTGAGCGGGCTGAGGGCCGGTTCAAAAGGACGACGCCAGATCTCCGGCCGCCCCGGAAGGGCGCAGGACCGTTGCCACGAGTGGAGCGCAGCTTGCCGTAAGGCAAGCGCAGCGGAACCCTTGGACAGGCCCCCCCCGACGGGGTGGAGGAAGTGCGCTGCCGAAGGCGGCGCTGCGGGGAGAACCCGATCTGCAACGTGCGGCGACGGGCGCGAGACTTTCGGCATGAGTGCCGGGGCTCTGAGGAATCCCCGCCCACTTCGCGCTCGCGTTGCGCCGCTTTGTGGCTGCGTTCTTCCGTCGCCTCTCCCCGCATGGACTCCCCGCCGCCGCCAGACTACGCTTTCCCCCGATGTCGCACGGACGCACTCAGTTTGTCGATTCGCTGCTGGAGGGGCTGACCGAGGCTCAGGCGGCGGCGGTGCGGCACGTGGAGGGGCCGCTGCTGGTGCTGGCGGGGGCGGGCAGCGGCAAGACGCGGGTGATCACGCGGCGGGCGGCCCATCTGGCCTGCGCAGCGGCTCGGCCGTGGGAGGTGCTGGCCATCACCTTCACCAACAAGGCCGCCCAGGAGATGCGCGAACGGATCGCGGCGCTGGGAGCGCCGGCCGGGATTCTCGCCTGCACGTTCCACTCGTTCTGCGCCCGCACCCTGCGCATCCACCACGACATCGCCGGCCTTGACGCGAACTTCACCATCTTCGACCGCGACGACCGCCGCCGCGTCATCAGGCAGGCCGTCGAGGCCTGCGAACTCTCCACGACGAACTACTCGCCCGCCCGGCTGGACGCGGTCATCGGCCGGGCCAAGAACGCCCTGCAGGGGCCGGACGAGTTCGAGCGGCTCTCCGACGGCTTCTATCACCGGGCCATGGCGCGGATCTACCGCGCCTACGAAGGGCTGCTGGCCCGCTACCAGGCGCTGGACTTCGACGACCTGCTGATGCGCACCGCGCGGCTGCTGGGCGAAAACGAGGCGTTCCGGGCGAGTCTGGAGGCTCGGCACCGATTCGTGCTGATCGACGAGTACCAGGACACCAACGCCGCCCAGTACGAGATCGCCCGCCACCTTACCCGCACGCACCGGAACATCTGCGCCACCGGCGACCCGGATCAGTCGATTTACGGCTGGCGGGGGGCGGACATCGGCAACATCCTGTCGTTCGAGCGCGACTACCCCGACGCGGCCGTGGTGCGGCTGGAGCAGAACTACCGCTCGACCAAGCGCATCCTGGCGGTGGCCGACGCGCTGATCCGCACCAACGTGCAGCGCAAGGCCAAGGCACTGTGGACGGAAAACCCCGAAGGCCCCGCCGTCCGCGTGATCGAAGTGGAAAGCGGCGACCAGGAGGCGGCCCACGTCGCGGAGGACATCCTGCGGCTCGTGGCTGACGGCGCGTCGCGGCGGGACATGGCCGTGTTCTATCGCACTAACGCTCAGAGCCGGTCGCTGGAGGAGGCGTTCCTGGCCCGCGGCATCGCCTACGTCGTGGCCCGCGGGCTGGAGTTCTACGCCCGCAAGGAGATCAAGGATGTCATCGCCTATCTGAACGCGATCATCAACCCGGCCGACGAGGTGTCGCTGCTGCGCATCATCAACACCCCTGCTCGCGGCATCGGGGCGACGACGATCGACCGCCTGCGCCACCAGGCGGACCGCCTCGGCGTGCGTCTCTTCGACGTCGTGACCGGCGGCGCCGGCTCGCTGGACGACGTGGGCCGCTCGGCAGCAAAGGTGACGGAGTTCGGCGCGCTGCTGTGCGGCTTCCGACAAGAGCTGGATCTGCCGCCGCACGAGCTGATCGACCGCGTGGTGAGCCTCTCCGGTCTGCGGGCGATGTACCGCGCCGAAGCCACGCCGGACCGCGACCCCTCGGCCAACATCGACGAACTCATCAGCGGCGCCCGCGAGTTCGAGCGCCATCATCCCGGCTGCCGCCTGATCGACTGGCTGGAGCACACCAGCCTGCTTACCGACGTGGACGGCCTGCGCGACGACGACGCGGTCACGCTGATGACGCTGCACTCGGCCAAGGGGCTCGAGTTTCCCGTCGTCTACGTCACCGGGCTGGAGGAGGGCGTGCTGCCGATGCGGCGCGGCGACGAGGAGGGCGAGACCGAGGCGGACATCGAAGAGGAGCGGCGGCTCTGTTTCGTCGGGTTCACGCGGGCCAAAGGGCAGTTGACGCTGACGTGGGCCCGCTACCGGCTGCTGCGCGGCGTCGCCACCCGGCGGGTCCGCTCGCGCTTCCTCGACGAGGTGCCGGCCGACCTCCTAGAATGGGAGGGCGTGCGGCCGGACGGCCGGCCGCGCCGGGCGGAGCCTCACCAGGAGGGCCGCTTGCCGGACGACGTCGAAGAGTGGACGATCGGCACCATCGTCGAGCACCCCACCTGCGGGTTGGGGCGGATCGTCTCGTTCCTGCGCGGCGGCCGGCGGACGCACGTCGAGGTGGCGTTTCAGGATGGCCGTCGGCGTTCGTGGGTGCTGGAGTTCTCGGACCTGAAGCGCGTGGATTACTACGACGTGGGGTGACCCGACCAGCCGGGCGGGGAGCGGAAGTCCGCAGTGGGGCCGTGGGACGCTGACAGTCGAGCCCGTCCCGGATGCGCCCGGCATCGCCGTCACGGATCGCAGGTGGAAACATGCGACACGCCCTGATCATGGCCGGCGGCGCCGGCACGCGGCTGTGGCCGTTGAGCCGGCAGAAGCGACCCAAGCAGGTGCTGCGCCTCTCCGGCGGCGCCAGCCTGCTGCGCCAGGCCTACGAACGCGTTTCGCTGGTGCTCCCGCCGGAGCAGATCAACGTCATCACCAACGAGGTCCACATTCCTCTGGTGGCGGAAGAGTTGCCGGAACTGCCGTCGGCCAACCTGATCGGTGAGCCGATGGCCCGCGACACGGTGAACGCCATCGGCCTGGGCGCCGCCATTCTGGCCCAGCGCGACGACCAGGCCACCATGGGCGTCTTCACCGCCGATCACGTCATCACCCCGCTGGACCGGTTCGCCGCCTCCGTCGAACTGGCGTTCAAGGTGGCGGAGAGTCACTCCGACGCGCTGGTGACCTTCGGCGTGCGCCCCACCAGCCCGCACACCGGCTACGGCTACATTCACCGCGGCGAGCGCGTCGAGCCGAACGTGTACCGGGTCAGCGAGTTCACCGAGAAGCCCAACCTGGCGGTCGCCACCAAGTACGTCAGCAGCGGCGAGTACTACTGGAACAGCGGGATGTTCGCCTGGCGGGCGGACACCATCCTCAAGGAACTCAAGGAGCACCTGCCCCATTCGCACGACGCTTTCCGCGAGATCGCGGCCCACTGGCGCGGCGAGGAGCGCACCCGCAAGCTGCAGATGCTCTACCCGACGCTCATGAAAATCTCGGTGGACTTCGCCATCATGGAGCGGGCGGAGCAGGTGTTGGTGGTGGCGCTGGACTGCAACTGGGTCGACCTGGGTTCCTGGACGGCGCTGGAGTCGCTGCACGAGACCGACGAATCGGGGAACTTGAAGGTGGCCCGCAACGCGATCCACCTGGGTTCGCGCGGCACCATCGTCGTCTCGGAGGACGATCACCTGATCGCCACGATCGGCGTCGACGACCTGGTCATCGTACACTCCCACGACGCCACCCTGATCTGCAAGAAGCGCGACTCGCAGGGCATCAAAGAACTCGTGGACAAAGTCCGCAGGGAGTTCGGGGAGCAGTTCCTCTGACGCACGACGGCGGAAATGTCGAATGACGAAGGGCGAATGACGAATGAGAACAGGCCGCCCGGGCGCCTGCTGGGCGTAGACTTCGGCAGCAAGCGCATCGGGCTGTCGATCTGCGATCCGGCGTGCTCGATCGCGTCGCCGCTGGCCACGGTCGATGCGGGGGGGGGCGATGAGGCCGCCGCCGGGGCGGTCCTGCGGGCGGCGGAGAGCTTCGCTCCGGTTGCCATCGTGCTGGGCCTGCCGCTCAACATGGACGGCACCGAGGGACCGCAGGCGAAGGCGACGCGCCGGTTCGGGCAGGTGCTGGCGGGCATCGTCCGGCTGCCCGTTTATCTGTGGGACGAACGGCTGTCGTCCGTGGCCGCCGAGGACGCGTTGCGCGATGCAGCGCTTCCGCGCAAGAAGCAACGCGCCCGCGTCGACCGGGTCGCGGCTCAGATGATCCTGCAAGGCTTTCTCGACGCCGGAGCCTGGTGGCGCGAACCGGAGTACGTGCCGTCTTGATGGCGTCACCTCTGTCTTGATCGGCCCCGGCGCGGCGGCTGGTCTGCGACCGCGAGGATTCCTCTCGGCTGCAACGTCGCTGCTGGGACGCCAGCGGCGGCCCGAGCCGAAGTTCTCGCCTCAGGCGTGAAGCCGCGTTTCCCGCCGTTGCGGGGTCTTCGGCGTCTATAATACCGGTTGTCGGAACGCGCCCGGCGTGCCTCGCCCGGCGGATCGTCCCCGAGCTTACGGTCTTTGGCTGCTCGTCGCAACGGCCGCCGGCCCGACCGCGAGAAGTCCCTGCGGCCGATCGTCCGACCGTCCGCCGCGCTCGTCGCCCGCCCGGTCAAGCGGGCAGCGGCGCCGCTCATGTCCTGCCTCACCAGCATAGGAGGAATCACCATGTCCGTTTGGATTGCGTCTCTGCTGCTGGCCGGTGGTGTCGCGCCCCCGGCCGGCGCGATTGTCAGCCTGACCCCCAGCGATCGGCCGGAGCGCGCAGCCGTCGCCGAAACGGCCGCCGCGTTGGCCACGCCGCCCGATTTCATCACCCTGCCGCACACCGTGAGTGCTGCGACCGTGGTCCGGCGCGGCCCGTTTGTCAGCGTCCAAGTCAATGTCGACGACAATGGCGCGAACATCCCCGGCGATGCCGCTCACGGACCGTCGATGGCCATCGACCCGACCGAGCCGGCCCGCATGGCGATCGGCTTTCGGTACTACGACACACTCGAGACCGACCTGCACGACGCGGGATTCGCATACACCCAGGACGGCGGCCGAGCGTGGTCGTTCCCAGGGGTGCTGGCGCCGGTAGGGTCGCGCTACTGTTCGGTGCTCGACGCCGATCGGGAGGGCGGGTTCTATTACCACACCCAAAGATGCCCCTGGGACGAGTGCGCCGACCTGTTCCGCTCGACCGATGGCGGCCGGACCTGGTCCGGCCCCTTCGCCGCGACGGACGGCGAAAAGGGATGGCTGGGGGTCGATCGCTCGACGGGAATCGGACGGGGCCACATCTACATCGCCTCGGGCGGCGCGTTCGGACGGTCGCTCGATGGCGGGCAGTCGTTTCAGCCGCCGGTGCCGGTCGATGGCTATTTCGGCACGCTGCGCGTCGCCACAGACGGCACGGTTTACGTGGTCGGGCGATCCACGCTTGCCAAGGGGGCTCCCGTGAGCCGCTCCGACGACGCCAGGGATCCCCGAGTCGTCCCGAGCTTCAACGCATTGACGCCGGCGCCGCTGGGCGGAGACACGCTTAACGGCGGACCAAACCGGATCGGCCTGCTTGGCCAGCCGTGGATCGACATGGACGAGTCGGACGGTCCATACGCAGGCAGCCTGTACGTCCTCCAGTCCGTCAAGCCTCAAGGCGTCGATCCGCTCGAGGTGCACCTGGCCCGAAGCGTCGACGGGGGACAGTCCTGGACGGGTCCCATCCGCGTCAGCGACGACCCGCCAGACAGCCTGGCCTGGCAGTGGTTCGGCACCCTGTCGGTCGCGCCGCAGTCCGGGCGCGTTGACGTGGTCTGGAACGATACGCGCAACACCACCAGCGACGACGAGTCTGAACTCTACTACGCCTACTCCACGGACGGCGGGCGGACGTTTTCGCGTAACATGCCGCTGGGGCCGGTGTTCGACAGCACGGCGGGATGGCCGGAGTGGGGGATTCAACGCAAGCTCGGGCATTACTATCACATGCGCAGTGATGAGAAAGGCGGGCGTCTGGCGTATGCCGCTACTTACAACGGCGAACAGGACGTGTACTACCTGCACACCGTGCTCGACTGTAACGACAACGGCCTCCACGACGGCGACGACGTGGCCCTGGGCCGCAGCCCCGACGTCAACAAGAACGGCGTGCCGGACGAGTGCCCGTGTGATCCGTTGAAATCGCTGCACGTCGACTGCGACCGCGGGCATCTGACCGCGTACGTGCAATCGTCGTTCGCCGAAGGAACGGAGCTGACGCTGTTCGACAACGGCCGGCCCGTCCCCATCGTGATCGACGGATCCGGCTCGGGGAAGGTCACGTGGGAGATCCCCGCCCCCGGCTATCACATGATGGACCTGGACGGCTGTCCGTTGTGGGGGCAGACCGTGTACTGCGAACTGCGCTGCCGCACGATCGACTGGCTCAAGCTCCGCTGCGGTTCGCGCAGGCTGCGAGCGATCGTCAAGACGCAACTGCCGGAAGGATCAATCCTGCACCTGGTTCGCGGCCGCGACTCCTATGCCTACTCCGTCGACGCCCGTGGCCGGATCCGTGCCGCATGGCGCGTCGGCGTGCCGCAAGAGTACACGGTAGGCATCGAGGAATGCCGTCAGTTCGAAGAGCGAATCCTCTGCCAGTAGTCGCACACGGAGTCGAGCATCAGCAGGAGTCTTCCAGGTCGCAGGCGGCCACGGTGTGCCCGCCCGGCTGTTGGTCGCGCCACATGGCCCTGGCCTTGCCGTTGCGGTTGGTTCGCGCCCGGATCGGATCGCGGCCGGCGAGCGTGAAAACGACCTCCCCGTTCGGCTCGCCGCGCCGGACGCAGCGCCGGTTATGCCGCGCTTTCGCATCGAGTGTCCGTCACCCGGACTTCGCCGGTCGCCGTTTCCCGTTTACTGACCGGTCATGTCCATCACCGGCACGCCCTCCGGCGCTTCGAACTTGAACCGGTCGGCGGAGATGGCGGGGTTGAGCTTCACGTCCTTGTACGTCATTTCCGAGACGGTGCTGCCATCGGCGCCGAGGCCGACGGTCTTGAGCATCATCCCGGTCTTCTGGTCGAAATAGACCTTCGTCAGCGTCACGCCCGGCATGGATGCCTGCGTCTTGGGCTTGCCCTGGATCACGTAGGCGTCTTTGCCGTCCACCTTCTCGTCCGGCGCTACCGACATGTCCATCTGCTGGCGCAGGCTCTCGAACATGTTCTCCGCCGCCGGAGATTGCATCTGCGAGGCGTCCGGCTTCATCTTCATGCACGACTTCTGGCCCATGTTCTCGGTGAGCATGTACATCACGTCTCCGTCACAGACGTACAGGCCGGTCATCTCCATCTTCTGGTCGCCGAACGACTGCTGCATCTTCGTTTCCATGCGGAAACACTGCTTGCCGTCCTTCATCATGAACTCGTACGGCCCCTCCATCTTCATGGACACGCCCGGCATGGTGGTGGACATGACCACGGTGGCGGACAGCGACTTGATCTCCTTCCACTTCGGCTTCAGCTTCGCCTCCAGTGACTCGAGCGTTTCCTCGCCCGGCGCGGCGGCGGCCGTCAGACTCAGACATGCGGCAAACAACCCCAAGTGCAGTACCTTCACAACGACCCTTTCTGGTTGGATCCAAGCCCGGCATCCGCGGACGTCCCGCGGAATTTCGGGTCCAAGACCGTACCGCGGCCCCTGCCCGCCCGCAACCCCGGGACGCGCCGACTACCGGAAGTCGCGGCTGCGCGGTTTTTCGGGCAGGGGGCCGAACTTCGGCCGGCCCGGGTCGGCCCGCTGGGGCGTTGCCTTCGCCAGGGCGCAGGCAACGTCTTCGAGTTTGCTGACGCTCACGTGGATGACGTCGCCCTGGCGTTCGACCTTGCCGGTGGCGATCAGGCCGGTGGCGCCGCGGGCGACGCGGCGATGGCGATCGTACACGTTCGGCCTGATGACCAGGTTGGCGATGCCGGTTTCGTCCTCCAGCGTGACGAAGGTGATGCCCTTGGCGGTGCCCGGCCGCTGCCGCACCAGCACCAGCCCGGATACGCGCACCATCCGGCCGTGGGGGGCGTCGCGAAGCTGGCGGTTCGGGATGACCCGCGCGGCCGCCAGCGGCTGGCGCAGCAGCCCGATCGGATGCGCCGTCAGCGACAGACCGGTGTGGTCGTAGTCGCTGAGCACTTCGTCTTCGAGCGTCACCGGCGGGAGCCTGGCGCCATCCTCGTGCGGCCCCAGCCCGGCAAAGAGCGGCAGGTCGTCCGCCAGTGACAGCACGTCCCACACCGCCTGCCGCCGGCTGATCCCCATCGACGCACAGGCCCCCGCGGCCGCCAGCCGCGCCAGCACCGCCCGCGACGCCCCCGACCGCAGCGCCAGGTCCGCAACGTTGCGATACGGACCGTCGCGCCGTCCGCGTACGACGCCTTCTACCTTGCTCTCCGACATCCCCTTGATCAGCCTGAACCCCAGCCGCAGGGCAACACAATCCGAACCGCGACCGTAAGGGAGCGGCCCCTGCGCAGCCGCTGCCCCCCCATCCGAAGCATCCGGCTGAGGCGAATCAGGGAACGGCTGCACCTTCTCCAGGAGAGTAAGGCAATGAGGGAGTACGGAGGTTGGCTTGCTCACGGAGCATCGGCAGGCGGACGGAGCCGCTCCCTTACGGTCGCGGTTCGGATTGTCCTGCCTCGGTTTCGTAGCGAACGCTCCGTCATCATAGGTCCTCCCGAACTCTGCTGACGCCACAACATCGTGCGCGCTTCGCAGTCGCAGCGAAGCCGGCGCCTCCGCGCGGGCTGACCTGCCGGCCGACCGGCAGGAGTCACGCGGCTCGCCGGCATTCTCCCCCTCTTCGTTTTCCTCACTCCCTGATTCCCTCACTCCCTCACTCCCCGCTTCCTGCAGCGTACAATCGTGCTCGCTGGCATTGACGTCGATCGGACGGACGTCGACGCCGTGTTCGCGGGCGTCGCGGACGAGCTGGGCGGGAGCATAGAAACCCATCGGCTGGCTGTTGAGAATCGCAGCGCAGAACGCGGCCGGGTAGTACAGCTTCAACCAGGCGGATGCATACACTAACAGCGCAAAGGATGCCGCGTGGCTTTCGGGAAAGCCATAGTCGCCGAACCCGCGGATCTGCTCGAAGACCCGTTCGGCGAAAACTTCGGGCAGGCCGTTCTTCTTCATGCCCTCCAGCAGCTTGACGCGGAATTTCTCGATGCTGCCGCTGCGCCGCCAGGCGGCCATGGCCCGACGGAGCTGGTCCGCTTCCCCCGGCGTGAAGCCGGCTGCCACCACCGCCAGCCGCATTGCCTGCTCCTGAAAAAGCGGCACACCCATCGTCTTGTGCAGCACCTCCTTGATCGCGTCATTGGGATAAACGACCGGCTCCTGCCCATTGCGCCGCCGCAGGTAAGGGTGTACCATCCCTCCCTGAATCGGCCCCGGCCGCACGATGGCCACTTCGATCACCAGATCATAGAAGTTGCGCGGCCGCAGGCGCGGCAACATGCTCATCTGCGCCCGGCTCTCGATCTGAAATACGCCCACCGTGTCCGCCCGGCAGATCATGTCATACACGACCGGGTCTTCCGCCGGGATGTCCGTCAGGCAGAAGGGAGTAAGGGAGTAAGGGAATAAGGGAGTGAGGGAAGACGCCTCGGAGAGATTATCTCGGTCTTTCTGCTCTTCCTTGACTCCCCTCCGATCACAGGGAATGAGGGAGTGAGGGAGTGAGGGAGTAAGAGAAGATACACCGGAACCACTCTCTCCTTCTCTCTTCTCTTCTCTGACTCCCTGACTCCCTGACTCCCTGACTCCCTTCTTCCACCCTGACTCCCTGACTCCCTTCTTCAAGAGATTGAAGCACTTCTGCAGCGCGGTGAGCATCCCCAGAGCCAGGCAATCCACTTTCAGGATGCCCAGCGCGTCGATGTCGTCCTTGTCCCATTCAATGAACGTCCGGCCGGGCATGGCGGTGTTGCCGATGGGCACCATCTCGTCCAGCGGACCGCGCGTCATGACGAAGCCGCCGACGTGCTGCGACAGGTGCCGTGGAAAACCCTGTATTTGTGTGACCAGCGTCCGCAGGCAGCGCACCGTGTACTCGTCCGTGTTGAGCCCTGCCTCCTTCAGGGCTTCGTCCGGCAGCGGCCCGTCGCCCCACCATTCGAGCTTCTTAGCGAGTAAATCCACCCGGTCCAGCGAGAGGCCCAGGGCCTTGCCCACGTCGCGGACGGCCGAGCGCGGACGGTAGGTGATGACTTCGGCCACGATGCCCGCCCGGTCGCGGCCGTATTTCTGATAGATGTATTGAAATACTTCCTCGCGGCGCTCGTGCTCGAAGTCGATGTCGATGTCCGGCGGCTCGTTCCGCTCGCGGCTGACGAACCGCTCGAACAGCAGGTCGATGCGGTCCGGATCGACGGAGGTCACGCCCAGGCAGTAGCACACGGCCGAGTTGGCGGCGCTGCCCCGGCCCTGACAGAGAATCCCGCGCGAACGGGCGAACCGCACCAGGTCCCAGACGGTCAGGAAATAAGGCTCATATTCAAGCTCCTTGATAAGATCGAGTTCGTGTTCGATGAGTCTGCGGATGCGGTCCGGAACGCCGTCCGGATAGCGGCCGCGGGCGCCCTGCCACGTCAACCGGGTGAGATAATCGAACACGGTCACGCCCGGCGGGCTGAGTTCCCGGGGATATTCATAGCGCAGCTCGTCGAGGCTGAAGGTGCAGCGGCCGGCGATCTCGACCGAACGGGCCACCGCCGCGGGGTGTTCATGGAAAAGACGCACCATATCTTCGGCGGGTTTCACGTGCCGTTCGCCGTTGGGGAACAGCCGCCGGCCCGCCTGCGCGATGGTGCAATGCTCGCGGATGCACACCAGCACGTCCTGCAGAAACCGCCGGCCGCGTTCGTGGTAATGCACGTCGTTGACCGCCACCAAGGGAATGCCGGTGGCGCGCGACAGCTCCGCCCGCGCGGCCACGCGCCTGCGGTCCGCCCCCCCCGCATGGATGGAAGCGCCCAGGTAGAGCCGGTCGCCGAAAGCTTCGCGAAAGCAGAAGGGAGTAAGGGAGTGAGGCAGTGAGGCAGTGAGGGAAAGAGCAGAGACACAGGAAAGCTCCGGCGAATCCCCCACCGCTCGTATGTCGGCCCCCCTCTTCCGGTTACTGACTTCCTGACCCCCTGACTCCCTGACTCCCTTCTGCCCTTCCAGCACGACCGCGATCAGGTCTTGCGCGTGTGCCGCGACGTCTGCGACGGTCAGCTCGCACTCGCCCTTGGTCGCCCGCAGCTTGCCGATCGTCAGCAGTCGCGCCAGCCGCCCGTAGCCCGCCCGGTTCATCGCGTAGAGGGCGATCGGCGGCCCGTCGGCCGGCAGGATCTCCGCCCCGATCAGCAGCTTGAGGCCGTGCTCTTTCGCCGCTTCGTGCGCCCGGACGACGCCCGCCAGCGTGTGCCGATCAGTTACGCCCAGGGCGTGCAGCCCCAGCCCGGCCGCGGTCTCGACCAGCTCATCCGGGCTGGACGCCCCCCGCAGGAACGAGAAGTTCGTTCGGCAGACCAGTTCGGCGTAACGGGTTGGAGCGCGTCGAGCGGGCACGTCTGGCACTCGGCCGGAAGTCCATCGAAAAGCGCCGGGCGACGGCGGCAGACCCGCCACCGCCCGCGGCCTCTCTCGACCAGTCTAGTCTGAATCCTAACAAAAAGCGAACAAGCCGAGCCTGCCCCGTATTCTCGGACGTCCGCTGCGCGACTGCACGGGCCTCTCGAGAGGTGGGCGTTTTGAGCCTCGGGGCGCCGGTGAGGACCGGTGGGGCGTGGACGCGGCAACGACCCAGAGCCCCGCCCTTCGGAGCCCCGCCTTTCAGAGCCCCGCCTTTCAAGGCGGGCGGATTCGCGCAAGCGTGCGCGCTGTCCCCCCGAGCCCCGCCTTTCAAGGCGGGAGTGCTCGGAGAATCGCGTGCCCAGCCGAAACCCGCGATCACACGCCGCCGGAACTCCCGGGCATGAATGCCTCGCTCTTCTACACAAGTCTGCGCGGCAGGCGGCCCATGCGGCCAGTGAGGCTGGAAAACGCCTCCCGCGACCGGATGCTGCCTGCC
>QZJT01000116.1 GCA_003597935.1 Phycisphaerales bacterium | reverse complement strand
AGCAGATGGCCCAGATTCTCGAGGGGCTGTAGCTCGGCGGCCGCGCTCCCCGTTGCTTCCGGCGCCGCAAGAACGGTGTCGCGACCTTACAGCCCGGCCGTGCCTATTCCGTCACTGCCAGCAGGGCGCGCAGCTCGTCCGCCCAGTCGGCGCGGCGCGGCGGCGCGGCGCACCCTGACGCCGAGAAGGCGGCCCACATCGCCGCGGCAAGGGCGCATGCGGTGGTCGGTCTAGACATGTGCCATCTCGTTGAGGTTGAATCCGGCCGTGGGCGGCCGGGCTAGATACAGTTTCGCGAGCCATGCCGCCAGGCCGATGGACGGAGTGCACGTGTCGCGCGCCAGGTTCATGCCGTTCACGGCGCGCCGCCATCGGCAGTGCGACATTGCAGAATCCTCATCCTCATCGTGTCGCCGACACCGGCGTGCCACGCCAGCCAGATTCGGTCCTTCTGGTCAACCACGACGTCCGGCGCCCGGGCGTTCTCTCCCGCCGGCGAGACGAGGGTCGGTTTGGTCCATTCCTCACCGACGAAACGCGACACGTAGACGCCCCACGGCTGGTCCAGGTCCTGCGCGTTCGGGCGTCCGCTCCACACGGCCCAAATCACGCCCGCGCCATCCACCGCCGCACGCGGCGTCTGCGCCAACATCGTCTGGTCCTTGTCGCTCAGCGTGTACGGCATCGTCCAGCGGTCCTTCTCGGCATCGTAGTAGGACGCCTGGATCGTCTGCGGCCTCCCTTCAAGTACGCTCCACCCGAATGACTCCCACAGCACCCAGCGTCGGCCGCGGCCATCCACCACGATCGACGGATAGCCGCCGCGCTCCTCCTTGTCCGCACTGTTCAGGGAGGTGACGGAAGAGGCCCCACGCTCCAGATCGCCGGCGCACACACCGAGCAGCGCCGGATAATGCTGGTTCCACGCCGCCCACACCTGCCCAGCACCGTCGAAGACCAACGAGGCGTACCAGGCGTTGACATAGCCCCCCGTTTCACTGGTCTCGACGACCTTGGCGGTGCTGATGTCGCCCAGCGTGCGATTCTCGATCCGCCGGTAGTGCAGATGGCGCAAGTTAGCCATCCAGTCGGTCCAGGCCACGACGAGTCGGCCCTTGCCGTCGCCCGCCGCCGCCGGCGTGATCGCGTCGCAGGGCAGCGCCCCGCTGAGCAGCAACGGTTCGGCGAGCTGCCGCCCATCCCAGGCGCGGGCGTACAGGCGATAAAAGCCGTCCTGGTCGGACAGATAGAAGACCCATAGCCGGGAACCGTCCGCCGCGACAACCGGATGGAAGCTGTCGGCCGGACCATCCTCGACGACCAGCGCCGACAGCTTGCCCTCATTGCCGCTCAAGGAGCAAAGCAGGATGTCGCCGCGCTCTTCCCAAGCAGCCCAACATACCCCGTCGGGCCCCAGCCCAAGCCGCGGGAACCGAGCGGCGCCTTCGCCCAGAGAGCGAAGCTCACCCGCGGGGGACGCGCTCGGCGCCGAGAGCGTGATCCGATGCGGCCGTGCGGCCGGCCGCGACGACGGCTTGATGGGGGCCGGGCAGACGCCGTCCGCGCATTTCGGCCTGCCGGTCCCGTGGGCCAGTTTGTCCGAATAGCGCCATGCGGTGGAGTCGCTCTTATCAAAGAGGCCGCGGAGCAAGACCGACGGGGGTCGGCCGTCCGCGCCGTTCTGGTACACGACGAAGTCCGCCCAGTTCTCGTTATATGGCCGCGTGACGTGCGCGCCCCGAATGGCGAGACTCACGTAGTGCGCGGGGTGACGCGGGTTGGGGAACCAGGCCCGCAGGCCCACGTCCGCCGACGCGAAGGAGTGCGGCCCGATCTCGATGCTCTGCGAATCGACGCGGAGCGGAAGCGCCAGACCGGTCAGGGCGCGGAACGTGAAGCCACCGCTGACGCCCATGAACGCCAGATGCTTCGGCAAGTCGGCGTCGGTCAACTCGCTTTCGTGTCGGACGTCGATGCGGTTGCCGGTCTGTTGGGTAGCCGGTCCCCATCCCGGCATCTTGTTGATGCGCTCTGCTTCCTGCGCGAGGCGACGATAACCTTCCTCATCGCCGTCCGGGACCACCCACACGGTCGCGGCTTCGAGGCAATTGATGGTGCCGATATGCGACGGGGACGTGAGCACAAACGGGAACGCCTGGTCAGGCCAGAACTCCTGACGCAGCGACTCGAAGACCAGATCGTACGGGGCCAATACCCCGCTGTAGATGCGCTGCCCGTCGCGAAAGGCGATCAGAAAGGGGAAGCCGTCGCGGTGATAGTCATGGAGCCGCGCCGGGAAGGTCAGCACCGGCACGCTGTCGCCGCGATAGTGCTTGAGAAACGTGTACACGTCCATCTGCGGGTTGAACAGGCACTGGTGAAAGTTCTTCCCGCCCAGCGCCGCGTTGCGCTCCAGGTAGTTGCGCTGCACCAGCCCGCCATCGACCAGGCAGTAGCCACAGTTGGCGGGCGAGAAGGGTTGAATCAGGGTCAGCCCCTTCCGGCAGCCCGTCAGGTCGATGCGATTGCCCCACAAATCCTCCGCAACGCCGTGCAACTGCGTATCGCCTGCGGCATCCTGCGCCATTGGCTGGGTCCCCTGTCCAACCATCACGGCCGCTGTCGCGAAGGCGATTGCGGCCGGGGCGGGCGATCTCAAACGATACGCCTTTCGCATGGGCAACGTCCTATCTGAACCAACCTATAGATGCCGTCGCCGCCCCATGTGTTTAGGTGGCGCGCCGGCCTCGCTTGCTGAGGTTCCCTTGCACATGCCACGATCCAACACCTGCCTCGCGACGCGCCACGGCTCACACTACAACCGCCTCCGGCGTTGCACGCTTGGCGCGCAGCGCCTTGAGGATCTTCTCCGGCGTGATCGGCAGGTCCTTGATCCACACGCCGGTGGCGTTGGCGATCGCGTGCGCCACCGCGCCCAGGACCGGCAGCGTGCTGCCCTCGCCGATCTCCTTGGCCCCGAAGGGTCCGCGCGGCTCGTAGGAATCGACGATGCCGCTGAAGATCTCCGGCGCGTCCTTGATGGTCATCATCAGATAGCCGTGCAGGTTGGGATTGAGGAGGCGCCCCTTGTCGTCGAACTGGACGTCTTCCATCAGCGTCTCGCTGGCGCCCATGACGACGGCGCCTTCCACCTGGCCGTGTACGGCCTGCGGGTTGATGGGCGTGCCGCAATCGTGGTAGTCGGTGAACCGTTCGATGCGCACCTTGCCGGTCTCGACATCGACGGCGACCTCACACACTGCGCTGCCGAAGGAGTACGCGGGGCTGGTGCCGACGGTGGCGCCCTTGAAGTCGCCGCCCAGACCGTCCGGCGGCTTGTAGCAGCCGGTGCCGACCAGCGGGCCATTGTCGTTGAAGTAGCGGCGGGCGACTTCTTCCCAGGCGACGGAGGCGGGGGGGGGTTCAACATGCGGTGGAGGGCCCGCTCCCTTACGGTCGGGGTTCGGATTGCAGGCGCCGGGCGACTCCTGCTGCTGTGGCGGAAGTTGTGAAGAGCCCGCTCCCTTACGGTCGGGGTTCGGATTGGCTGTGCCTGCGGGTTCGTTCGCCTGCGGCGGAGGGGCCGCACCCTTAAGGTCGATGTTCGGATTGTCCATGCACGTTGCGGCCGCTCCTTTACGGTCGCGGTTCGGATTGCGGAACATGCGCCCGTCGCGGGCCTCGACTTCGGACTCGTCGCAGCCGAGCATGGCGGCGGCGTAGGGTTTCATTCTGTCAAGAACCGCCTGCCCGGCGCGGGTGACGGCGTGACCGCCCATCAACGTGATACGCGATGAGTATGCACCCAGGTCCAGCGGCGAAATGTCGCTGTCCTCGCTGCGGATGCGGATGCGCGACGCGGGGATGCCCATCGCCTCGGCGCACATCTGCACCAGTACGGTGTCGCTGCCCTGGCCGATGTCGGCGGCGCCGATCATCAGCACGGCCGCACAGCCGTCCTCGCTGACCTTCACGACGGCGTTGGCGTGGGGGAAGATCGACCGCTTCTGAAAGTGCTCCGGCGGCTTCTCGTGCGAGAGTTGCACTTGGCCGCGGTAGATGCAGTAGCCCGCTCCAGAAACGAATCCGCCGCAGCCGACGCCGATGCCGCGGCGAACGTGCGACGGCCGAAGATCAACCACAGAGGACGCAGAGGACGTAGAGGACGCGGAGAGGGACCGAGACGCGAGGGGCACTTTCTGATCTGACTCAATCTCTGCGTTCTCTGCGCTCTCTGCGGTGAATTCGCGGACCTCACCGGGGCGCAGCCGCGCCGGAGCGGGCGCGAGGTACTTGTCGCTCCATCCGCTCTTCGCGGCCACGGCGTCCAGCGTGGCGAGGAACTCGCAACTGCCGATGTCAAGGTCGTTGACCGTCCGCGTGTTCGCGGTCATCGCGTTGCGGCGGCGGATCTCGATCGGGTCGATCCCCAGGTCTTCGGCCACCATGTTCAGCAGGCACTCGAAGGCGAAACGCGGCTGGGGCACGCCGTGGCCGCGCATGGCTCCGCACGCAGGCTTGTTGGTCATGACGCGATAGCCGTCATAGCGATAGTTCGGGATCTTGTAGAGCGTGGGAATCATGCTGCCGGCGTAGTAGGCCGTGGCCACGCCGAAGGACGAGTAGGCCCCGCCGTCGAGGTGGATTTCGCTGGCGAACGCCTTGATTCGGCCGTCGCGGTCGACGCCGAGCTTGAACCTCATGTGCTGCTTGTGTCGCCCGCGGCCGTAGTGAAACATCTCCTCGCGCGAGTAGACCATTTTCACCGGCCGGCCCGTCTTGCGGGCCAGCGCCGCGGCGCACAGGTCGAGCGGCGTGGTCGCGGCCTTGCCGCCGAAGCCCCCCCCGACCGCCGGACGGATCACGCGGATCTTTCCCAGCGGGATGTGGAACACGTGGGCGAGCATGTACTGCACGTAATGCGGCACCTGCGTGGACGTGTAAACCAGGAGTGTGCCGTCATGCTCCCACATCGCGATGGAGGCGTGCGGCTCGAGCGGGCACTGGTAGATGTGGTTGCCGGTGAAGGTTTCTTCGCGCACGTGATAGGATTGGGCGAACGCGGCGTCCACGTCGCCGAAGCCCTGCTGCACGTGCGTGTTGATGTTGCGCTTGTATCGGTCGTGCACCAGGGGCGCGCCGTCGGCCACCGCCTGGAACGGGTCGAGCACGGGCGGCAGTTCCTCGTACTCGACGTCGATCAGCGACAGGGCCTGCTCGGCCGTGCGTTCATCGACCGCCGCCACGGCCGCGACCGGGTCGCCCACGTGCCGGACCTTGTCTTTGGCCAGCACGTCCTCGTCGTAGCGGGCCGGAGAAACGCCGTGCTGCGTCTCGGGAACGTCAACCGCGGTGATCACCGCGATCACGCCCTCCAGCGCCTCTGCCCGCGACGTATCGATCCGGCGAATCCGTCCGTGCGCGACGCTCGAACCCAGGATCTTCCCATGGATCATGTTGGGCAGCTTGATGTCGGCCGTGTACAGGGCGCGCCCGGAGACTTTGTCGGCGGCGTCCACGCGGGGGATGGAGACGCCGACGGTGTCGAAGCCTGAATGTCGAATGTCGAATGTCGAATGTCGAATGTCAGGCCGTGAATGTCGAATGTCGAATGTCGAATGTCGAATGTCGAATGTGGCATCGCCCGCGATCGCAGACTGCGTTCTCCTCTTCGTCGCTCCGTCATCCGCCGCGGCGGATCGCTGCGTCGTGCTCTCCGGTTCCGCTGCCTTCTTCGCGCAAGTGCCATCGTCGCGGTAGTTCTCACATCGGCTGACCGCCCGCAGAATCCCGGTGTATCCGGTGCAGCGGCACAGGTTTCCGACCAGCGCGTCTTTGATCTGGTCCACCGAAGGCGTCGGGTTCTTCTCGATGAGCGCCGTGGCCGACAGCACCATGCCCGGCGTACAGAAACCGCACTGGATGGCGCCTTCGCCGACGAACGCTCTTTGAAGCGGCGTGAGCACGCCGCCGTGGGCAAGCCCTTCGACGGTTGTGATCTGCCTGCCTTCCATGGTGGAAGCGAGCAGCAGACAACTGTTCATCGGCTCGCCGTCGACCAGCACCGTGCAGGCGCCGCAGTCCCCCACACCGCACGCCCTCTTGGCGCCGGTCAGGCCGATCTTGTCGCGCAGCACGTCAACCAGCGTCTCCCACGGCTCGACGGCGACGCGATGCGTATGGCCGTTCACGTTCAGGGCACGTACCAACGTCATTCTGAATCGTCCTTCAAGCGCCACCTACTTGTTCAACATCGGCGCGAGGCAGCCGATGGCAAAGTGCTCGA
The DNA here is from genome assembly GCA_003597935.1 of Phycisphaerales bacterium. Taxonomy (GTDB): domain Bacteria; phylum Planctomycetota; class Phycisphaerae; order UBA1845; family UBA1845; genus SURF-32. The sequence goes on along the minus strand of QZJT01000116.1, from coordinate 26,954 downwards.
AATAGGATCGCTCTCGATCCTCTTCTATCAGCACATAGCGAATGTGATATGCACCGACATCTTGTGGTAAATTGTCGGCTTCGCGAACCATGCCCCGAAGGCAGGAACCGTCACTTCGGTACAGGTGAGTCTCGGCGCGATCCGAGATCCCGCTGGCCATCCCAACGTACACCACTGCGTCAGTATCCGGGCGAGAGATTGCATAGACGCCGCGTCCCTGCTCACGATGCTTCAGCATCTCAGAGAGGGTGCATGATGGAGCCGCGAGTAATGCCCCAAGCCGTTCGAGGTATCCTCGCACCCGCTGCGAGATTTCCGGGTGAGCGTCACTCAGCCACTGCCACCCTTCTTCAGAATGTTCAGCGCTGTCCAAGAATGACCATCCCTTCGCGCAACGCCGCGCGCAGTATCGAGCTTGGCATGTCTACCCGCAGGGCGATCTCGTCCGGCGTCGTTACGATGATGTGCTTGGGCACCGGCAGGCCGCGCATGCTGCGGCGCATCTGGACTGCCAGCGCCCGCTTGTCCGGCGCGCCGGTCATCACGACCAGCAGGTCCACGTCGCTGTCCGGCCGCGCATCCTCTCGCGCGCGGGATCCAAAGAGGATCACCTTCAGCGGTTGAAACCGCGTGACGATCCGGCTCTCAACAAAGGCCTGAACGTCTACGTCAGTCATAATTGTGATCCCTGTTATGTTGCAGTTGACGCACGCACACCGACGTGGTGTGTCTGGTCCTATCCTTGCGATCCCCGCCTTTACGGAAACCCCACGACGGCGATGGGGCGCTTGACGGCGAAACTCTGGCGATGGCGTCTGATTCGTTCGATCTCGTGCAACGTCTCGGCCGTCATGTAGCTCTCACCGCAATGGGGGCAACTGACTACCGGTATGTTCTCGATGAGCAGCAAATCCTCGCCTTTGCCGTAGTTGCGGCTGACACGGCGGATACGTACACCTTCCTGACCGCAAATGTCGCAGATCATTGCTGCCATCTTAGCAGAAACCGCGACCACTGAAGCATTCACCGCTTATTCACTCCCGCCCGTCGAGCCTGCGGGCGCGTAGCCGCCGGCTCGCTCCGCCGCGGCGGACAGCGCCCACCGCGTCAGGACGCCGACCAGTTCCCGGCGGTATTCAGCCGAGCCGCGGATGTCTGATATCGGCTCGGCGGCCCGCATCGCGGCGTCGCAGGCGGCATCGATGGCGTCGGCGTCATCGGCAGATTTGCCCGCAAGAATCTCGGTGGCGGACGCGACCTGCTTCGGAATGGGCGCGACCGCGCCGAGGACGATCCGCGCTTCGTCAATGACGTCGCCGGCTTTCATCCGCAACCCGGCCGCGACGGCAGCGACGGCGATCCCGTTGCCTTCCCGCAGCGCGAAGCGGGCGTATGCGGCTCCAGACCCGCGAGCAGGCTCCGGCACGAGGACCGCCACGAGCAGCTCGTCGCTCCTGCGGGCGGTCTGGCGAGGGCCGGTGAAAAACGAGTGCAGCGGAACCGTTCGCGGGCCGTCAGGAGACCACAGGACGACCGATGCGCCCATAACGATCAGGATCGGCGGCAGATCGGCGCAGGGGACGCCGCTGGCGATGTTGCCGCCCACGGTCGCCATGTTACGAATCTGCGGTGAAGCCATGTGGCGGGCGGCATCGAGCAGGGGCGACCAGCGTTCGGCGATGACCGGCGCGGCGATCAACTCGGCGATCGTGGTCAGCGCACCGACTCGCAGTGCGCCGTCCGCAAGCGTGACACCTCGCAGGGCCGGAACGCGCGTGAGCGAAACCAGGTGTGCAGCCGTGGCCCGCCCCGCCTTCAGGTCCACCAACAGGTCCGTGCCGCCGGCCAGCATGCGGACATCGGGCGCGTACCGCGTCAGCAGCGCGGCCGCTTCCTCCAGCGACCGGCACTCGTGCAACTCGACATCCGGCATGTACACCGACGATCCTCCCTCAGCGATCCGCGGGCCGTCTTGACCCGGCGTGCTGCACCGCAACCGTTCCGCCACCGGCCGGATATCACGCCGCCGGCGCCGCAGCGGCCGCGCCGATGCCGTGCAGGAACAGCGAGACGATCTGGTCCGCAACGACAGCAGGCGACCGGCCACGTTTGGGGTCGTACCAGCGGTAGAGCCAGTTCAGCATTCCGAACAGCGACATCGTGACCACGTGCCGGTCGAGGGCCGGGGCGGTCGCGGCGGCGTCCAGAACGCGTTCGACGATGCCGCGGGTCAGCTCGTAATACTCGCGCCGGATCGCCCGCGTCTGCTCGTACGCCTCGCCCGCCAGCGAATCCAGTTCATGCGAGCAGACCTTCAGGGCCGCCATGTTGGCGGCGAAGTAGCCCATGTGGCTGCGGACCATGACCTCGAGCTGCCGCACCGGATCCTCCACCCCGTGCAGCTTTTCCTTCAGGTTGTTCAGCAGGGAGTTGAAGGTCCGGAACTGGATAAGAAACAGCATTTTTTCCTTGCTGTCGAAGTAGTGGTAGAGCCCGGCCAGGCTCGTGCCCGCGGCTTTGGCGACGACGCGCATCGAGGCCCTTTCGTATCCGACGCGGGCGATGACGCCTGTCGCGACCTCCAGTATCCGGTTGATGCGTGCGTCGTAACTCCCGCGGGATTCGAAAGTTGCGACGCCGGAACCGCCGCTCGAACCGAACATCTGTTCTGCTTTTCTCGATATCATTGGCAGGATCGCCGATCAACAAGCGATCAATCGTTCCAGGCTAGTATGCGCGCCGGATTCGCCCTTGTCAACTCGAATGACCGAAAAAACGTGCTTGACAAGCCGTTTTTCTTGTGGCAGAATGGAGTGCGTGGTCAGCGCCGACCGCAACCGGCCCGGCTCGGACCGCCCTCTTTGGAGCAATTGTCCGATCGAACGTTCGTTCGGTATCAGTGAGGACAGATCATGCCCATGTTCCCTCGTCGCGACCCCGACTCGTTCGCGTTCCGGGACGTCCAGTACGAAAAGGACGGCTGGGTGGCCCGGATCACGATCAACCGGCCCCATAACTACAACGCCTACAGCACGCCCGCCCTCCAGGAGATGGCCACAGCCTTCCACGACGCCTCCGGAGACGACGGCATCGCCGTGGTCGTCTTCACCGGCGCCGGCGACAAGGCCTTCTGCACCGGCGGCGACGTCAAGGAGTACGAACAGGAGTACACCCGCCGGCCGCGCGACTACTGGAAGTACATGACGTGCTTCAAGAGCTACATCGAGTCGATCACAAACTGCTCGAAACCCGTGATCGCCCGGGTCAACGGCATGGCGGTCGGCGGCGGCAACGAAAGCCAGCTTGCCTGCGACTTGGCCGTCATGGGCGAGCACGCCTTCATCGCCCAGGTCGGCACCAGCGTCGGATCGGTGGCGTGTGGCGGCTCGACGCAGTGGCTGCCCCTGCACGTCGGCGACCGCAAGGCCCGCGGCATCCTGTTCCTCAATCAGCGCTATCCGGCGTTCACGTCGCTGGCGATGGGGCTGGTCAACGTCGTCGTGCCCACGGTCAAGGACGGCAGCGGCCGATGGCGTACGACGTTCACCAACGGCCGCACGTTCCTAGCGGACTGGAACACCGACCCGTGGGAGAACCCGTTTGAGACGCGGGTCACGCCCGAGGAGATCAGCAAGGCCGCGAAGGGCAAGGACGGGTATTCGCTCGATTTCACGCTGATGGACGAAGTGATCGCCGACCTTTCGGACCAGATCGTCCACAAGTTCTTCGAGTGTACCCGCTACACCAAGGCCCAGGTGAACTTCTGGAAAGACCTGGCCTGGCACGCCACCGCCGGCCACGCCCGCGATTGGTTGGCGATTCACTATACCAGTCTGGAGCCGTACGAGGGCATGACCGCCTTCGTCGAGAAGCGCGCGGCGGACTACGAGGGCCTGCGGAAGCGGGCGGCCGAGGGAGCGTCCAGCGAATTCCTGTGGGGGCCGTACACCCTGGAGTGTCCGGAGTGCGGCGCTAAGGGGCTGCCGGAGCAGTTCGAGCACTGCGGTCGATGCGGCGCAGCGCTGGCGCCCGCGGCCGTCACGTAGCCGGGGCCGCCACGGGCGGCCTTACGTGTGAGATCACGATGAACCTCGAAGGAAAGAAAGCGGTAGTCACCGGCGGCAGCCTGGGCATCGGCGCGGCGATCGCGCTGGAACTGGCGCGGCAGGGGGCAGACGTCGCCATCAACTACCGCCGCCATGAGGAGGACGCGGCCCGCGTGGTTCAACAGGTGCAGGCGGCGGGCCGGCGGGGGCTGGCGGTGCGGGCGGATGTGAGCAGCGCTGCGGACGCCGGCCGGATGATCGAACAGACGGTCGAGGCGTTCGGCGGACTCGACATCCTCGTGAGCAACGCGGGCATCAATCGGGACGTGGTCATCTGGAAGATGACGGACTCCCAGTGGGACGAGGTGATCGCAACCAATCTGACGGGCAGCTTCAACTACATCCGCGCCGTGGCCGGCATCTTCAAGGCCCAGCAGTCTGGGAAGATCGTCACCATCACGTCGATCAACGGATTGCGGGGAAAGTTCGGCCAGTCCAACTACGCCGCCACCAAGGCGGGACTGATCGGGCTGACTAAATCGGTGGCGCGCGAACTCGGGCGGTACAACGTCAACGTCAACGCGATCGCGGCCGGTCTGATCGAAACGGACATGGTGAAAGACGCCCCGGCGTCGGTGCGCGAGGCGGCGCTGAACGAGATCGTGCTGGGCCGACTGGGCACGCCCGGCGAGGTGGCCGCGGTGGTGGCCTTCCTGTGCAGCGAGGCCGCCCGGCACATCACCGGTGAAGTCATCCGGGTGGACGGCGGACAGTACATCTGAACGCGGACCGGGAAGCGGAAGGAAGCAAGAAGAGAGAGCGGACGGCCGATCGGAAGCGAACGGAGTGCTGCCGGGCCGGGAGTGTGCCGGATGAACGACTGCGAGTTTGTTCAGGTCGAACGCAGCGACGGCGTCGCGCGGGTCACGATGAACCGCCCGCCGCTCAACGTGCTCAACGTCGCCATGATGAAGGAGTTCAACCGGTGCCTGGAGCCGCTCGTGGCGTCCACCGACCTTGCCGCGGTGGTGATCGCGGCCTCGGGCAAGGCGTTCAGCGCGGGCGTGGACGTGGCGGACCACACCGCGGGCAGGGTGGACGAGATGATCCGCGTCTTTCACGCCATCTTCCGGAAGCTCGCGTCGACCGACGCGTTGACGATCGCGGCCGTGCAGGGCGCGGCCCTGGGGGGGGGATGCGAACTGGCCTGCTTCTGCGACGTGGTGCTGGCGTCGGATCGGGCGAAGTTCGGTCAGCCGGAGGTGCAGGTGGGCGTGTTTCCGCCGGTGGCGGCGTGCGTGCTGCCGCTGCGGATCGGGCTCGGCAAGGCCGTCGAACTGACGGCGCTGGGCGCCACGCTGGGCGCGGCCGAGGCGCACCGGATCGGACTGGTGAACCACGTGTATCCGCAGGAGGAGTTTGAATCGAAAGTCGAGGAGTTCCTGAATGGCGTGCGGGGGCTTTCACGCCCCGTGGTGCGGCTGGCGAAACGGGCGACGATGATGGTCGCGCGCGAGCAGGTGCTCGCCCACTTGGAACGGGCGGAATCCTTGTACCTGAACGACCTGATGAAGCTGTCGGATGCGCACGAAGGGATCGCGGCCTTTCAGGAAAAACGGGCGCCGGTGTGGAGGCATGGGTAGGTTTGAGGGTTGGCAGGTTGAAGGTCGGGGGTTGAGGGTCGGGTTTCGAGGGTTCGCAAGTGGGGAGAGCGACCATGAAAGCGGCAGTGTTTCACGGAAGTGACGGCGGATTGAGGATCGAGGACGTGCCCGTTCCTGAAGTCGGGGCGGGGGAGATCCTGGTGAAGGTGGCCGCTTGTGGCGTCTGCCACACGGACCTCCACTACATCGAGCACGGCGTGCCGACGTTCAAGAAGCCGCCGATCGTCCTGGGACACGAAGCGTCGGGCGTCGTCGAGGCGGTCGGAGCGGGCGTGGAGCGCTTCAAGCGCGGCCAGCGCGTGCTGATTCCGGCAGTGCTGACCTGCGGGCGTTGCGATTTCTGCCGGATGGGGCGGGAGAACATCTGCGCTCACATGACAATGCTCGGCAACCACATCGACGGAGCCTATGCCGAATACGTGGCCGTGCCGGCCAAGGACGTGCTGGAGCTGCCCGAGTCCATCCCGCTGCAAGAGGCGTCCATCATCGCCGACGCGATGTCGACGCCCTACCACGCGGTCAAGAACCGGGCGCAGGTCAAGCCGGGGGACACCGTGGTGGTGTTCGGGTGCGGAGGCGTGGGGATCAACGCGGTGCAACTGGCCGCGGCGGCCGGCGGGTGCGTGATCGCCGTGGACGTGAACGACCGCAAGTTGGCGTGGGCGAAGGAGTTCGGCGCCGCCACGACGATTCACGCCGCCCAGGTGGAGCGCGTCAGCAAAGAGGTCAAGAAGCTCACCGGCGGCGGCGCGGATATTGCCATGGAGGTCATCGGCAACCCGCGGACCATCGAGGAGGCGTTCGAGTGCGTGCGCGTCGGCGGGCGGCTGTGCGTGGTGGGCTACACGCACGAGGCGATTTCGGTGGTGGCCGGCAAGATCATGTTCAAGGAGATCGAGGTGGTCGGGTCGCTGGGATGCCGGCCGCTGGATTACCGTCCGCTCATCCGGATGGTCGAGCAGGGGAAGGTCGAGCTGAAGCGCCAGATCACCCATCGTTTTCCACTGGGGGAACTGTCCAGGGCCTTCGAGGTGATGAAGGAGGGAACGTCGCTACGTTCAATCGTTGTTCCATAGAAGCTGTCAGCTATCAGCTATCAGCCGTCAGCCGGATTCGCTGTCAGCCGTCAGCCGTCAGCCGTCAGCATTTTTTCCGGCTGATAGCTGATAGCTGATAGCTAGTCCGCATGAGTTCGATCGTGAGCACCGTGGTCAATCGCATCGAGATTCAGGCGCAGCAGAAGCTCAAGGAGCTTCTGCGGGCCTGTTTCGTGAATCTCGACGAGGCCGCCCGCGCTCCCGAGCGGCGGGTGGCGTGGTGTACGTCGGTCGGCCCGTGCGAGATCCTCACCGCGCTGGGTTTCGATGTCTATTTCCCGGAAAACCACGGGGCGCTGCTGGGCGCCCGCAAGCTCAGCCAGCACCTGATCCCGCGGGCGGTGGGGGTGGGCTATTGCGCGGAATCGTGCTCGTACATGACCAGCGACATCGGCGCGACGCTGGCCCACGCCAGCCCGCTGCGCGAGGTGTACGGCATCGACGGGCCGCCGAAGCCGGACGTGCTGGTGTACAGCACGAACCAGTGCCGCGAAGTGCAGGATTGGATGAGCTGGTACGGCCGCCGCGACGGCGCGCCCGTTCTGGGAGTGTGTCCGCCGGCCCATCTGGGCGAGGTGACCCGGGCCCATATCGAGTTCGTCCGCGGGCAACTGCGGCATTTGATCGAGGAGTTGGAGCGTCGATTCGGCCTGCGGATGGATGACCGCCGGCTCGAAGAGGTCGTGGATCGATCAAGCCGGGCCAGCGCCCTGTGGCGGCAGGTGCTGGACACGGCGCAGGCGCGGCCGTCGCCGCTGACGTTCTTCGACGGCGTGATCCACATGGCGCCGGTGATCCTCATGCGGGGGTCCACCGCGGCCATCGACTATTACGTAACGCTGCTGGCGGAACTGGAAGCGCGGGTCCGCGACGGCGTCGCCGCGGTGCCGGATGAGCGCTTTCGCGTGTACTGGGAAGGGATGCCGATCTGGCCGAAGCTGCGGGAACTGTCCACGAAGTTCTTCGATCTGGCTACGGTCGTGGCGGCGAGCACCTACTGCAACTCGTGGGCGTTCGAGGAATACGACGGCGGCGATCCGCTGCTCTGGATGGCGAAGACCAGCACCGAGATCTTCATCAACCGCGACGAGGACACCAAGGAGGCTTTTCTGGAGGAGATGTTCCGCCGCTTCTCCATCGACGGCGTGATCTTCCACAACGCCCGCACCTGTCCGAACAACACCAACTCGCGGTTCGGGATGCCGCAGCGGATCCGCGAGCGGCTGGGGCTGCCGGCGCTGGTCATCGACGGCGACCTGAGCGACGCGCGGTTCTTCTCCGCCGCCCAGACGCTCACGAACATCGAGGCCTTCGTCGAGCAGTTGGAGGAGCAGGCGCGATGACGGGGCCGCTCTATCTGGGCATCGACGTGGGTTCATCCGCCACCAAGTGCGTCGTGCTGGCGGAGGATGGGACGCTGCTGGGTCACCACGTGACGCCGTCGGGTTTCGACTACGGCGAATCGGCGGACCGGGCATTGTCGTGCGCGCTGTTCGAGGCGGAGGCCGAGCGGGACGCGATCGCGTATTGCGTGTCGACCGGGTACGGCCGCGAGCGCATCGCGCTGGCCGACCGCCGGGTGACGGAAATCACCTGCCACGCGCGGGGGGCGCGGGAATGGTATCCCGGCGTGCGGCACATCATCGACATCGGGGGGCAGGACACCAAGGTCATCCGGCTCAGTGAGGAGGGTAAGATGGCCGACTACCGCATGAACGCCAAGTGCGCGGCCGGGACGGGCACGTTCCTGGAGTCCATCGCACTGAAGCTGGGCATCACCCTGGCGGAGTTAGACGAGCTTGCCCTGCGTTCGCGGGAGAAGGCCGTCGTCAACAGCTACTGCACGGTGTTCGCCGGGACCGAAGTGATCGAACGCATCAAGGAGGGCCAGCCGCCGGCGGAGATCGCCATGGGCCTGTTCCGCTCCATCGCCACGCGAGTGTCGGAGATGATGGCGGTTCGGAACGGGGCGGTGGGGGCGACGGGCGGCGTGGTGGCGCATTGCCGGGCGATGGTGCGGGCGCTGGAAGAGGTCATGGAGACGGAAGTGTTGTTGCCGCCCTTGCCGCAGCACGCGGGGGCATACGGGGCGGCGCTGATGGCGATCGAATCCTGCCGGGCGCATCGGAGTTGAGCGGACCGTGATCCACGAAGGCACATTGGGCGTACACCCGCCGGGGGCACTGGGGGTGGCCTTCTACCTGCACGCCGGCGCCGATTGCTTCATCGGCCGGGTGGGGGACGGCATCACCCAACTCCTCAAGGAGGCCGGCAGCCTGAACGTTCAGGATGGAGGCCGCCTGCGCTCAGTGCCGCTCTCCGGGCGGGTGTTTGCGAACCTGCTGGAGGCGGAGGCGCTGGACCACGTGCCGGAACTGCTCCTGGCCTGCTGCAACCCGGACCAGCTCGGCCTGCTGACCGGCGAACTGACGCGGTTCGTCGAGAACCTGGTCGAACGCGGGCGGATGACCAGCGTGGCGGACGTGCAGCGGCGCATCCCGATCGTGCTGGTCATGCCCAACGGGATTCTCTTCGAGCAGACCGTCCAGACCTATGAAGAACAGCTTCATGAGTCGGCGCTGATGCAGCGCCTGCCGGGGGTCACGCCGCAGATGACGGCGGCGCTGATCGACCACGTCGTGCGCGGGATCTCGCTGCAGGCCGGCGGGCGGCGGGGCAGCGGGCGGGAGACGGTCTACGTGCTGGAACGGAAGGGCGCCCTGGTCTTCGCCGGGGGGGGCGAGGCGGAACGGCTGCGGATCGAGGCGATCCTGACCGCACACAACTACCCCTTCAAGCACGCCCGCGGCGTGCCGGGCACCCGCGTCGAGTTCGACAAGGCGATGATCTCGATCGTGCTCAACGTCGGGGGCCTGATCCACATGGTCACGCCCGAAGGGGCGCTGCTGGATCTGCGGATGGGCGATCTGTGCAAGGATCCATCCAAGGCGGACTTCGTGCAGCGCGTCACGCGGGCGGTGTTCGACGTGGGCAAAGCCGCTGGGGCCTATCCCCCGGAGGCGTCGTACGACGAGGTGTGGGCGATCCACCGCGCCACCATCATGGCCCACGCCGGCCACGTCACCAGTTCGGTGAAGTCGTTCCGCGACGCTTTGTCCGCGGGCCTGAAGACGGTGAAGCTCTTCTCCAACGAGGAGTGGATCCTCGCGCCGCTCGTCCGTTACGCCGGCAACGCCGGGATGAAAGAAGAAGAGGCGCTTTTCAAGTCACTCAAGCACGAGGTGCAGGCCGCGATGGCCCGGGCCATCCGCGATCGCGACGCCGGCGCCGACGGCAGTCGCACAGGAGTCTTGGCGATGAACCTGGCCGCGCAGCGCAACATCAACATCGAGCTGTTCGAGAGCGGGTCGGAAAAGCTCACCCTGGTGGGCACCATGCTGGACAACGAGCACCTCATCAAGCTGGAAATGGAGATCGACCTGCCCAACGAGCAGATCACCCGCAGCCGGCTGAACATGGTCCGCGTCCCGTTCCCGGTGTGTCGCGAGGTCGAGATGGTGGCGGAACGGCTCGTCGGACTGCGCATCGAGCGCGGCGTGCTGGGGGAGATCGTCCGGCGCGTCGGCGGTCGGGTGGGCTGCTCGCACATCAAGGAACTGGCCACCAACATCGTCTATTTCGTCGCCTCGCACCTGGTCCGGCGGCGGGCCGGCGTGGATCCGCTCAGCCTGGAGTTCGCCCACAAGCCGCCGGAAGAGCGGTTCGTGCTGACCCGCGGCCTGCTGCGCGACTCCTGCCTGGCCTATTGCCAGACGACTCCGCAGGGGCTGGACGAGCAGATCGGGATCCGCCGGGTCGGCGAAGAGCACACCCACCCGGTGCCGCTGGGGGATTATGAACGCTCCCTGGGCGTGCTGCTGACCCGGCGGGCGGAGCGGCTCGCGGACAAGGTCTTCATGCGGACCCGTTTCGGCGACCGGGCGTGGTCGCTGCGCTGGGATGAGTTTGCCCGGCGCGTCTTCGGCATCGCCGGCAGACTCATCTCGATGGGCATCACCCCGGGCGACCGGGTAGCGATGATCTCCGAGAACCGGCCGGAGATGTATTTGTGCGACCTGGCGGTAATGAGCATCGGCTGCGTCAGTGTGCCGGTCTTCGCCGGATCCCTGCCGCGGCAGGTCGCCTATGTGCTGGAGCACGCCCGTCCGCACTGGCTGGTGGTGTCGGGCAAGCACCAGCTCGACAAGATCCAGCGCGAGCGGTTCCCCTGGGTGCAGCACGTCTTCTGCATGGACTGCGACGAAGCCGCCCGCGCTTGGGGCCCGGTGATGCCGTTCGCGGCGCTGGACACGGACGCCGGCGCCCGCGTCGATGAGGCGAAACAGCGCATCGAGGCGGTCCAGGCGGACGACCTGTGCCTGGTGATGTACACCTCCGGAACCACCGGACCGCCCAAGGGCGTCAAGCTGCGGCACCGCAACGTCATCTCCCAGCAGAAAGCGATCTCGTTGATGTGGGACGTGAGCGAGCGCGACGTGGTGATGAGCTACCTGCCCTGGCACCACAGCTTCGGCGGCATCTTCGAACGGTACCTGGCGCTGGACAAGGGGTGCGAGTTCTGCCTTGACGACTCCTACGGGCGTGACATCGACCGGCTGATCGAGAACTGGAAGGCGTACGACCCCAGCTTGTTCTTCAGTGTGCCGCGCGTACACGACCTGCTGATGGCGCGGTGCCGCGAAAGCGCCGAGATCGATCGGATCGTCTTCGGCGGACGGCTGCGCTTCGTCTTCACGGCGGGCGCGTCGCTGCCCGCCACCGTGGCCGCCGCCTACCGCGAGCGCAGCATCCCCGTGCTGGAGGGATGGGGCCTGACCGAGACGTCGCCGTGCGTCACGCTGACCACGCTCGACGGCGCCTGGAAGAGCGGCCACGTGGGGTTCCCCCTCCCGGGCGTGTCGGTGCGCATCGACGACGACCAGGAGATCCTGGTGCGCGGCCCGAACGTGATGGAAGGATACCTCGACGACGAGGAAGCCACCGCCCACGTCCTGGATCGGGAGGGGTGGTTCCGCACCGGCGACCTCGGCGAGTTCACACGGGAGGGGTTGCGGATCTTCGGGCGCAAGGACGGCGCGTTCAAACTCACCACCGGAGAAAAGGTCCACCCGCAGCGCATCGAGACCGTTCTGGTCAACGAGTCGCCCTTCGTCAGCCAGGCGATCGTGGTGGGCAGCGGCCAGAACTACGTCGGGGCGCTGCTCTTCCCGGACGTCGCCCGGCTGCGGGAATGGGGCGAAGCACACGGGCTGTCGCCCGAGGGGCTGATCGACCAGCCGTCGGTGTGCGAGCTGTTCGCCGAGGAGTTGGCCCGGATCAACCCGATGATCGAGGTCAAGTATCAACGGGTCCGCCGGGCGGTGCTGGTCGATCGTGAGCCGAGTCTGGCCAACGGGGAACTGACCGCCTCCGGGAAGCTGGTGCGCAAGGCCGTCATCGACCATCACCACGCGAAGATGGCGAGCCTGTTCGCCCCGGCGGCGTCGCCGGGTGTCATCGAGATCGAGCAGCACGAACTGCAGAGGGTATGAAGGACGGCGGCCGCAATGGACGGCCCGAAGTTGTCAGACGTGGAGTCCAACCAGCAAGGAATGAAGCCGTGAAGCGCGCATTTGCATTCGGCGACGGGTCGCTCGACGCGGCCGTGCGGCGGGTCAACGAGGTCCGTTGCGTGGCCGTCATCGGCGCAGGGACGATGGGTCAGGGTATCGTCATCGACCTGCTGCGGAAAACGGACTGCCAGATCGTGCTGATCGACGTCAGCGCCGACGCCCTGGCACGGGCCAGGACCGCCTTCCGAAGCCTGGGCGAACGGGACGTGAAGGCGCTGCGTTTGCGCCCCGAAGATACGGCGGCGCTGGAGGCCCGAGTCACCTGCACGCAGGAGTACGCCGCCCTGTCGCGCGCGGACGTCATCTGGGAGGCGGCGACGGAACGGGCCGAGATCAAGGCGGAGATTTTCGAGGGGATCGAGGCGGCCGTGGACCCCGGTAAGCTGGCCGCCGTCTTTTCCAACACGTCGTCGCACACCACGGCCGAACTGGCGGTCTGCTTCAAGTCCGAGGCCTTCCGGGAGAAACTGCTGACGGTCCACGGGTATTTCCCTTTCGAGGCCAACCGGCTCATCGACGTGATGAAGGGCAAGTACGCCTCGGAGGAGGTGTTTCGACTCGGTGTGGTGTTTGCGGAGCAGATTCTGGAAAAAACGGTGATCGCTCTGCCGCAGGACATTCACGGATACATCACCGATCCGATCTTCCAGGCGATGGCGGCGGTGATCTCGTGGGATGTCAAGACGGGGCGGGATATCGTCGAACGCGGCGGGCTGTGGGAGCTGTTCACGGTCAACCCGTTCCTGGTGCTGGATCAGACCGGGCACATGCCCTATACGGAATCATCGTTGCACTTCGGTCAGGCGTTGCCGGAAAATAATCGACTGCGCGGGCTTTACCACCGGGCAGGGCGGCATTACCCGGCGTGGATCGAGTCGCTGGAGCGGGACGGCCGCACGGGGGTCAACTCGGCCACGCGACATGGGTTCTACGCATGGAGCCAGGACGATCACCCTCGTCCGGTGGCCGTGTGGGACGCGGAGGCCGGCGAGTACAAACCGATGGAGGGAATCTGCCGCAAGGACTACCGCTCCTACTACGAGGCCAGGGAGATGGACCGGGCAGCGGGGAAGATCAAGAGCGTGGAAGGGCTGATACACGTGGCCTGTGCGGACGACGCGGGCGGCCGGGCGTTCCGCCGTTACGCCCTGCCCATTTGCCTCTACGCGCTGGACTTGATCCAGGACGGCGTCGCCACCCCGGGCCAGATCAACGCCTCCACGCGGGCAGGTCTGCGCTTCAAGGTCGGACTGATCGAGTTGATCGACGCGCTCATCGAACGTCTGACCCTTCAGGGATTGCTCGAACTCGTCCGCCGATCCCACCACGAGAACGCCGACGATCCGCTGTGGGTGGAGATGCTGGACGTCGACGGTTCCATCGGGCCGCGCAAGGGCCGGCCGTGCCTGCTGCACGAGATGAAGCACCGCAACCTCGCCCGGCTGCTGGGCTACGGATCCTGCTACGGCACGCCGGTGGCGGAACTGGACTGGCAGACGCAGACGTACCGACCGAGCTTCCTGGACCTGACGTTCCACGAGCCTTCGAGCAAGGACCGCGTCGCGACGATCCTCTTCCACAACCCGCTGCGCGGCAACGTGTTCAACCGGGCGGTGATCGACCAGCTCAGTTACGCTTTCGCCCGCGTGCTGGCCCTCCACCGCCAGGGGCGCTGCGGAGCGGTCATGTTCTGCGCCGGCGGCAGCGGGATGCGCATGCTGGGCGCCGACGCCCGCGAGTTCAACCGCGGCTGGTTCGATCGCCAGCACGGATACGCCCCGCTGAGCGAGGAGGAGGCGGCCGATTCCAGCCGCAAGGCGGTCCAGCTCTTCCGTCTGATCCAGCGCAGCCCGGTCGCCACCCTCGGAGTCTTCGGCGAGAAATGGGGGGGGGGAGCGGAGTTCACCTACTTCCTGGACCTGCGCTACGACGTGCGGGCGCTGGGCTTCGTGTTCGACTCGCTGGAGCGGCGCGCCGTGTGGGGGCAGAAGTGTACCTATAACCAGCCGGAGCTGGACTACGCCATCCTGCCCGGTTTCGGCGCCGCCGGTGAGCTGAAGCGGCTGGGCTTGGGCGACTCGGTCGCCTTCGAGCTTTTCGATCAGGGCATGACCGCCGACCGGGCCTTCCAGGTTGGGTTGAGCAACGGCATCTTCGACGACGAGCTGGAAGCGCTGCGGCGCGGCTACGAGCGGGCACGCACCATGGCCAAGGATGCACCGTATTCGCGGGCGCTGTTCAAACGCGAACTGGCCCGCGGGGCGGACGACGAGGCCCTCGCCCGTGAGACCGGCGAGACGTTCAATCCGCGCAGGAACCCCTTCATTCGCACGGGCCTGCTGGCGCTGCTGGACCGTGGGCACCGACCGCCGCCCATGGACTACTCGTGCGTCGACGTGCACCTGCCCGGCTGGGAATACCCCCATGAGAACGCGCTGACCGAAGAAGGGCGGGCGGACGCTGCCGGCAGCGGCGCGAACGCGCGGCCGCGGAAAACCTGACCGCCACGGGCGCAGAAGGGACCGGACAAGATCGGTGAAGGGAGACCTCATGGCGACGACACCGGACATCGTGCGAATCTGCCGCGAACTGATCGACCTCCTGCCGGACGAGGCGCTGGAGCGGGCGCGGGAGTCGCGGCCGGACCTGCGCGGGTTCGGCGTCTTCCCGGTCTATGCCCCGGTCGAGATCATCCATGCCGCGGGTCTGATGCCGGTGGGGCTTTTCGGCGCCGGCAACCGGATCGAGCTGTCGCACGCCGAGGCCCGCTTTCAGTCGTTCATCTGCTCGATCGCCAAGAGCACGCTGGAACTCTTTCTGGGCGGACACGTGCAGCTCTTCGAGGGGGCGGTGTTCAGCTCGATCTGCGACGTGGCCCGGAATCTCGCCAGCCTGGTCAAGCGCAACGCCCCCGGTCAGTTCATCGACTACCTGCACATGCCGCAGAACATGTACAGCGCCCAGTCCTCCGCCTACACCCGGGCGGAGCTGAACCGTTTCCGCACCAACCTGGCCGCCCACCTGGGTCGGCCGGTCGCCGATCAGGCGATCGCCGAGAGCCTCCTGCTTTACAACCGGGTGCGCCGCCTGCTGCGGGCCATCTACGATCATCGCCGGCAGAACCCGTGTTCCATCGCCGCGGCCGACCTCTTCGCCGTGGCCATGGCCGGGACGCGGATGATGCCGGAAGACTACCTGCCGCTGCTGGCGAACTTCTTCGACCAGGTCCGCTCGACCCGCGTTCGCGCCCGCGACGGCGTGCGGGTGGTGATCGAAGGCGCGTTCTGCGAACAACCGCCGATCGGGCTGCTGGAGACGCTGGAGGCGGGCGGCTGCCTGGTGCAGGACGACGACATGATGATCGGGTGGCGCCTGTTCACGCAAGACATCGACGGCGATGGGGATCCGCTGGCGGCGCTGGCGGAGGCCTACCTGCGGGAGTCGGTCTATACGTCGGTCCGCCATGACGCCCGCCGCCCGCGGACCGAGGGACTGGCGCAGCGCGTGCGCGACGCGGGGGCCGAAGCGGTGCTGTTCACGCCGGCCAAGTTCTGCGAACCGGCCCTGCTGGACTACGTGCTGTTCCGCAGCAAACTGGATAAGGACGGCGTGCCGCACCTGAAAGTGGAATTCGAGGAAAAAATGTGGACCTATGAGTCGGTCCGGACGGAAGTAGAGACTTTCGCTGAGTCGATGTTGTTTGAGTAGCTATCAGCTCCGAGAGGAACCCCCCATGCAAACGCAAACTGCACCTGACAAAGACTACCGCGGGACCGTCCACACCCTCTCGCGCGACATCATGACCGACTGGATGACGGAGCTGAAGACGGCGGCGCGGGTCCCGGTGCCGTCGGCGTATCTGATGATCAGCGGCAACTGCGTGGAGATCCTGCGCTGTTTCGACATCCTGCCGGTCTTTCCTGAGATCAACGCCCTGCAGCTTGCGATTCGCAAGAACTCGCTGCCTTACATCATCAAAAGCGAGGAGATCGGCTACGCCTCCGACAACTGCGCCTACGTCAAGGCCGACGTGGGTTTTACGCTCTGCGGCGGCGTGGGCGAGAGCGGCACCATCCCGAAGCCCTCGTTGATCGTGTGCAACTTCGTGGGGTGCAACGTCTACATCAAGTGGTTCGAGCATTGCGCCAGC
Organism: Phycisphaerales bacterium; assembly: GCA_003597935.1. Taxonomy (GTDB): domain Bacteria; phylum Planctomycetota; class Phycisphaerae; order UBA1845; family UBA1845; genus SURF-32. Next base: position 10,364 of record QZJT01000116.1, on the reverse strand, counting down.
ATGATGAACGTGCCCATGGTCATCCTGGACATCCCGTTCGTGCGGGAGGACAAGCCCAGCCGGGAAGACATCGAGTACGTGATGTGCCAGCTTCGCGAACTGATCGCCGAGTGCGAGCGCCTGACGGGCAGGAAGTTCGACATCGACCGCCTGCGCGAGATCCTGCGGGAATCGGCCCGCGCCGAGCGCGGCTGGACGCGGGCCAAGGAGCTGTGCAAGCACCGGCCGGCCCCGTTCGACGCCTACTTCGACAGCATCAACATGATGGGGCCGATCAACGCCCTGCGGGGCACGAAGGAAGCCGCGGATTTCTTCGACCGCATCGTCGAAGAGTACGAGCGGATGGTCGCCGACGGAGTCGGCGTGCTCGACGAAGAGCGGTTCCGCATGGTGGTGGAGGGGCCGCCCCCCTATCCCTACTACCGCAACTTCCGCAACCTCTTCGAGACCTGGGGCGCGGTGGCGGTGCAGAGCACCTATTCCACCGTCGGCGGCACCTGGGAATTCGGCTTCTGCCATGATCCCGACCGCCCCCTGGAGAGCATCGCCGAACAGATGATCGTGCACAATCTCTGCAATCGTTCCATGCTGGAACGCTACCGCCAGATCAAGTGTTACGTCGAGGACTGGCACGCCGACGCCCTGGTGATCCACAGCATCAAGAGCTGCCGGCTCTTTTCCGCCGGGCAGGGAGACATGCGCGAATACTTCACCAAGGACCTCGGCGTGCCCACGCTCATGGTCGAGTCGGACCTGGAAGACCCGCGCTATTACGCCGAGGCCCAGATGAAGAACCGGATCGACGCTTTCTTCGAGGCGCTCCAGTACAAGCGCCTGCGACAGGGCGGCGGCGGGTTCAGCGACGCCCCCGCGGGAACCATGAAGAGTTAAACGATGAATTACGCCGCCGGAATCGACGTCGGAAGTACGCAGAGCAAGGCCGTGCTGGTCAATGAGGCCCGCGCCATCGTCGCTCGCGCCCTCATCGACACGGGGGCCAACGTCCGCCGCGCCGGACAGCGCGCCCTGGACGAGCTGATCCGCAGCGCCGCTGTCGGTCGGGACGAGATCCGGTTCGTGGTCGGCACCGGCTACGGCCGGTACAAGATCGAAGCCGGCGACACTCAGGTCACCGAGATATCCTGCCACGCGCGGGGGGCGCACATGCTCTTCCCCAACACGCGCACGGTGATCGACATGGGCGGGCAGGACACCAAGGCGATCAAGGTCGGCCCCGACGGCGACGTGCTCGACTTCTGCATGAACGACAAGTGCGCCGCGGGCACCGGCCGGTTCCTGGCCGGCGCCGCCGACGTCCTCGGCCTGACGCTGGATCAGATCGGCGACATCTCGCTGAAGGGCAGTCGGCCCATCCGACTGACCAGCGTCTGCACCGTCTTCGTCGAGTCGGACATTCTCAGCCACCTCGCCCAGAACAAGACGGTCGAGGACATCCTGGCAGGCGTACACGAGGCCATCGCCACCCGTACCGTCGGCCTGGTCCGCCGCGTCGGGGCGGAAGTGGAGGTGACCTTCACCGGCGGCGTCGCCCGCAACGTGGGCATGGTCAAGGCGCTGGAAAACAAGCTGGGGCTTCCTCTCAACATCAGTCCGGAATCCCACTACACCGGAGCGCTGGGGGCCGCCCTGTTCGCACTGGACCACGTGCTGGCGGAAAAGCGGGACGTACTGGACATCGCGGCCCAGCCCGCGGTGTGGGTCGATCAGTGAGGAATGTCGAATGTCGAATGATGAATGACGAATGGCGAATAGCGAATAACGAATAAACAGGGCGGAGGTGCCGACAGCTCGGCGGGGGTCACGCGTTGTTTGGATGGACGGACGAGTGGGCAGGGCGACCAGCGCCCGGACAGGAGTATGACGTGACATACATCGCAGGCGTAGATCTCGGAGCGGGAGCGACGAAAACGGTCATCATGGACGGCGGCGGCGACGTGCTCGGCCGCGGATGGGCCCGCACTCAGGCCGATTTCGACGCGGTCGCCCGACGTTCGATCGCCCAGGCGTGCGAACAGGCCGGCATCGAACCAGGGCAGATCGACTACGTCGCCGCCACCGGGCTGGGCCGCTACAGCCTGTCGATGCGCGACGTCCAGGTCACCGACCTGACCTGCGGGGCGCGGGGCGCGCACGTGTTGTTCCCCGACGCACGATTCGTGCTCGACATGGGCGCGCAGAGCACCCGCGCCATCGCCCTGCGCGACGGCGGCAAGGTCGGCGCCTTCCGCACCAACGAGAAATGCGCCGCCGGCAGCGGGGGGTTCCTCGAACGGGTCTGCCGCTACCTGGAGATTCGCCTGGATGAGATCGGTCCGATGTCCCTGGAGGCGGACGACCCGCAGCCGATCAGCAGCGTGTGCGCCGTGCTCGCGGAATCCGAAATCATCAATCACGTCTCGGAGGGAAAGACCGTTCCCAACATCCTGCGCGGCGCCCATGAGTCGCTGGCCAGCCGGGCGCTGAGCCAGCTCAAGATGATCGGCTACGACGGCCCCGTCGTGTTCATCGGCGGCGTCGCCTTGCAGGAGGGCATGGTCGAGGCGTGTCGGGCGCGGTTCAACGGCGAAGTTCTGGTGCCCGACCATCCCGCCCACGTGACCGCGCTGGGCGCCGCGACGCTGGGATTGCAGCGCTACCTGAAGCGCCAATCCCAGAGCGTCCCCAGCGCCGCGTGACGGTGCCTGCGAGAAGCCGGATGCGTGCCCGACCGGCCGGGATGACGACCCGATGGGCCTGCCCGCCGCGCCTATTTCCTGCGGTGATAGCTGGCCGTCATGAACGGACGCCACTGCTCGTTCTCGCCCAGCACGTGGGAGGTCAGCGTCCGGTGGTCGTCGTTGACGAACGTGATGACGTCCTTGTATCTGGCTGTCTTGCCGTCGCCGGCCATGCTGGGGCCTTCGGTGTGCAGGCTCAGCGTCTTTCCGGCCGCGTCCAGTTCGCCGTCATAGACCCACAGGTTCGTCATCATCGAGCCGATCCACGTTCCTACGTACCGCTCTTTCTGCGGGTCAAAGCCGAGCGTCATCAGCGTGGTCGCCGGGCCGCAGCCCGGCATCTCGCCCTGCCCTTCGCACGCCACCCACAGCCCGCCGAGCGAGCGAACGCTTTCCGACCCGGTGCTCTTCATGGCCGGCTGGTCCGGCCCCACGCTGCACTCGGCTTCATACGTCCACTCGCCGACCAGTTTCTGCAGCCAGTCGTGTTCCTTCCGCCGTTCGGCCTTCATGCGCGTCTCCGTGTTTCTCCGTACTTCGACGATCGGCTGAAGCCGGCGCCCCATGGACAGCAGCCGGCAGCGCGACAATCGGCCGCTACGGGCACCTCACTTCGCGGGCCAGGCCGCAGTCGGGGATGCCCATCACCACCGGGTGGACGCCTGCTTCGCTTTCCTTGGTGGCGGTGGCCTTCTTGCCCACCACGTCGATCCAGATGTAGCAGTCCTCATCCACCTTGATGCAGATCTGCGAACCGGAGGAATCGGCGCTGCGCATCACGACCTTCATCTTGATCAGGTCGCGGCGGGTACACTTCACCCGGAACTTCTTGACGTTCTCGCAGGGGATGGTGTCGTTCTCGACCGTCAGCAGCACCACGCCGCCCTGCGCGTGGTCGGTGGCCAGGATCGCCTCCCGCCGGCCCAGCGTGAACGGACCGATGGGGAACTGCCGCGTGATCGGGTGGCCGTTGTTGTAAACGTGAACAAGGTCGCGGAAATCCCGCAGCGTTTCCTTGCCCGTGCCGATCCCCAGTTCGTCCAACTGTCCGGCGGCGAAGGTCAGGAACGGCTTCTGCTGGCGGACCACGTTGCGGGCGTCCACCGGCTCGACGTGGGCGTAGATGACCACGTCGAAGCCGTCGAAGTTGTTCTGGGGGATCGTGTTCCGGTCGCCCACGCCGATGTTCTCGCGCAGGTACCCAAGGCGCAGCAGGCGTTGGTAGACGGCCAGGCCATTGGCCTCCTCCGGCGGCGAGTCCCGCAACGTGCCGTTGAAGGTCGCCAGCCACACGCGCGTCTGCTGCGGGTTGCGGTTGTCGGTCACCCACTGAAGCGTGTTGTCGAAGAGCACGAACCCGGGGTCCGCCAGCAGGCGCGTCTCGTACAGGCCGAAATAGGCGGTGAACAGCTTCTCGTGGACGATGATGAGGTCCTGATCGCGGACCTGCTGCGCCAGCGGTCCAGGGAACGGCCCCACGTCGTCGGGCGGTTGCTCCACCACATCGCCGCGCATCGAAGGATCGTCGCCGTCCGGCACGTGCAGGACGACCGGGGGCGAGTAGCCTCCGCAGCCGGCGATCCACGCCGCCAGCGCGGCCGCGGCGAGCGTCAGTCTCGTCTGATACCCTGGTCCGGTCCGATTGACACGCATCGCCTTGCTCCCATGCCGGCTCGGCCGCTCGATCCCCTCGGAATCCCTCTCCGGTCCACGATTGTAACGGATCGGCGCGTTGATTTCATCCCCGCGCCGCCGCGGCGGCCGACGGCGGGTGCGTCCGAATATCTAAACACGGGTGAGGACGACAATGCTCGCGTCAGCTCGCGTGGCAGGACCGGTCAGGCCCCTCCTCGTCGCGGGCCTTGCCACGATGGTTCCGGTTCGCCTCACGCCGCGGTCAGCGGTCCTCCCGCGACCAGGCGCTTGTTCCTGGCGTCGACGCGCAGGTTCAGCCCCGTAATCGCGCGCGCGCCCAGCAGCGTCGAATCGCCCTTGCAGGCGAAAACGACTTCGTCGATGGTGAAGTGACCATTCACGCGGATGACGGCGAAGCCGACGCTGCGCGTGATGGTCTGGCCGTTCGCCATGACGAAAGCAAGGTCCCGCTTCTGTTCGACGACGCCGATCTTCCTGAGCGTGCCCTCGGGGATCCAGGTGTAGTCGCTCCCGGTGTCAACGAGCGCCTTGGTGACGCGCGCGGTAGGCTTCGGGTCGACGTGGTTCTCGAGAACGCAATTCACGCGGAACGTGCCCATAGGGTGAACCTGCCGATGACCAGTCCGACTCAGTACGCTCCGCACCGCTGCCTGTGGCTCCGAACACAAGAGACCGCATGCGATGACGCCAAAAAGCGAGCCGCGTGGCTTTAGCCCGCGCGGATTCTCCGACTTCGACGTGGCTATGAACCGCGCACCGTGCGATAGCGCGTGCCTGGCATGTTGACGATTCTACCAGGCGGCGCGACAAAGGGTCAAATCCCATACTCCTTCCACCGTCTCTCGACCAGCGATCGAACCTCGTCGCTCATCTCCAGTTCTTCCGGCCACTCGCGGACCACGCCCTCGCCGGCCATCTTGCGGGTGGCGTCGATGCCGATCTTGGCGCCCGTCCCGTAGTAGGGCGTGGCATGGTCCAGGATGTCGCAGGGGCCGTCGACGACGGTGACGTCGCGGCGCCAGTCGACGTTGGCGCCCAGGTGGAACAGCACGTCCTGCTCGTCGTGGACGTTGACGTGCTCGTCCACGACGACGATCATCTTGGAGAACATCATCTGCCCCGCGCTCCAGATGCCGCTCATCACTTTGCGGGCCTGCATCGGGTATTCCTTGCGGATCTTCACGAACACGCAGTTGTGGAAAGCGCCGAACATGGGAAGACTGTAGTCGTTGATGTCCGGAACCAGCATCTTCAGCAGCGGCAGGAAGATCCGCTCCGTCGCTTTTCCCAGGTAGTAGTCCTCCTGCGGCGGTTTGCCGACGATGGTGGCGGGGTACACCGGCTCTTCGCGATGGGTGATCGCGGTGACGTGAAACGCCGGGTAGCGGTCGGCCAGCGAATAGAAGCCGGTGTGATCGCCGAAAGGCCCTTCGATCAGCGTCTCCTTCGGGTCGATCCAGCCTTCGATGACGATCTCGGCGTTGGCGGGCACTTCCATCGGGATCGTTCGGCACGACACCAGTTCGATGCCGCCGCCGTTGAGGAACCCCGCGAACAGCAGTTCGCTGACGTCCGGCGGCAGTGGACAGGTCGCCGCGTAGGGCAGCACCGGCTCGCCCCCCAGCACGATGGCCAGCGGCATGCGCTCGCCTTTCGCCCTGTAGCCGCGGAAATGCCGCGCCCCGTCGTGATGGATATGCCAGTGCATGGCGGCCAGTTTCGGGCCGAACACCTGCACCCGGTACATGCCCACGTTGCGCTCGCCGCTTTCGCGGTCTTTCGTGTAGATGCCGGCGAAGGTGATGTACCGGCCGGTGCCGTCCGGCTCTGAGCCGTCCATGACCGGCTTACCGCCGTAACCGGACCGGCCGTCGTGCGGCCAGCACTGGATGATGGGCAGGTCCAGCAGGCTCGCCCCGTCGGTGTGGATCACCTGCTGGCACATGCCGCGCTTCACCACTTTCGGCCCGAACCCCGCCAGCCGGGCCAGCTCCGGCAGCTTCTTCATCTTCTCGATGAGCGTGGTCGGCATCTGCGGCTTGACCAGTTCCTGCACCCGCTGCGCCAGTTCGGCGAAGCTCTCCACTCCCAGCGCCATCCGCATCCGCTGGTAACTGCCGAAGACGTTGATCGCGACGGGAATGGCCGATCCCTTCACGTTGTCGAAGCGCAGGGCGATGCCGCCGTATCCTCCATGATGCGGGTCGAACTCCGGCGGCGAGGCATTGCCGACGGCGGGCGACTTGCTCACCCGGTCGGCGATCTCCGCGATCTCCAGGACCGGATCGACCTCCGCCGTCACGACGCGAAGCTGACCCGCTTCCTCAAGGGCTCCCAGAAAGCTCTGCAAATCCGAATACGCCACGTGCTGCTGCGCTCCCATCTGGCACCGGTTTGCAACCGGTCTACTCGTGTGGCACCGGTTTGCAACCGGTGATCCCATTTGGTACCGGTTTTCAAGCGGTGAAACCATCTGGCACCGGTTATTAACCGGCGTCATGAGTCGCCGGATAACAGCTCCCAACTCGCAGCCGGCGCCTGCGGGCGAACTCCCGGCATGAATGCCGGGGCTCTGAGAGTACGCCCCCCATCGCACGCCGCGCTACGCGCCACCCTTCCCTCATTCCCTCACTCCCTCACTCACCCCCCCCCCGCCCGGCATGAATGCCGGGGCTCTGAACTCACTCGAACAACTCCAACTGCCGCGTGTTTAGCACCTCCGACTCGACTTCGCCATCGGCCAACTCCGTGATCAGCCGATCTCCGTCGCGCACCTGCTGCTTCCGCCGCACGATCGTCCGCCCTTTCTTGAGCCGCGTGATGGAATAGCCGCGCTGCAGTACGCTGCGATGGCCCAGCGCCGCCAGCAGCGCCGCCAGCGACTCGACTCGCCCGGCCGCCGTCCGCCGCTCGGTGTAAACGGCGGTCACCAACCGGCGGCGAAGCGATTCCACCCGCAGTCGCTCCTGCGACGGGCGCGACAGCAGCGGCGATCGCTGCACGTCGCGGGCGGCGGCATCGAAGCGCCGGCTTTCACGCGACATGCGCTCGCCTAACACGCTCGACAGGCGCAGCCGCGCCTCCGCCAGTCGCACGCACTGCCGGCCCCAGTGCGCGTGCGGCGCGATCCGCTGGATCGTCTGGCCCAGCAGATCCAGCCGTCGGCGCAGCCCCGCGCACCGCTGCGACAGCAGTCGCGCCGTGCGGTGCTCGAGTTCGTCGATCGACTGTGCCCGGCGGTGTACGATGGCCAGCGGCTCGGCGCACCACCGGCGCCGCAGCGCCGCGGTCAGTCGGGTGCTGCCCAGGTCGAGGCGTCCCCTCGCGGCCCGCGCCAGACGCCGACCGTGCTGATCCAGCCCTGCCAGCACCTCGCCGAGCACCGGTACGGCCAGTTCCGCCGCGGCCGTGGGCGTAGCGGCGCGGACGTCGGCTGCCAGGTCACAGATGGTCACGTCCACCTCGTGCCCTACGGCGCTGACGACCGGCAACCGGCAGGCGTGGACCGCCCTGGCCACGACCTCTTCATTGAACGCCCAGAGATCTTCGAGCGAACCGCCGCCGCGCCCGACGATGATCAGCTCGATCCCCAACCGCTCGCCGAAGGCGCTGAGGCGGTGGATCGCGCTGGCGATCTGCGGCGCGGCCGTGGCGCCCTGCACCGCCACCGGATAGAGCGAGACTTCCACGCAGGGATACCGTCGTTGTAGCGTCTGGAGCATGTCCCGCACCGCTGCTCCGGTGGGGCTGGTGACCAGCGCGAGGTGACGCGGAAACCGGGGCAGCGGACGCTTGCGGGTGGGATCGAACAGCCCCTCGGACGCCAGGCGGGCGTGAAGCTGCCGGAAAGCCAGTTCGAGCGCGCCGATGCCGCGCGGCTCGATCTGCTGGACGTAGAACTGGTAACGCCCCCCCCGCTCATAGACGTCCACGTAGCCGCTGACGATGACTTCAAGCCCGTCGCTCGGCTGGAACTTGAGTCGGCTGGCGCTGGAACGCCAGCAGACGCACGCCAGTTCCGCGGCCGCGTCCTTCAGGGTGAAGTACAGGTGTCCGCTGTAGTGCCGCTTGAAGTTGCTCAGTTGTCCGACCACGTGCAGCCGGGGCGGCAACCGGGCGGCGATGGCAGCCTTGATCCGGGCCGTCACTTCTGAAACTGTAAGCGGGCGATCCGGTGTGGTGTCGGCGGCCGGACTGCCGCTGGCGGTCGTCGGACCGAACAGCGCGCCTTCTTCGTCGCGCGGCCGCAACCGCCCGGGATCGAACATCGGTCGCTTGGCCATGCCGCCAGTCTACCCGTCAGCCGGACAAGTGAAACCGACGACGCTCCGCACCGGCGAGCGAATCGACGAGACGTCTTCCCCAGGCGCGCACCCCGATAACGTACCTGGCGCTGACCGATAAGGTTCTGCCTTATCGGACGATACGCGCGAATCCCGGGACGAATCTCCGTTTTATGGGTAAATCTGAAAAAACTCTCCCCGCCTCTCGCCCAACCGCCCATTCGCGGGTAGGATTCGGTGCAACTCGGTAAGCTGGCGAGGTTGCGAAAGCGGCTTTCGCTGGTAATTTGGGGAAAAAGCACGTCTCTCGTCGAACTCCCCCCTGAGCGCCGCGCGATCCGCGCACACGGACGAGAGGCCATTGGTTGGACGGCTAAGGACTGGGGGTAACTTGCCATGTCTGCTCTGCCTGCCGGCCGGATGCTTGACTGCGTTCTGGTCGATCTGAACACCCAGCACGACTTCTGCTCGCCCGACGGGGCCTATCCCATCGCCAACCTGCACTCAGTCGTTCCCGCCTTGCACCGCATCATGGACTGGGCCAGGAAGAACCGGGCGCCGATCGTCTCCTCGATCGACTCGCACCGACGGTGGGAACTGAACCACGAGGGCGTGCAGGTCCACTGCGTGGACGGGACCGAGGGGCAGCGGAAGCTGCCGTTCACCATCATGAAACGCTTCATGCTGGTCGAGGGGGACAACACGCTCGGGATCAAGCTCGACTGGTTCGACGAGTATCAGCAGGTGATGTTCCGCAAACGCACTCAGGACCTGCTGGGCAACCCCAAGGCGGACCGGTTTCTGACCCAACTGCCCTGCCGCCGCTACGTGCTCTTTGGCAACGGGGTGGAAAACTCGGTCAAGTCGCTGGCGCTGGGGCTGCTGGCGCGGAGCAAGCCGGTCACGATCCTGGTGGACGCCTGCGGGTACTGGAACGCCTCCGATTCCGATCTGGCCGCCCGCCAGATCAACGCGAAAGGGGCGTGCTTCGTCAAGGTGGACGATTTCACCCAACAGGACCTGCCGAGAAAGTCACAGGCCCTCACCCGGCGCCGGCGGGGCGAATACGCCGTTGTGGACCCGCGCAACGGGACTATAATCCGCGCACCGGCGCCGCACCCGGCCCCCCCGAAGGCCGGCGGGGCACGCGCGGGGCGTCAGGCCGGGTAATTCTGAAGCGCCATGGCGAAAAAGAAGAAACTCCCCAAGCAACTGGCCATTCTCGACGAGGACCTGTGTACCGGCTGCGATGCCTGCGTCACCATGTGCCCCGTCGATTGCATCGACAAGATCTCCGACCCCAACCACCCCGGCTACGCCATGGGCGTCTGCACGATCGACCTGCCGGTCTGCATCGGCTGCAAGCTCTGCGCCCAGGTCTGTCCCTGGGACGTCATCACCATGGTGCCGACCGAGGAGGTGCTCAAGGTCCCCGCCTTCGCCGAGCTTCTGGAGGTCGAAGCCGAAGTACCGGTCTGAACTGGGGCATTCCGAGCCCCGCTATTCCGAGCCCCGCCGTCCAAGACCCCGGCATTCACGGGCGGATCACCGGTTGCAAACCGGTGCCACATCCAGAGCCCCGGCATTCATGCCTCGTTGTACTACACAAGTCGGGTCGGCACCTGCCATGATACTGAAAAAACGCGCCCCGGCAGGCAGCGTCGGAGACCGAGATGCGTTTTCCAGC
>QZJT01000063.1 GCA_003597935.1 Phycisphaerales bacterium | reverse complement strand
AGAGGCTGGAAAACGCATCTCGGTCTCCGACGCTGCCTGCCGGGGCGCGTTTTTTCAGTATCATGGCAGGTGCCGACCCGACTTGTGTAGTACAACGAGACGTTCACGCCGGGCGGACTTCGGACGTGACTCCTGCACAGACCGCGGCAAAAAGAAAGCCCCGGTCGACTCGCATCGACCGGGGCAAAAGTGGTTAAGGAAGCGACCGCCGCTCAGCGGCTAGAAGCGATAGCGCCTCCGCCCGGCCAGCATGGCCGAAAGACCCAGCAGCGAACCGAGAACGCCCATCAACATGCCGAAGCCGCAGAACGTCGTCGGCGTCGGCTGCTCCGGCTCAGGTTCCGGAGCGGCGTTGTCGTTCTCGTTGCCGTCCACCACGCGGGCGGTGACCGTCACGATCTCGAACGGGGCCGTATCGGACAGGCCCGCCGGGTCGGTGACGGTGAGCTGCACCTCGTAGCGGCCCGCCGCCTCGAAGCGGAACGACACTTCAGCGCCCGATTCGTCGCGGGCGATGATGTCGCCGGTCTCGGCGTCGCGGAACTCCCACGTGTAGGACAGCGCGTCGCCGTCCGGGTCGACCGAGGCACTCTCGAAGGAGAGCGTCAGCGGCGCCGTGCCGCTGCGGCGGCCGGAAGCGATGAACGCGACCGGTGCCCGGTTCACCAGGGCCGGCTCGACGACGATCTTCTGCGTCCGCGTGCCGCGGCCGCCGTGGTCATCCGACACCGTCAGGCGGGCGAAGAACGTGCCGACTTCTTCGTAGGTGTGGACGATCTGCACGCCGTTGCCGGTCGTGCCGTCGCCGAAGTCCCACGCATAGGTCAGCACGTCGCCGTTGTCGGCGTCGGTGGATCCGCCGCCGTTGAAGCGCACGGTCAGCGGGGCCGGGCCGCGATCCACGTCCACGTTCACCACCGCCACCGGAGGCGAGTTGGGCTCGACCTCCGGACCCTCCCCGCCTTCACCCGGGGTCGCCAGGACCGTGCGGCTGCGGGAGTGGGAGTTGCCGTCGGTGTCGAGCACCGTGAGCTGCAATCGGTAGGTGCCGGCCGTCACGTAGGTGTGCGTGGCCCGGACGCCCTCCGCGGCGGAGGTGCCGTCGCCCCACTCCCACGTGTAGCTGACGATCGGACCCTGCAGGTCGCGCGACAGGCTCCCGTCCACGCTGACCTCGAGCGGCACCGGGCCCTGCGGCGGATCGGGTTCGATGGAGAACTTGGCCACCGGACGCTCAATCTCCGCGCCGCCCTCGAAGACGGTGATGGTGACCGACGCGCGGCCCACGCCCAGCTTCTGGTCGCGGACGAACGCGGTGGCACGGTAATCGCCGTTCTCGCGGTAGGTAAAGACGTAGTCGCCGTTGCCGTTGATGTTGAGCGGCCCGGAGACGTCGATCTTGCCGTCGGACTCGAAGTCCCAATCCACCACCAGGTTGACGTCGCCATCCGGGTCGAACGACTTGGAGGCGTTGAAGGTCACGTCCAGCGGGGCCACGCCCAGCAGCGGCGTCGCCTTGATAACAGCCACCGGGTTGGTGTTGCCCACCAGGATGTCGCGGAACGCGATGTCGCACTTGGGTTCTTCCGCGTCGTCACACACCGTCAGCGTGGGCCGGCAGGGACGGAAGTTGCCCTGCTCGTCCTCGCACTCGTTGAAATAGGTGTGTATGGCGACCGGCAGCGGGCTCTTGGCCGAGCCGTCGCCGAAGTCCCACTCGTACGTCAACTGTCCGCCTTCCGGATCGCTGGAACCGGTCCCGTCGAAGGTCACCTCCAGCGGCACGGGACCGCTGGTCGGATTGGCCTTGATTACCGCGCGCGGCGCGCCGTTATTGACCAGGATGTCAAGCTGGGCCTCGCCGCTGAACCCTTCGCTGTTGGTAGCGGTCAGCGTCACCGTGAAGCGCCCCGGACGGGTGAACACGTGCTCGACCAGCGGACCGTTGGCGGGCGGCGAACCGTCGCCGAACGACCAGCGGAAGGTCATCGGCAACCCGTCGGGATCCTCCGATTTGCGGGCGTCGAACTTCACCAGCAGAGGCGGATCGCCGGTAAGACGGTCCGCGATGATCTTCGCCCGCGGACCCTGGCTGATCTGATGGTCGCGGATGGTCAGGTCCCGGCTGGGCGCGGTCTTGCCGGTGGTGATCACGGTGAACTGATCGTCCGGCCGGAATTCGACCGGAACGTCGCGGCAATCCTGACCCTGTTCGTTGCAGATGCGGCGACTGCCCTTGCGGATGATGAACGACAATTCACCGCCATCCGTCGTGTAGGGCTGGCCGAGGTCCGCCTGGACGGCCGGGCCGCTCAGCGTCCCTCGGACGTTCCACTTCTCGCCGAACGGCGACTTGGTGTTGACGATCCACGTCTCCAATCGAGACTCCGCCGTCAGGTCCACCACCTGGTAATCGAGCGAGAGCACCGGATCGTTGCCGGCCATCTCGGTGGCGGTGGTCAGCGTCGTCTGGGTGACGGCCGTCACCTGATGAATGCCCCAGCCACGCTCGATCAGGTCGACGAAGTCCCCCACCTGCACGCCGTCGGTCACGAAGGTCGCCGACCCGTCGGACAGTGTGTTCAGTCGCACCAGCGCGCGATCGCCCCTGGACCGGAGCACGGGAGCATCGACCCCGGTCGTCTCGATCGTGCCGATGCCGAGTTCGCGCCGGTTGGGTTTACCCTGCTTGCCCACGTCGGGCGTGGCGACGGCCTCGATGCCGCTGTCCCCCTCGGAGGGGACGAGGAACGCGAACAGATAGTAGATCCCATCCGGCAGCGCTTCGATGTTCCAGTCCACCGTCAGTTGCTCGCGTCCGGGGCGCGATTTCTGCACCGAGCCGACGAAATTGCTCCCGTTGGTCTTGATGGTCAAGTCCTCGGGATCGGTGGTGTGGAAAACGTACACCGAGGAGCCGCCGTGTACGTCGAAGACGTCCATGTGAACGGGGTACACCCCACCCACCGACTGGCCGCTCAGTTTGAACTGAAGCGTGGGCAGCGTCTGCGGCATCCACGTCACGTCCATCAGCGAATCGCCGCCGGGGAAGTGCGTGATGTTCGACAGACTCAGCCCGCTGCTGCTGCGGTGGGCCACCCAGTTGTTGTTCGGGTCGGTGTCCTCGTTCCACTCCCTATTCGGGTTGTTGCCCGGGAACTCGGGATCGCGTTCGCCCGGGAACGGATCGCCCGCGTCGCCACAGTCGACGCCGTCCTCCAATTCCTCCAGGCCGTCAGCCTGAATGTTATTGAACTGGAACGGGAAGGACCGCTGCTGTGGCGGACGTCCCTCGAGGTTCTCGTCATCGTTGGTCCGCTGGATCATCAGACCCGGACCCGGCAGATTCGTGTCGAACGGGCTGCCCGGCCAACTCTGCGACCACAACCAGTACCGCTCGCGGCCGCCCTTGTTGGTGGCGTCGCGCGGGTTCTCGATGTACAGGATGGCATCATTGTGCCTCTCATAGGGTGACAAGGACACCGACGCCGGCACACCGGGCGTGACCTCGGTGGTGACGTCGCGCTCCCGGATCCAGTTCGTACACGGAAACGCCTTCAGGAACGGCGATGGGTGGACCAGCCCGCCGCTGGCCATGATGTCCCAGTCGCCGACCGGGCAGTTGATCTGCTTGCCTGGGCCGTCGAAGACGTCATAGTCGTACAGGTCAGGCCAGTGCTCCCACGAGTGGCCGTACTCGTGCGCCGAGTACGCCGTCTGGAAGGCCTCGCCGGGCAGGTTGGCGTTGCCCTCCCCCGGGACGCCCAGCGCGATCACCAGGTCGTGGAAGTGCATGTTCATCGTCTTGGTGACCGCCCGCAGGCAGCCCTTGCCGGTGGGATGGTCGATGTAGCACGATCCATCCTCCTTGCGGTAGACGAAGCGATCGCCCTCCTTCGTGAGCCGCTGGTCGAACCAGTCGGGGTACATGTGGTCCGGGTCGCTGAAGTCCTCCGTGTGGATCGGGTAGAAGGAAGGCGCCCGCGGGAACCGCTGGCCTTCCTCGACCAGCCCGTAGGAGTCTTCCGGCAGCAGCACGATGCCCGACTGGAACCCAGTCGCCTTGATGAACTTGAGGTAGTCGGTGTTGATCTGGGCGTAGTTCTCGATCGGATCGAAGAACGGTGCGAACACGGCGTCGGCCGGGCAGATCACCTGTCGCATGGCCGCCTCATCGTTGAACGCCTCCCACTCCATCTGGAAGTCGAGCGCCTCGACCAGGTCCTCCATCATGCGCTGACGGTTCCACGGGTAGTCCTCCGAAGTTCCACCCAGTGAGCCGTCGGCATCCTGGGTATAGTTTTCGGACAGGGCCGGCCGCGCCTCACCCTGGTCCACCATGCCGTCTACGTTGTAGTCGCGGAACCCGATGCCCATGCCGACGGGGTTGCCCTCCGCCGGCGTGGCGAACGGATGATAGGGACCGTTGCCCAGAAATGCGCGGTCGATGACCCAGGCGTGGCCGTTCGACTGTCCCCCCAGGTCCGGGGCGGCCGGGTCGATGTTGGTACGCCACGTCAGCCACTCGAGGAGGCACACGTCCCCCGCATCGAGACCGTTGTTGCCGTAGATGTTGGTGGCATAGGGTCCAGCCGCCACGCCGATCTGGTCCGGCGTCAACTGCGGCGCGCCGTGCTCGTGCGTACCCAGATCGGCGCCCCAGATGGCGACATACTCTTCGTCGCCAAAAGTGACCGTGTAGCGGCTCGGGTAAGTGAGTTCGCCGAGGCGCTGATCTCCCTGATGATGGTACTTGGCCGACGCCAGGTCATCATGCTCGACCCAGCCGTCGTAGTAGCCGAACTCCTCGTCCGGCAGCACCGACTCATCATTCTCATCGCCGACGAAGACGGCGAAAGGGTTGTCCCGTGTGCCCGTGCCGTCGCCGTTCCAGCCGCCGCGGTTCGGCGCGAACCATCGCTTCTCCCCCTCGTTGGCGGGCTCGACGACGGGCGGCACCGGGTGCTCGGGATCGAACTCGCGCATGCGCGGACTGTTCGGCTGCCCCGGCGCCGGGTTGCACTCCGGGATGCCACGCTCGCGGGGATCCTCGGGGCAGTTCTCCGGCTCGGAGGGTCCGTACCCGCCCCCGGGCCAGGGCGGCGGCGTCGAGTCCGGACCATAGCGGTCAAGCCAGAACTGCTCATACCAAGGTTCTTCGATCGCGTACAGCGGCCCGATGGGGCTGTTGGACGCCGCGGAATCGCCGGGTTTCGGGATCGTCCCGCTGAAGCGGTTGGCCCCGGCGTCCTGCATCATCTTGGTGGACCCGCGATCGACGAAGAGGTCGGGCGAGTCGTAGAAGCCGTTCAGCGTTCGCCCCTTCGGATTGGTCTGAAGATCGAACTCCTTCAAACGGTCCTTCAGGCCCGGGTAGTTCGATTCGATGTAGGCATCGCCGACCGGCACCCACACCGAACCGGCGCTCGATCCGGCCGGGTTCCACATGACCATGAAGTCCTCGAACGGCTCGGGGAAATCGACCCGGTTGTTGAGGTTTACCGAATCGTCAAACTCGCAGCAGGTGGGCCTGTTCTCCGTGCCACAGAACTCCGGAGCGCCCTCCGGGTCATTCGTCGCGTCGCAGGTCAGCCCCGGAATGCCGTCTTCGCACAGCGGATCCGGGTTTTCCGGATCTTCGCACGCGCAGCACGGTGGAAGTTCCGTCCCGTCCGGGATGCAGGAGTTTCGCTCACCGGGTCCCTCACCCGGCGGAGCGCCGCACTCTACCAGGTCTCCCACGGAATCGGCCGCCGGCACGCAGTCGCCCTGAGGATAGGGCGGCGCGTATGACCTGTCGCGGTTCCAGTCACACGCGGGGAAAAGCAGCGGACCACACCCAGGCACGTCGCAGCCACGCGGGCCGTTGCCGGGCTCATCGCCGGGGCAACCATCGGGGCCGGGGCACATCATGTCGTTCTTTTCGTCGAGGCCGTCCCACTTGTCGTCCCCGTCGAGGTCGATGAAGCGCTCGCCGGGCGTCCAGACGTTGAAACCGGTTTCCAGATCATCCAGACCGTTACCGCGCGGATCGGGTGGGAGGCCGTCGCCATCACCGTTGAGATCCAGGATGATCAGCGCGCCGCACTTGTCCGGCGTGATGGTGGTGTCGTCGGGATTGCCGAGCGGCATGCAATCGCAGAACTCCTCACCGGCGCCATAGGCGTATCCGCCGGGAATGAAGTTCTCGATGTACGGCGGCGGCTGCGTACACGCCGTGCCCGCACGGACGCGCAGATTGATGTAGTCTGCCGGCGTCGGCAGGTCCCACTCGTTGGGCCCGTCGACGCGCCAAGGGATATTGATGACGCGCGTCACGTCGCCCGTGATGGTCACGGCGCCGTAGCTGATCTCCTCCCAGTATTCCGCAAAGGAATCGGGGTCCTCGAAATACGCCTCCCTGACCCGGCCGGACGACGGGTACCCACCCTCCGGATCGCCGCCCCACCCCGTGTCCGGGTCGTAGAACGCCTTGGGTGAGTGGGCGAGGATGACCAGATAGGATCGCTCCTCGGCCTGCGCTTGCTCGATCGTCGCCACCGACGCGGCCGCCACGCAGACGGCCATCATCGTACCCGGCCACGACCGGATTCTCTTGTTACGCGCTCTCATGACTTTTTCACTCCCGTGCCTGCGCCTCCCCGCCGCCCGCCTGGGTGATGGGGGACCATTGCCAAACTTCCGTATGGGCTGCACACTCCAGATTCCGGACCGAAGGTCGAGATGCGGCATTCGGTCGGTGCATGCGGCGGCAGGACGCGTCGGCCAGCGAGACCCAGCGAGAGAGACCATCCGACACGACCGCAGCCGCCATGCCGCGCCGACGCCCCCACGGCCCGCCCCAGCGTCGCAGGCCGGCTACGCATTTCGGGGGTCGGAATCGACGGCAATGGTATCGCCCGCGTTAAGTGTCCGTCAACCGGTAAACCGCGCCGCCCGGCTCGGATTTCGCCGCCAGCACCATTATCGGCGACGCTGTCGGGTTCTCGGCCGTTCGCCGTCTCTGACCCCCCAAAAAAAGACGCCGGGGTGACGGCTCACACCCGGCGTCAAAACGCCCTTTCCAGCCCGCCCGCGGGGCGGCCTGGCCTGCCGTCCTGGCGGTTACGGGACCTGGCCGCCGTAGATCAGGTAGGCCTCGCCGCCGTTCTGGACGCCCACGCCCGTGACCCCGTCACGCCGCGGGTCGGCCAGCACGGAGCCGATGAGGATGTCCGCGACGCCGTCGCCGTCCACGTCGCCGGCGGTGGATAGGCCGAACGAGCGGCCGCGGCCGGCCTTGCCCTCAATCCCGCCCAAGTTCACATCCCCGGCGTCGCCGCCGCCCAGGTGGTCACCGGCCCGCCGGCCGACGATCATGAAGCCGCGAAGCGCACTGGTCCCCAGGGCCTCGATCCCGAGTTTCCCGGTGCCGCCCAGCAGGTCCAGCCGGTTCTGATCACCGTCGGAGCCGTAGAGCACGTAGACGATGCCCGCCTCGGTCATCGCGTCGTCGAAGCCGGGCAGGTCGAACGTCTCGGCGATCGGGTCCGGCAGGCCGTCGAAGTCCAGATCCAAACCGGGCGTGGTCAGCACGTCATTGGCGTCGGAGGGGTCGGGGTCGATGCGCGGGGTGGCGTTGGGCGCGGCCACCAACAGGTCATCGATCCCGTCGCTGTTGACGTCGCCGGCGTTGGCCACGTTGAACCCGAACTGCCCGTTGGCATCCAGGGCGTTGCCGGTGATGACCGCGGCCCGTCCGGTGGCCAGGAGCGTGTCGATGATCACGCCGTGCTCGGGACTGGTGAGCTGGGCATCCGCGAAGATGACCACGATCTGGCCCTGGCCGTCGTTGGCGTTGGGGCTGCCCACCACCAGATCCCCGATGCCGTCCCCGTTGAAGTCCACGCCGGAGGTGATGCTGGCTCCGAACGCGTCCGCGGTTCCGGCCACCACCAGAACGCCCTGCAAGCGCTCCGGGTCGCCGTCCGGGTCGCGACTGAGCTTTTCGAGCACGTAGTCATCCTCGATGGACTGCTCGCGGCGGAAGGCGATGTAGAGACGGCCCAGACCCTCGTTGGCGTCCGGCGCCCCCACCGCGAAGTCGTCGCGGCCGTCGCGGTTGAAGTCCGAGATGCCGATGATGTTGCGGATGTGGTCGCCCTCCAGGCCGGCGATCCGCGTCGCCTCAATGTTCGGGATGCGCGTGACCCCGCTGACACTGTCGCAATGACTCGGTTGTCCCACGATGTACTGGAACGGCCGCGGCGGCAGCGCCCCGCCGGAGGGTTCCCACAGATTGCGGTTCTCGAAGATGTACGCCACCCCCGAACCGCTGATCTGGTCGCCGCCCAGACCGCTGATCTCCGGACCGACCTCGGTGCCGCGAGAGCCGGGGCAGCAGAGCACGCCGCGGGCGACCCGGTTGGGCGCCGAGACGATCAACTCGCCGCGGCTGCCCGGAGTCTGGATGGTGACCGCGGCCGAGGTGGCGAACGCATCGCCGAAGCCCACGCCGATGATCCGGGCGCCCAACGGCTCGAAGACGACGCCGTCATCGGGATAGAAACCGCTGTGGCCCGCCCCTTCGATCAGCAGCGGCGAGGAGGGCTGGCAGATCTCCCGCGGGCCGCACAGCACGAACGGACAGCCGCCCCATCCGGACGCACAACCGGTGAGCACGTAATCCTCGATGAAGGTGTCTGCCAGCGCCGGCGCGAACCCCATGTGCCCGGCGGTGGTCGTCAGACTATCCAGCAGCCCGTCGGTCTGAGGATCCAGGCAGCTTCCCTGGCACGGCGGGTCCATCGAGTTCATGTTGAAGTTGTCTGCGAACGCGACGTCTTCGAACCCGGCAAACGCCAGGAAGTTCGAGAAGAGTTGGCCGACCAGGTCGAGGTTGATGACCGGGTCGGCGCCCGACTGCGGGTCGCCGAGGATCCGGTTCTTACTGCTGACGATCACTAGACCGCCCCGCAGGAACTGATCTTCCTTCTCCAGGCTGCACAGGGCGTCCGGGTCGATCACGCCGTCCTGACGCGGGTTGATGTTATGCCCGCGCGACTTGGTGTTCGGGAAACCGAACGCCAGTTCCGGCAGGTCGTCGCCGTCCACGTCCGGCAGCGGGAGCACGAAGGTCATGCCGTCGGTGGCGCTGCTGCCCTCCGGTGTGCGAATGCCGGAGAACGAAACGCCTTTCAGCAGCTCAGTCCCCAGCGAGTTCAGGTTGTGGACGCCCGAATACCGGGTGTTGCGTCCGTACACGAGGTAGGCCTCGCCCGGACCCACGCCGGTCGGGTTGGTGAAGAAGGGCTTGCCGTAGCGGGCGACGATGACGAAGTCGTCGCGGCCGTCCGTGTCGAGGTCACCGGCGGAGGCGAAGGCCGTGCCGGCGTTGTCCTCGAAGTTCACGCCCTCGAAGATCGCCGCGGCGATGCCGCGCAGGTTCACACTGGGCGCGCCGGCCCAGATGATGGCCGGCAGCCCGGATACGTGCACCGTGGTCGGCGCGGGCTGGACGATGTCGGCCACGTCCGGGTCAGTGAACCGGATTCGCACGAAGACCTGGTAAATGCCCGAGGTGTCCTGGGTGAAAATGGCGGTGGTCACGTCGGTCGAGGACGGCGGGAGGATCTCGAACTCGCCCTCGACCAGGCCACCGTTGGCATCCACCCGCTGGTAGTACACGTCCACGGTCCCGGCCGTGGGCGGGACGTTGGTCGTCCAGGCCACGTCCACCTCGGCGTCCGGCTGAACGGTCACGCCGATGTTGGGCGCCGATACCTCCAGCGTGGCCGTCTTGACCACCACCAGCCGGCCGGCAGCATAGGTGCTGACCGGATCGTTGATGCCGTCGGTGACGGTGCCGCCGATGGAGTAGGTGCCTTCGGCCAGGTCTTCCGTGCTGATCTGCACCGAGATGTTGTTCGGATCGGCGCCGGCCAGGAGGAAGATCTCGTTCCCGCTGTTCGGGGTCGTATCGAGATCGAGGAAGATGCTCAGTGTGCCGACGGCGCCTTCCTCGCGGATTTCCGCCGTGAACGTGGTGGTGACGACTTCGGTCAGAAACGTGCGCACGTCCGCGGTCGGCGAGTTGAACACGAGCGTCGGAGGTCTGGGGGCCGGCGGCGGCGGCTGCACGGTGACCATCGCGTCGGCGAAGCGGGTGACCACGCGGTTGGACTTGCCGTCCGCAACGGTGCCGGCCACCGAGTTGCCGGTATCGGTCGCGGAGACGCCCAGCCGATAGGCGGCCGGCGAGACGTTCTCGGTCCGCCAGATGACGCGGCCGACGTTGCCGCTGCCGACGCTGATCTGCGTGCCGCGCTGGGCGTCCGAGCAGCCGGCCGTGTCCACCTCGGCGTTCAGGTCCGTGCCGGGGCAGGCGTCGGTGTTGTTGTCGATGCCGTCGGTGTCGAAGTCGGCGGTGTCCTGTGTCGGGCCGCACCCGTTGGCGTCCACTGACTCGCGCTCGTTGGGCGACGTAGAAGGACAGTCATCGTGGCCGTTGAGCACGCCGTCGCTGTCGCTGTCGCGCGAGTCGAAGCGGGCGAAAAAGAGCCGCCACTGGACGTTTTCCGGCACCTTGCGGGCGTCGAATGTGATGCTGACCTGGGCGCCGGGCTGGATCGAGAGGTCGGTGAGCGGCTCGCGGAAGATCGGATCGGGCGGATCCTCCACCACGACCAGGCCGGTGGTGCTGATCTTGAAGGAGGCTTCCCCGAGCTGCACGATCAGGCCCAGGCGGTAGTTGCCCGCCGACAGGCCGGAGATGGAAAAGTTCACCGCCAGGTTGCTCCCGGCCGGGAGGTTTTCTCCGAAGATCTCCTCGGGGCCGATGGGGGCCGCCCCGGGCGTCGTGTCCGCTACCGGAACGTAGAAGGCGTCGATCCGGTCGGGAAGGCCGTCAACGGTATACAACAGGGAGACCTCGTCGGCGCCGGAAATCGAAAAGTTGGATTGAAGATTGAGAATGGCACTCTTCGATTTCAGTTCATCGACGGTCTGCACGTTGTCATTCGTCGTGCCGTCGTTGTCGTTCTGTCCGGGCCCCGTGAGCGTACACGCGCCCGCGACGACCAGCGCGGCGAACACCGCCGCCAGGGCCAGGCCGCGGACGGCGCGCCCGCGAAGTGGCACACCCTGAGAATCAGTCATGGTTCTCGAACTCCATCAGGTCAAACAAACCGAGCCCATCCCGTGTCGCACGGGCCGGCAGGGGTGTCGGAACGTCTACCGCCAAGCGGTGCGGGGAGCGATCGTCCGTAGTCACAACGCACGGGAATCCCCCCGCGGGTCTGCGTAGCCGGCCCCTTATACGGGTGGCCCAAGAGACCTGTCAACCGCTGATTGACTGACGCAACCGCGCCAGCGACGGCCTGCGCCGCCGCCGGGCCCCGACCCGCCCGGCGACGGTCGCGCGACGATCGTCGTCGGGTGGCAGATTGGCGGAGGACCTTTGGCGGTGCGTCCGGATCAGCCGACCTTGACGCGCGGACCAGCGGCGGATAGTTAGACACGCCAGCGCTGAGGTCTTGAAAACTGAACGCGTGCGCGGTCGGTCCGCCCCGCGCACGATGCAGTCTATCCGCTGGTTCCACAAGGTTTTGCGTTGACAGGGCCGGGGCGATCACGTACACGACTGGGGCATCGTTCGACCCGCAGCGACGGTCTCGACGCCGTCCTTGCACCGCCTGCCCTGGGCGCGGAACATCGCCTCGATTGGCAAAGGCAGTCGCATGAGTGAGCTCCCTACGTCGGATCCATCGTCCGGCGAGACCTTGACGCCCGAATCCCGCCCTTCGCAACGCCGGGACGCCCCCAATGGCGAGACGGCGGGGATGCCCGCGGACGCGGGGATGGCCGAGATCGAGCGCGAGGTGGCCGAAGCGATGGCGCAGATGTCGGCCGAGGATCTGGCGGAACTCGGCGGTGGGGTGGCGGCGGCCGGCCGCGGCGGCCCCATCCCAACCAGCCCGGGGTCGGAAACGACCGGCACCGTGGTGGGCGTCGCCGGCGAGGACGTGTTCCTCCAGTTCGGTGACAAGCTCCAGGGGGTCATGCCCAGAAGCCAGTTCGGAAAGAACGAGGCCGTCGACGCGGGCCGCCGGGTCGACGTCGTCGTGGAACGCTACGACGAAGAGAACGACCTGCTGCTCTGCACGCGGCAGGGGTTGGTGCAGCGGGCCACCTGGACTACGCTCAATCCGGGCATGCTGGTCGAAGGGCGCATCAGCGGCATGAACAAGGGCGGGCTGGAGGTGGACCTGAAGGGCATCCGCGCGTTCCTGCCCGCCTCGCACGTGGACATCGGCCACGTCAAGGACATTTCCATCTACATCGGCCAGACCGTCCGCTGCGAAGTGCTGGAGGTCGATCGCCGGGCCAGAAACGTCACGCTCAGCCGTCGCAAATACCTCGAGAAGGAACGGGCCGAACAGGCCGAGAAGCTCCGGGCGGAGTTGGAGGAGGGGCAGGTCCGCAAGGGTGTGGTCGGCAACGTCACCGAGTTCGGCGCGTTCGTCGATCTGGGCGGCGTTGACGGCCTGATCCACATCAGCGACCTGAGCTGGACGCCGGTCAAGCACGTCGCGGACGTGGTGTCGCCCGGGCAGGAGGTCGAAGTCAAGATCCTCAAGATCGACGCCGACCGCGACCGGATTTCGCTGGGTCTCAAGCAGGTCACGCCCGATCCCTGGATCGGGGTGGAAGACCGCTATCCGACGGGCACGGCCTTGAACGTCCGTGTGGTGCGCGTCGCGGACTTCGGCGCCTTCGCCGAACTCGAAGCCGGCGTGGACGGGCTGATCCCGGTCAGCGAGATGAGCTGGGGGCGGGTCAACCGGCCCTCCGACGTGGTCAGCGTGGGCGAAGTCGTGCCGGTGGTGGTGATCCGCGTCGAACCGCAGCGCCGGCGGCTGGCGCTGAGCATGAAACAGGCATCCGCCGACCCGTGGGCCGGGGTGCTGGAGAGCTTCGAGAAGGGATCGCTGGCGTCCGGCCGGGTCACGCGGCTGGCCGACTTCGGCGCCTTTGTCGAGCTGGCCCCGGGCGTGGAGGGGATGATCCACATCTCGGAGTTGTCCGACCAGCGCGTCCGCACCTGCGCGGACGTCGTGCAGGTCGGGCAGGAGGTGGAGACCCGCGTGCTGGACGTCGATCCGGAGAAGCGCCGGATCGCGCTGTCGATCAAGGCGGTGGCGGCCCCGGCGCCCGAGCCGGGGCGGGAGGCTCAAGCGCCCGCCCGGCGTCCGGCCCGGAAACGCCCCCGCCGGGGCGGCCTTTCCTCGGACTGGGCCTGGTAGGGCGCCATGAAGTTCGCCCTTCTCGACCGGATCATCGAACTGGAGCCGGGGACGCGCATCCGGGCCGTCAAGTCGGTCACGGCGTCGGAAGAGTACCTTCAGGACCACTTTCCGACGTTTCCCGTGCTGCCCGGCGTCCTGATGCTGGAGGCCCTCACCGAGGCGGCGCGATGGCTGGTTCACGTCTCACAAGACTTCCGCCACAGCGTCATCTTGCTCGCCGACGCCAGAAACGTTACATACAAGAGCTTCGTGACGCCGGGAGACACGCTGGAGGTGGACGTGGTCTGTCGCGAACTGGCCGAGGACCACAGTACGTTCGCCGGTTCCGGCGCCTCTCACGGCGTGGAAGTGGTCAAGGCCAGGTTCGGGCTGCGGCACTTCTCGTTGGCGCGGCGAGGGCCGCAATGGGCCGCGGTGGATCGCGAGCTGATCACCGACGCCCGCCGGCGATTGCGCGCCCTGTTCGCCGGTCCTGCAGGTTCGGCCGTGTGACGCCGCGAGAAGGGGTCGCGGCCGGCGGGCCGCTGTTACGTGGAGGTCTAGTCTGATGCCCCCAAGCCGCCAGGAGTTGTTCACCAAGGTCCGGGAAGTGCTCGTGGACGCCCTCGGCGTCGATGAGGACGAGGTCACCGAGGACGCCAAGCTCGAGGCGGACCTCGGCGCCGAGAGCATCGATTATCTTGATATCGTCTTCCGGCTGGAGAAGACCTTCGGAATCAAGATTCCGAAAAACGAGTTGTTCCCCGACGACATCCTGAACAACCCGGACTACGTCGACGGCGAGAGGCTCACGCCCGCCGGGCTGGACAAGCTGCGCTCGGCCATGCCGCACGCCGACTTCGGCGCCTTCGAGGAGTCCGCCCAGGTCTCGGAGATCCCGAACCTGTTCACCGTTTCGACCATCGTCAACTTCGTGAACGCCAAGCTGGCGGAGAGCGCGGCCGCTTAGGCCAGGGCGATCATGCGATGGATGTGGATTGATCGGTTCGTCGAGTTCCAGGCCGGCCAGCGGGCCGTGGCGATCAAGAACGTCACGCTGGCCGAGGAGCACCTGCACGATCACTTCGGAGCGTACCCGATCATGCCGCCGTCGCTGATGATCGAGGGCATGGCCCAGACGGCCGGGATCCTGGCCGGCCAGGCCCGCGGGTTCAAAGAGAACGTGATCCTGGCCAAGATCCGTTCGGCCGCCTTTTGTGACTATGCCGTGCCCGGCGATCAGGTTCAGTACGAAGCCACGCTGACCACGGTGGACGAGCACGCCGCCTCCACCTCCGGCGTGGTGCGCATCAACGGCAAGACCGTCGGGACCATCGACCTGCTCTTTTCGCACGTCGGCGCCGGGGCGGGCGTCAAGGGCCTGCCGGACCACAACTTCGTCTTCACCGACCAGTTCATGCGACTGTTCCGCACCACCGTACCGTCTGACGCCGGCATGGAGGGACACGTGCCATGAGTCGTCAGCGCCGCGTCGTCGTGACGGGGATCGGGCTGGCTACGCCGATCGGCATCGGCGCGGAGGCGTACTGGGAGGCGCTCCTGCAGAAGAAGCGCGGCATCCGCGCGATCGAGTCGTTCGACCCGTCGCAGATGGCCGCCCGCATTGGGGGAGCCCTCCCGCCCCACAACATGGCGGACTACATCCCCAAGACCTATCGCAAGAACAACAAGGTCATGTCCGACGACACCCGCATCGCGGTGGTCTGCGCCCACCAGGCGGCGCTCAACGCCGGCCTGAACACGGCCTGCCTGATCGCTCGGGGCGAGGCGAAGGGCGGGTCGAACGTGGATCCCACCGGTTTCGGCGCCAACATCGGCGCCGGCCTGATCTGTGCCGACCTGCCCGAACTGGCGGGCGCGCTTTCAACGGCCGCGGATCCGGCCACGGGGCGCTTCAGCCACGCGCGCTGGGGCCGGGAGGGCATGACCAACCTGACGCCGCTGTGGCTGCTGAAGTTCCTGCCCAACATGCTGGCCTGCCACGTGACCATCGTACACGACGCCCAGGCGCCCTCGAACACGATCACCTGCGGCGAGGCGTCCAGCCATCTGGCGATCGGCGAGGCCTTCCGCACCATCGCCCGGGGGGCCGCCGACGTGGTGATCTGCGGCGGCGCCGAGAGCAAGATGAACCCGATGGCGCTCGCCCGGCCGCTGCTGTTCGGCTGGCTCAACACGGCGGACAATGATCGGCCACACCATGCCTGTCGCCCCTTCGCCAGCGACGGCGCCGGCATGGTGGCGTCCGAGGGCGGCGGCCTGGCCATCCTCGAATCGCTGGATCACGCCCGCCGGCGCGGCGCCCGCATTTACGCCGAGGTCGTCGGCTTCGGCGCCGCAGCCAATACGCACGACTGGCGAAGCCCCGACCCGAGCGGATCGCCGGTCCGGCTCGCCATCGAAGCCGCACTGAAAGACGCGGGCGTGGGGCCCGCGGCACTGGGACTGGCCGTACCCTTCGGGTGCGCCGTCCCGGCTTTCGACGCATCCGAGTCGCTGGGCTGGCGCGACGCCTGCGGGAGCCGGCTCGAGCAGGTTCGCGCCGTGGCCACCAAGGGGCTGATAGGCGTCAACGGCGCCGGCAGCGGAGCGATCGACTTCGCCACCGCGGTGCTGGCGCTCTATCGCAACACGGTGCCGCCGTCGGCCAATACGCACCGCACCCACGACGGCTGCCCGTTCAGATTCGTTCAGGGAGATCCGGTCGACGCCAACGCCGAATACGCGGTCACGACGGCCTTCGCGCTGAGCGGCTCACAGACTGCGGCCCTGGTCGTGCGGAAGTTCGAGGAGTGAAGCCACCGATGGAGCGCCGCACCGTCATCACCGGCATGGGCTGGATCACTCCGCTCGGTCACGACATCGACGCGGTCTGGAAGCGTCTGCTCGCGGGCGAGAGCGGCGTCGCGGCGACGACCCTCTTCGACGCCGCCACCTACCCGACGACGTTTTCCGCCCAGGTCAAGGACTTCGACCCGCAGCGTTTCATCGGCGCCGAGGCGTGGAAACGGCACGCGGACGCCAACCGCAACACCCAGTTCGCGCTGGCGGCCGCGGAGCTGGCCTGGCGCGACGCGGGTCTGGCCGGCATCGCAGCGGTGGACCCGACCCGGGTGGGGATCTACCTTGGCGGCGGAGAGGGCGCCATCGACTTCGACAACTTCGTCGACGCGGCGCTGGCCGGCTGCCGCGATGACGCCGGAATCACCATCCCCCTGGATGCGGCGCGCTGGGCGAGGCGGGCAATGGCGATCCTGAACGCCATCCGGGAGCAGGAGCAGGAGCCGAACCTGCCCGCCAGCCACCTGGCGGTGCGCTTCGACGCCCGCGGTCCGAACTTCAACACGCTGACGGCCTGCGCCGCCAGTACCCAGGCCATCGGCGAGGCCACCCAGATGATCCGTCGCGGCGACGCCGACGTGATCATCTCCGGCGGGACGCACAGCATGATCCACCCGCTCGGCGTGACCGGGTTCAACCGGTTGACGGCGCTGTCGACGCGCAACGAGTGTCCGGCGAAGGCCTCGCGGCCCTTCGACCGCAACCGCGACGGCTTCGTGCTGGGCGAGGGCTCCGGGATCATCATCCTCGAATCGCTCGATCACGCCCGCAACCGTGGCGCGGATATCAAGGCCGAGATCATCGGGTATGGATCCACGGCGGACGCCTTTCGCATCACGGATATCCATGATCGGGGCCGCGGCGCGATCGCGGCGATGCGGCTGGCGATGGAAAACGCGGGCGTCGGCATCGACGAGATTGACTACATCTCAGCCCACGGCACCGGGACGGCCGAGAACGACACCATCGAGACGCTGGCCATTCGCAGCCTGTTCGGCGATCGCGCCCCCAGGGTGCCGGTCAGCAGCATCAAGAGCATGATGGGGCATCTGATCGCCGCGGCCGGGGTGGTGGAGGTCATCACCTGCGTGCTGGCCATCCGCGACGGCGTCCTGCCCCCGACCATCAATTACGAAACGCCGGATCCAAACTGCAACCTGGATTACGTGCCCAACCATGCCCGCAAGGCGGACGTCAACGTGGTGCTTTCGAACAGCTTCGGCTTCGGCGGCCAGAACGACACCCTGGTGGTGCGCCGTTTCGAGCGGTGACGGCGGCGACGAGGGCGGGTCCGAACCGCGACGCACGGCCGGCGGCCCGCGCGGACGCAGACGTCGGGACCGCCTGGACCGACGGAAGAGAGGCAGGGCTGCCGCGCCGGGTTCCGGGAGGCAGGTCGCACGGCCTCGGACGGGAGGCCGCGCCGGCACGGTCCGTGCCGATCGCTGCGACACGGCGCACAAAAAAAAGCGCCGCCGGCGCCCGTGACAGATCGCCCGCAGGTGGCTATACTCCGTTGCAGTCAGTGCTCTCTGGGCTTGCAGAAGCACTCTCGCCGGGGATCATCGCGCGGGTTCGGCCCCAGTTGAGGTGGACGACCCAGGCATATCGCCTGTCGGCGGCGGAAGTCGCCGATGAAGCCGATTACCGCTGTTGATCGACGAGGCGTTCGATGCTACGCTGAACCAGCCTCTCGGTGGCGGCCTGCGGTGCGGAAGTCCCGCGGGCGCTTCAGGTCGATCCAACGCGGAATCTCCTTCGATTTGACGCCCGCAGCGGCCCCCGGCAGGCCAGACCGGCCGAAAGCGTCGGCCGGTTCGAGAAAGGCCCAGGAAACAGCCGTCGCCCACCGCCATGCGCAGCAAGCCGATCATAGGACTGGTCGGTAGCATCGGGGCGGGCAAGTCGACCGTAGCGGCGATTCTCGGCTCGCTGGGCGCCGGCGTGATCGACGCCGACCGCGAGGCGCATCGGGAACTGGCCTGCCCGGAAGTGGCGGCGACCCTGGCCCGATGGTGGGGCGACGCGGTGGCGCCGGGAGGCGTCGTGGACCGGGCGGCGGTCGCCCGGATCGTGTTCGCCGACGCTGCCCAGTTGACGCGGCTCGAGTCACTGCTCTATCCGCGGATGGCCCGGCGGCGCGCGGAGGTCATCGAGCGGTGGAACGCCGATCCGGCGGTGCGGGCCATCGTGCTCGACAGCCCCAAGCTGCTGGAAGCCGGGCTGGACGGGGAGTGCGACGCGATCATCTGCGTCGACGCCCCGCCCGAGGCGCGGTTGGCGCGGCTGGCGGCCGCCCGCGGCTGGAACGCCGCCGAACTGGATCGACGCGCGAATTCCCAGATTTCACTGGACGAGAAGAAGGCAAAGTCCGACTATATCGTTAGCAACAACTCCAGCGCCGAGGCGCTGCCCGCCCAGGTCGAAAAGGTCTTCGAAGAAATCCTCGACCGATTCGCACGGCGGACGGCCTGACAGATCAACGGTTGCGCCGTCGGCTCTGCCCCGGAGTATCCGGTACACCATCGGGTCATTTCCAGATCCCGTAAGTCAATCCCACAACCACCGTCAGGAGGTAAGTCCCATGGCGAAAGCGGGCACCGAAAGGCCTCGCACTACACGCAGGAAGTCCACCAATCGCAAGCCGGCGGACGGCAACGTCACCGTCAACGCGAACGGGGAGGATGCGGCCGCGCCCGCGGCCGAGCCCGAAGCGGCCCCTGCGCCCACCAGGAAAGACCCCGATACCCACGCCAAGTACGAAGAGATCAAACGCGGCGAGCTTCACATCACTCAGCTCCAGCGCATGAGCGTCGGCGAACTGCACGAAGTCGCCAAGGCCGAGGCGATGGAGGACTACACGGGGCTGAAGAAGCAGGACCTGATCTTCCGCATCATCAAGGAGCGGATCAACCGCGACGGCCTGATGTACGGCGAGGGGGTCCTCGAGATCCTGCCGGACGGGTTCGGCTTCCTGCGCTCGCAGGAGTTCAACTACCTGCCCGGCCCGGACGACATCTACATCAGCCCGTCGCAGATCCGCCGCTTCGGCCTGCGCACCGGACACATCGTGGCCGGCCAGATTCGCCCGCCCAAGGAATCGGAGCGCTACTTCGCCCTGCTGCGCGTCGAGGCGATCAACTACGAAGACCCCGACTCGGTCACCGAGAAAACGAACTTCGAGGACCTGACGCCGCTGTTCCCCAACCAGCGGATCATCCTGGAGACCAAGCCGGAAGAACTCAACATGCGCATCGTCGACCTGGTCACGCCGATCGGCAAGGGCCAGCGCATGCTGATCGTCGCCCCGCCGCGCACCGGCAAGACCGTGCTCTTGCAGAAGGTCGCCAACTCCATCGCCGCCAATCACCCTGAGTGCATCGTCATCATCCTGCTGATCGACGAACGCCCGGAGGAAGTGACCGAGATGGAGCGCAACACCGAGGCGCAGGTGATCAGTTCGACGTTCGACGAGCCGGCCTCCCGCCACGTGCAGGTGGCGGAGATGGTCATCGAGAACGCCCGCCGCCTGGTCGAGTACGGCCGCGACGTGGTCATCTTGCTCGACTCGATCACGCGTCTGGCCCGCGCCTACAACACCGAGATCCCGCACTCGGGCAAGATCCTGTCCGGCGGTATCGACGCCAACGCCCTGCAGAAGCCCAAGCGCTTCTTCGGCGCCGCCCGCAACATCGAAGAGGGCGGCTCGCTGACCATCGTCGGTACGGCCCTGGTCGATACCGGCTCGAAGATGGACGAGGTCATCTTCGAAGAGTTCAAGGGAACCGGCAACAGCGAGCTGCACCTGGACCGTCGCCTGGTCGAGCGCCGCACCTATCCGGCCATCGACATCCCGGCCTCCGGCACCCGACGCGAAGACCTGCTCATGCACCCCAAGGAGCTGGAGCTGGTCTACCGCCTCCGCCGCGTGCTGTCCGACATGAACGTGGTCGAAGCCATGGAGCTGATGAAGGCCCGCCTCGCCAAAGTGCGGACGAACAACGAGTTCCTGCTGACGATGAATCTGTCGTAGGAACTCGAATGGCGCCGAGGATGCGATGATGAACCGGGAACTGGTCTGTTTCATCGACGACAGCCCGTTTGAGCGGAGAGTGTTCAAGAGCGAAGGGCATAGCAGGCCCCAGTGGAATTGAGTTCCACAATCCCATGGCCGATTCGGAGAAACCAGAGCCTTCATGAGCGGTCGTGAGTCCCATGAGCACAATTCACGCGATCTTCGAGGATGGGGTCTTTCGCCCCTTTGAACCGGTGGGTCTGCCGGAAGGCTCCGAAGTCGAGTTCGAGCCAAGGCTGGTCCAGCGCGGCGGCGGCGACGACAATGGTTCACTGGCAAGGGTCTATGAGATCCTCGGCCGGCGCTTCGACTCCGGTGAGTCGGACGTCTCGGCACGCCACAACGAGCACCAACCGTGAGACCGGCGTTCGCGGATACTGTGGGCCTGATCGCGCTATGGGATCGAAGCGACCAATGGCACGCCGCCGCCGAAGAGGCGTTTGCGCTTCTGACGCGCAGTGCAACGGCCCTGTATACGACTTCGTTTGTTCTCCTGGAGTGTGCGAATTCGGCGGCGCGCAAACCCTATCGTCCAGCGGTCGATGAACTCCGCATTGAACTGGAGCGGGGCGGTTTCCTCATACACCCTACGGACGACGATTGGCGACAAGCATGGGAGAGCTATGTGCGAGGCGATGCCGATCGTGCCGGTGTTGTGGATCATGTGTCGTTTCTGGTCATGCGCAGGCTTGGCATCGTTCATGCACTTACGAACGACCGCCATTTTCGCGCCGCGGGTTTCCAGGTGTTGTTCTGAGAAGCCAGGCTGTGCGAGGCTGACCTCGGATCTCTGCCAGACAGAAGCAGTCCGGGGATCGTCGAGGGCACCGGCATGACCGCCGACTCCCCGCCCGCGAGGACCGACCACGCCCACGAACCGCTCTGGCTGCGGAAGCTGGCCCGCTCGCGGCCGCACGCCCCGTGGCTGATCCCGTACCTGCTCTACGTCGGCATCTTCGCGTTCGAGGACCGTATCGCCCCGGGCTTTCTGCCCTGGCTCATTGCGGTCCGCGGGGTCGTGTGCCTGTACGTGGTCTGGCTGCTGCGGGCGTATTTCCGTCCCTGGCGGCCGGCCCGACTGCCGGCGGCCGTCGTCGTCGGCGTCATGGCCGCGGTCGGCTGGGTGGCCGGACAGCACGCGTTCAACGCCATCGAGATCGGCGGCTTCAACCTGGGCGAGCGGCTCTTTCTCTTCCCCGCGCGTCCGGAGGTCGCCCCCCCGCACGCATCCGTCAGCGCTTTCTCGTGGCGCTGGCAGGCGGCGCTGAAGCTGATCAGCGTGACGGTCGTCGTGCCGCTGATCGAGGAGCCCGCCTGGCGCGGGTTTCTGTTGCGCTTCATGGTGGACCGCCACCGCTTCGAGGAGGTGCCGCACGGGACCTTCACGTGGTTGTCCTTCGTGGGCACGGCGCTGATCTCGACCCTGCAGCACCCCGACAACTGGCTGGTGAGCATCTTCTGCTGGATGCTCTACAACGCCCTGATGTACTGGAAGAAGAGCCTGACCTGCGTCATCATCGCTCACGGCGTGACGAACCTGCTCCTGTACACCTACGTGCTGACGTGGGAAGACTGGATGTTCTGGTGAAGGCCGCTCCCTTACGGTCGCGGTTCGGATTGGGCTGCTTCGCCCCGGACGTCATCTGCTCGCCCCTTCCCCCTCATTCCCTGACTCCCTGACTCCCTGACTCCCTACGGGATCAGCTCCGCATACTCGAACAGCTCCTCGCGGAACGAGCGCAGCGTGACGCCGAACGCCTCTTCCACCGGGCGGCGGTCGCAGACGCTGTCTTCCTGCGACATGGCGACCTGCCCGCGGTTGAACCGCAGCAGCTTCGGCACCAGCGGCGTCTTCATCACCGTCAGCGCCAGCAGGTTCGCCACCGGGATCGGCACCGACATCTGCCGCTTGACGCTCCCGCGGATCGCCTGGGCACACAGTGCGTACAGCTCCTTCCAACTGTACACCTCCGGGCCGCCCAGTGAATACGTCTTGCCGATCGACTCGGGCGTGTGCAGCGCAGCCACGAAGACGTGCGCCACGTCCCGGACCGACACGGGCTGGAGTTTGCCCTCGCCGCTGCCGAAGTAGGGCATCGCCAGGATGGGGCCGTGCCACGGGCGGGGCCGGACGAACGCCTTCATCAGCCGCATGAACTCCCCGTCCGGGCCGTGAATGATGCTGGGCCGGAAGATGGTCCATTCCAGCCCGCTGCCGCGGACGATCTGTTCCGCGTCGTATTTGGTCTTATGGTAGGGCGCCACCGCGTCCGGGCGGGTCCCCAGCGCCGACATGTGAATGAAGCGTCCGGCGCCCGCCTGTTGGGCGGCGCGGACCACCGCCCGCGTTCCCTCGACGTGTACCTTGCGGAACGTCTGGCGCAGCGATTCGAGGATGATGCCGACCAGGTGGATCACGGCGTCGGCGCCTTCCACCGCCCGTGCGACCGCGTCGGCGTCAAAGAGCGACCCGGTCACCACCTCGACGCGGAGCTGGGCGGGGCCGGGGACGTGGGCCAGCAGCCTGCCGGCGTCGCGCACCAGGCAGACCGGCGTGTGGCCGCGGCGCAGCAGTTCGCGCACGACGTATCGCCCGACGAACCCGGCGCCACCGGTCACCATCACCCGCCGCGCGGCGGCGGGCGGCGTCTGGTCCGGCCGGGCCTGCAGCAAGGGACCGGTATGCTCGCTCGGAGCAACGGGCGCCGCCGCGCCGGTCGCCGAGGCGGGTTGCGTCGGCGCATCCGCCGTCTGGCTGGCTGTCGGTGGGGTCATACGCGGGTATGATATTGCAGCCGCGGAGGGCGGCAATTGCGTTTCAAAGGAATTGAAAACCGCGACACCACGGCCGGATCGCGGGCGTCCAGGTTCTCTGCGACCGACGCAGCAGGTCGCGCTGACAACTCCTTGCGCCGCGTCGGACTCCAGTGGCATCATGATCCGTCCCCTCCGCCGACCAACAGGCCGAGTCGAAGGCGGAGAGCTACAATGGTGGGACTTCGTGAACGAAAGGAGATAATTATGTGGGTATTGGCAACGGCGCTGCTGGCTCTAGGCTGCCGGCCGGAGGCATCCATGGATCCCCCGGCCGCGGCCGGCTCGACGGCAGCCCGCAAGGAAGGTGAAACCGACATGAGCATCCGACACTCCAAGTCGAATTACGACATCACGCGGCTGCCCGCACAGCGCGTCGAAGAACTGGCAAAAAAGCTCAGCCCGGAGGCGTACAACGTCACGCAGCGGGCCGGCACCGAGCCGGCCTTTTGCGGGACGCTCTTGAACAACAAGAAGGAGGGCGTCTACGTCTGCGCCGTGTGCGGGCTGCCGCTGTTTTCCAGCGAGCACAAGTTCGATTCCGGCACCGGCTGGCCGAGCTTCTGGCGCGAGTTCGACCCGGACCACGTCGCCCGCGTCGAGGACCGCAGCCACGGCATGGTGCGCACCGAGATCGAGTGCGCCCGCTGCGGGTCGCACCTGGGCCACGTCTTCAACGACGGCCCGCGTCCGACGGGTGAGCGGCACTGTCTGAACTCCGCGTCGCTCAACTTCGTCGAGAAAGGAACTGAACTGCCCGCCGAGAGCCGACCGATCGAGACGGAAACGGCGTACTTCGCGGGCGGGTGCTTCTGGGGCGTCGAGCACTACTTCCAGAAGGGTCCGGGCGTCATCGACGCCGTCAGCGGCTACATGCAGGGCCGCGTAGCGAACCCGACCTACAAGGACGTCTGCACCGACACCACGGGCCACGCGGAAACGGTAAAGGTCGTCTTCGACCCCCAGCACATCAGCTTCGGCCGGCTGCTGGAGGCGTTCTTCGTGATGCACGACCCGACGCAGCTCAACCGGCAGGGGCCGGACGTGGGCGACCAGTACCGCTCGGGCATCTGGACGACCAGCAACGCACAGAGGGCGGAGGCCGAGGCGTTCATCAAGCAGCAGCAGGCGTCCGGCCGCTTCGGCGACCGCAAGATCGTCACGCAGGTCGAGCCGGCGCAGACGTTCTGGCCCGCCGAGGAGTATCACCAGGATTACATAGTAAAGACCGGCCGCGCGTGCCACGTGAAGAACCCATGGTGAGGGGAAGGGAGTGAGGGAGTCAGGGAATGAGGGAGTGAGGGAAGAGCAACTGGAAACGCCGTTCTGAACAAAGGAGGGAGCCGCCCGTCGGGGCCGGTTCCCTCTTGTTCGTTCACTGGGCACTGCGGCGAGCGATTTTACCGCGCGCCATTCGCAGCCAACTCGAAGACGGAGAATCCGCTGGGGGCTGAAGCCCGCGGCTCGCTTGTGGCGCATCACTGCGCACGGCGAGGTGGAAAGGCCATCGTTACGGATTCGGCGGCGGGCATGCTTCATTCGTTATTCGCTATTCGCTATTCGCCATTCCTCACGAACACTCCGTCGCGGCGCAACGCCCCTCGCACTGTTCGATGCAGACTTCGTGACGGCCGTCGCCGACGCCGGCCCACCTGGTCTTGGCCGTGCCGCGGTCGTTGGTGACGGCCACGCGGGCCTGACCGTTGTCCAG
Organism: Phycisphaerales bacterium; assembly: GCA_003597935.1. Taxonomy (GTDB): domain Bacteria; phylum Planctomycetota; class Phycisphaerae; order UBA1845; family UBA1845; genus SURF-32. The sequence goes on along the minus strand of QZJT01000063.1, from coordinate 9,023 downwards.
AAGCAAGGTCAACTCCACCCCGCGGGCCAGCCCGGACTTGACCACGCCCTTGACCTTGAAATTGCCCTGCCGGCCTTTGCACCTGGCCTTGGTCTTCTTGATCGCGCCGCAGTTGACGGGCGGTTCGCAGAGGTCGATCGAGTTGCGGCGAATGCAGCCGTCGCCCTGCTGGCAGATGGTGATGCACTCGCGGTCGAGTGTGCCGATCACGCGTACACGGTCGCCGACGCGGAAGTTGCCGCGGTTGTCGAGGACCCAGAGTCCACCCTCGTCGGGCTGAAACAGCACGCACTCGATCCCCTGGATCAGTTGGCCGCAGCCGTTGAACTCCTGCGCCACGGCCGCGCCGCCGGCGGCCAACCAGGCGCAAACTCCACAGAAAGCCATTGCTCGTGTCATCGTCATCCTCCGGTTTCGCACAGGGGGCCTCGGAAGTCCTACTGAGCCGACCATTATAGCTCCCGCGGAGTGCTATTGCACGCGGTAGCGCACGGACGGGATGGACGAGATGGACTGAATGGACGAAATGGACAGTATGGACGAATGGGATGGGGTCGCCTTCACGCCTTCCGCAGGAACCCCACGCTCGAGGCGAAGAACCGTTCCGACGGGGACGCCTGCGCGTCCTTTTCGTCTTCCTCTTCGCGCTGGAGGTCTTCCAGGTTGGCGACGCACATCGGGCAGCCGACCACGTCCAGGTGGAACTGGGTGTAGCTCTTCCACGGGTCTTCCAACAGCCCCAGCAGGTAGGAGCCCAGCGTGCTCCGCTTCAGGCAGGTCAGGCGCTGCTCGCGCCAGACGCTGGAGACGGTGACCTCGGCCCGCTCCTCCTCCATGCAGGCCGCGGCGTCCGGCTCGCCCTCCTCCAGGAACTTGCGCAACTTCTGGATCGCCCGGAACTTCACGCCCGCCACCGCCTTCTGGTCCATGCCGAGCAAGTCCGCCACGTCGAGGTTCCGCGTTCCGCCGAAAAAAATCAGCTCGATCACCTGAAGATCGCTGAACGCCTGCCGGTCGCGCAGCTCATGGATCAGCCGCAACAGCAATCCGCCGAGAAGCTCCTTCTGAGCCTGGGTGGCCTCCGCCGCGGCCGCGGCACTGCTGGGCGTCTCGCCGGCCGACGGCGCAGCTCGATCCCACCAGTCCCCGCCCTCTTCGGGCGCCTGCTGGATGGGCAGCTTCTTCTGCCGCATCAGGTCGAACAGCTTGTAGCGGGTGATGGTGAAAAGATACGTCTCCAGCGAGCGCGACTCGTCGTAGTTGGCCAGCGAGGCCGCGAAGCCGACCAGTGCCTCCTGCACCACGTCTTCGGCGTCGGCCAGGCTGGGCGCCCGGCTGCGGGCGAAGGCCAGCAGCCGCCCCTGGTAACGGTCGATGAGTTGTCGCCAGGCGGCCTGATCGCCGTCGCGGATGCGCTCCACCAGGAACAGATCGGCGTTTTCGGTGTCCATGGCGGCGCAGCGTCGCGGCGCGGGGAATCGCAAGGTCTGGCGCGGCCGGCCCCGACGTGTACCGGCTGCACCCGCGATACCCTACGCGAAAACCCGCCCGGCGACCATCGGCACACGTTTCGGTCACACTCGCTGTGCATCGGCGCCGGTCGGCGAGAGGACGTCCTGCGCGGGCGCTCGGTCGTCCGGGCCGTAGTTCGATCCCGCTTCGCCGGGCATGACGAAGGGTGCGAACGTGACGCGTCGCCTGCCGCGGGCGCCGCAGGCGCCCGCCAGGGCGAGGGAAGTGGCGACCACTCCGACGACGTAGGGAGCCCGGGCGTGGCGAGGCACGTACGTATGGAGCTGGCGTGTATGGGCGCCGGTGGTCGAGTCGAGCATGGAGACGGTCTCGATCCGACGCAGCGCCTTATCCCCGGCGGGCGTCAGCATCACGATACAAACGCCCAGCGCCGTCGCCAGCAGGGCGATCAGGAACGGCCGGGCGGTCTCGCGCCAGAACCCGTCACGCGGCCGCAGGGTCGTCTTGGAAATGGCAAAGCCCGCCATGCACGCGAACGCGACGCAGGCGCTGATCGAAACGTGAAGCGGCGGCCCGTTGGCGGCGGTGTTGGCCACCACCAGCGACCAGACGAACGCCAGGATAGCGCCCACGATCGTCACAAACGCGAACAGACTCCAGAAGGCACGGGCGAATCCGCTGCGCATCGGCGCGACCGGTACGGCCGAGGCCACCGCCGCCGGGCCCGACGACGGTTCTGCGACGGGAATGGCATGGGGCGGCGGCGGCGAATCCGAGAACGGCGGCGCCTGGCACGATACGTCCAACTCCTGGAGGCTCGTTTCGCACGCACCATCGCCGAGGCGTAGGGCGAATGCGCGCACCGTCCTGGCGCCTTTCGGGGCGTCGGCCTGCGGCGCGGTCTCGGCGGCGCTGCCCGGTTCGGCTGGTTGCGGCGCTGCTGTGCTCAGCATCCACCAGCCGAGAATCTGCACGACCAGCGTCGCCACGCCGGCCGAGCCGGCCACCACGAAGATGCACTCCTCGGTGCGGGCGTTGAAGATGCCCATCAGCGGCGCCGCCACCATCAGGGTGATGAACGCGCGGCCGATCGCCTCGCCGATGCTCACGCTGCCGCTGGCGCCGCGCTGGAGCGTGCGCTTCCAGCGTGCGAACGCCCCGACGATCAACAGGGCGATCGCCATCGACAGCCCCGCTTCCTCGTCGCTGTCGGCCAGAATCGGGGCGACGCCGATGAACGCGGCGGGAGCGAACAACAGCGCCCCCACCACCCGCTGCACCCAGGTCGGCGCCGCCTGCGGACCGAGCCAGCGCAGCACGCCGAAGGATGCCACGGCCGCCAGGACCGCACCGAACGCCATCATGCCCCCGGCGGCGCCCCATTCCGCCCGCCCCATCGCGTTGCCCGCCACGATCCCGTAGGTCAGCGGCAGCGCCAGCGCCATGATGCAGGCCAGCACCATCCGCTGACGGCGGTCGCGGCGGGTCAGCACGACGCCCCCTTGCCCCTCCCCGGCGGCAGGAGGCGGCGACGAGGGAGGCGGTCCCTGCTCGATCGCCAACTTCGCCCGCGGCACGCCGGTCTTTTTCTCCAGTTTGCGCAGGGCCTTGTCGTACTTGTGGGCCAGCTTGTCGGCGCGTTTCGCCAGCCGGTCCGCGAAGGGCCGCATCTGGGGGCTGGCCGTCTGGGCGAAGCGCCTCGGATTGGGCGGCAGATCGCTCGGCTCGAACCGGCCGGCGGGCCGCGGCGGCGGCGGGGGGGGGTTGGGCGACGGCACCGGCGTGGTGGGCACGTCGCGGCCGTGCCGCGCGACCGCGCCGGCCAGGCTCTGCTCCGGGCTGAACCCCGCCATCGACTCCTGCACGGAGCCTGCGCCGAGCACGTCGGAGACCATCTCGTCGGCGGTCTGGTAGCGGTCCTTCGGGTCCTTCTCCAGCGCCTTGTGGATCACGCGGCCAAACGGTTCGGGCAGGTCGTCGATCTCGGGGCGTTCGGTCAGGTGCTTCATGAGCACCTCGCCCATGCTCGATCCCTCGAACGGCAGCCGCCCCAGCAGCATCTCATAGAGCATCACGCCCAGGGCATAGATGTCGATGCCGCGCGAGTAGTTGCCGCTGCCGACCTCCGGCGCCATGTAATGCACCGTGCCGACGCTGGCGGTCTGGGCGCTGTGACGGGAGACGGCGATGAACTTGCTGAGGCCATAGTCGCCGATCTTCACGTAGCCGTCGTCATAGAAAATGTTGCCGGGTTTGAGGTCCCGATGGACCACGCCGCGGTCGTGCAGGTACGACAGGCCCTTGCTGATCTCCTTGAGGAAAAACGTCGCCTTCTGCACGCCCAGACCCTTGGGCTCAGCGATCAAGAGGTCACGCAGCGACGGGCCGGTGATGTATTCCATGACGATGAAGTATTCGCCGTCGGCGCTTTTTTTCACGTCGAAGATGGTGACCAGGTGCGGCGACTTGAGGTTCATGCACTGGCTGACGCCGCGCAGCTCGACCTCCGGGTTGTCGCGCAGGAACTTCAGCGCCACCTCCCGCCCGCCGTCGCTGACGGCGTAGTACACTTCCCCGAACCCGCCGCGTCCGACGCCCCGCTGGATGGTGTATCCCTCCAGCGGTCGCTCGCCATGTTTGAAGGTGAATGCCATGATCGACAGATCCTAACAGTCATCGAGCATGAAAGGCTCGCTCTGTCAGCCCAGGGCGCAGCCCTGGGTTTCCGATGCCCGGTCGACGCGACCGTGAAAGGGTCGTTCAGCGGCGCGCCGCCCGAGCGGTGAACGGCCCCTTCAGGGCCGGCTCGTTCTTACGACGCCAGTCCCCAGGCCTTCGGCCTGGGCTGACAGAATCGGCCCTTCAAACCGGGAAATCGGTCGGACCTTTCCGCTTCGACGTGGCTACGAATCGCGCACGGCGATTTAGCTCGCTCACTCCGGAAAAACATCCCGGCCACCCGGTTCGAAAGTCCCTTCCAACCAACGCATGAAACAATCAGCTCGATGGACATACGTTTGTTTCGATGAAGGGCTCAAGCCAGCAGCCTCAACCTCTCGTTTGTACTCTTCAAAGGCAGCCTTAATCTCGCGAAGGGATTCTGGGCTAATCTCCATGTTAATTTCTCCGCTTGTCGGCGATACTCCTGCGTGATCGGCTCTTCCCCGGGCACTCAGTCACGGTTCTGGCCGCCCGGCATGAAGTCTGACTGTAGCCAACGCACGAAACAGCCCGCACCGTGGATGTATGCCTGTTTGGTTGAACTGGCTAGCGTCCGTTTTCCATCAACCTGGGCCTGATAACGGTAGAACGCGCTCGCAATCTCCTCAAGAGCGCGAGGGCTGACGCGTAATGAAGTTGGCATGGCTGCTCGAATTGCCGCTTCGCCCTCACCGAAGGCCACGGCATTCCGCTCCTGACGGGGCTGAAAATCGGATTCGAGCCAACGCACAAAGCACCGTGCGCCGTAGGTGTACGCTTGCTTGGAAGAGGGCGCAAGCGACCGCTTGCCATCCACGAGAGCACTATATCGCAAGAATGCTGCCTTTACCTCGTGGAATGCGCGCGGATCAACTTTCAGATTCGACCAGTCCGCGGTCACGTGTCTGGCGGGAACGGCTTTTGAGACGGCCGAACCCGGGATCTGCGGTTGAGGGAGTTCACCGCTCCCGGCGTAAATATGCAACGTATTCGCCATCCGGTCGTGCAAAGCCCGCTTTCGGCTGTCGAATGCCACCATCAGATATCCGATACAGAGGATCAATCCGCTGATGATCCCGGCGAACGATCGCCCGAATGCCTGACCCACGCCGCATGGCCGACCGTCGGCGCTGATGACCTTGATGCCGCACGCCTTCTTGCCCAGCGTCTGGCCGTTCCACAGGCCGACCATCAGCCCTTCGTAGGCGATGCCGACGATCGCGGACAGAGGCCAGGCCCCGGCCGTGACCACCAGGATGATGATCGAGTCGATGACGCAGGCGCCGACGCGGATCCAGAAGCCCGCATAACGCACCTGACCGGCGGCCACCTCCGGCGCCAGGCCATGTGCCGGAGCCGCGGCCGCAACCAGCGGCGCTACGGGCTGCGCGAATGGCGGCATCGACGGGGAACGCATCCCGGCCGGCAACGGCGGTGGAACCGGCGGTGTCTGTAACGCAACGGCCGCACCGCCTCCGCGGGCCTCCAGCTTCGCCACATGTCGTGCCACCGCGCCGGACAGGCTCACATCCATATCCACGCCGCCGCGGCTTCCGCCCAGCGGCTCGCGCTCGCCGGTCGCGTCCGACACCATCTCGTCGACGGTCTGGTAGCGATCCTTGGGATCCTTCGCCAGCGCCTTGCGGATGACGTGTCCGAGCCGGTCGGGCAACTGGTCGATCTCCGGCTGGCTGGTCAGGTGCTTCATCAGCACCTCGCCCATGCTCGATCCCTCGAACGGCACGCGGCCCAGCAGCATCTCGTAGAAGATGACGCCCAGGGCGTAGATGTCGATGCCGCGCGAGTAATCGCCGCCGCCGACCTCCGGCGCCATGTAGTGAACCGTGCCGACGCTGGCCGTCTGGGCGCTGTGCCGCGAGACGGAGATGAACTTGCTGAGGCCATAGTCGACGATCTTCACCATGCCGTCGTCGAAGAAGATGTTGGCCGGCTTGAGGTCGCGATGGACCACGCCGCGCTCGTGCAGGTACGAGAGGCCCCTGGCGATCTCCTTGAGAAAATACGCCGCCTTTTCGACGCCGAAGCCCTTCGGCTCGGCCAGCAACAGGTCTCTCAGACTGGGGCCGCTGATGTACTCCATGACGACGAAGTACTCGCCGTCGTCGTTTTTCATCACGTCGAAGATGGTGACCAGGTGCGGCGACTTGAGGTTCATGCACTGGCTGACGCCGCGCAGCTCGACCTCGGGGTTGTCGCGCAGGTACTTCAGCGCCACTTCGCGACCGCCGTCGCTGACCGCGTAGTAGACCTCGCCGAACCCTCCCCGGCCGACGCCGCGGCGGATCGTGTAGCCCCGCAGGGGGCGGTCACCGTTCTTGAACGTGTAGGACATTCTTCCTGCTGCTCGTCGCGGTTCGCCGGGTTCCGGGCCGGACCCGGATCCGGCGTTTTTCGGTGCGGGCCCAGGCCCGGTCGCTTCCAGTTCGGACTCGATTGTAACGAATTCAGGCACGACCGGTTCGTCCAAAACAGTATTCGCGATTCCGACCACCTTGCCCATGACGATTCCGCCGCTTTTTTGGAACCAGCCTGTGGCGCCGCCATCTTGCCCGTGGTCCTTCCTGTGTGGCACCGGTTTTCAACCGGTGTCTGCCGACACAGAGACACCGCCAGTCATTCAGGCTCAGCCTTCCAAGCGAGCCGCGGGCTTCAGCCCGCGCGGATTCACCGACTCAGCCAAGCGTCCGAACACGTCGCGGCCTTCCTTCCGAACGTCGTTCATCGACGCCATCCAGGTTGAACACCCATCCGCTCCGGAGAGTCCGCGCGGGCTGAAGCCCGCGGCTCGCTGAAGACACCGGTTGCAAACCGGTGCCACACCGGACCACCGGTTGCAGGCCGGAGCCACACCAGATCACCGGCTGGAAGCCGGTGCCACACATCCCTCCTACAACCGCGTAGCGCCGAAGCTCTGCACCTGCCACGGCTCGACCACGAAGCTGACGCCGCCGCGCTCGATGCGCTCGCCGATCTCGACGCGGATCGCGTCCATCTCGCCGCGCCCGACCATCTCGCCTCGGCGGCTCAACTCGCCTCGGTCATTCAACTCGCCTCGGTCGTTCAACTCGCCTCGGCCGCCCCATCGGCTCTGCGGCCGCAGCCACAGCGCCCCGTCGCGGGCGAACAGCACCATCGACTGCTGCGCCTGCGGGCAGCGCACGTGGGCCGTCGATCCCGCCCCGATGCCGACGTGCCGGTCGAACAGGATCACGCGCCGCACGTCGTTGGGCATCTTCGTCGTATCGCTCAAATCCAGCACGGCCGACAGGCTCTTGCGGCTGGGCATGCGGAAGCCGAACTTGGCCCGTTTGGCCAGCACCACCCGGTCGCCGTCGCGCAGCAACTGGTGCCGCGTCATCCGGCCCGCCACTTCCACGTCGCGGCTGCCGAACAGGAAATAATCTTCATCCACGCGGGCGATCTGGGCGTGCCGCTCCGCGATATCGCTGTAGATCGCCACGTCCGCCGGCTGGTTGGACGCCGCCCGGCCGATCGACACCCGGTCGCCGCGCAGGATCAGATAGCTGCCGCCGCCGTCGACCAGCATCAGCAGGCGGTCCGGCAGGCCGTCGCCGATGCCGCCGCCCGCAGCGACCGCAATCGTCTCATCGAGATGTCGCGCCGGGCCGCGGTGAGCGATCGCACCCGCTGCCACCTTGACGACGCGCCCGTCGATCGGCTCGCCCAGCGGGCCTGCCCGCAGCGCCGTGCCGATCTCGTCAAGCTGTCGAAGCTGCTCCAATGCCTTGTCGATCCACTTCGCTGCCGGCATGAGCCGCCCCAGGGCGAGCACGTGCTCGCGGGCGCCGTCGTAGTCGTGCCCCCGGGCCGCGTCGCCGGCCGCTTTCGCCCGCGAGAGCATGTCCTCAAGCTCCCGCCGCGCGACGCTCCCCTCCGCCAACGTGCCGAGGCTCTTCAGTTCCACCGCCGCCCGTCCGGGCCGGCCGTCCTTCAACGCCGACTTCGCCGCATCCAGAACCTGGTCGACGATTCGTTTTTCCAGCGCAGTCAGGGCGGGGTCATGGGCGTTGAGCCGCTGTGCCGAAACCAGCCGCTGCACCGCCCGGCCCAGCAGGCCCTGTTTGATGAGTCCTTCGATCTGGCCGGCGGCCCCGCGGACTTCACGCTCGCGGCGATCCGCGTCCTCACGAAGTCGCCTGGCCTCGTGGTCCGTCTCCGACGCTCCTTCCAGGATGTTCCGCCCCGCTGCCAGGGACCCGGACTCCAGCCGCCGCCGGGCGGCATCCACCCGCTCGCGGCGTGAGACTTCCTGCCGCCGGACCTCGGCCGCGACGGTAGCGACGTGCTTGCGCAGCTCGGCGATCTCCTCCGTTCGGGTTCCGCCGAAAGCGGCCTTGTCCAGGTCGGACGCGGCTTCGGTGAAGCGTTCTTCGCGGAATTGTGCCCGCGCCCGTTCGATGAACCGGTCGGTCAGCTCCGCCAGCACGGCCCTGGCGCGGCGTTGATCGCACAGGTCGGGGGCGCTGGCCAGGCGGAAGGCCTCATCGAGCCGTCCAGCCTGCAGCGCGTTCTCCGCCGCCTTCAGTCTCGCCGACAACAAGCCTCCGAACATGCGTCAAACTCCGTCAGCGTCTGGCACGCGGCTCCGACCGGTGTCTCAATGTGGCACCGGTTTGTAACCGGTGTCCGAGTGTGGCACCGGTTTGTAACCGGTGTCCCAGCGTGGCACCGGTTTCCGGCCGGTGAACCCAGCAGACCGCCCGGCATGAATGCCTCGTTGTACTACACAAGTCGGGTCGGCACCTGCCATGATACTGAAAAAACGCGCCCCGGCAGGCAGCGTCGGAGACCGAGATGCGTTTTCCAGC
>QZJT01000007.1 GCA_003597935.1 Phycisphaerales bacterium | reverse complement strand
GAACCACGTGGGTGAGCTCTGGTCCATCATGGACTTCCTCAATCCCAACCTGCTCGGCCCGGCGACGGAGTTTCGCCGCCGCTTCGCGGCGCCCATCGAGCGGCACAAGGACAGCGAGCAGTCGCGGCGGCTGCGGCGGCTGATCCACCCGTTCATCCTCCGCCGGGTCAAGACGGACCCGGACATCATCTCCGACCTGCCCGAGAAGATGGAGATGAACGTCTACTGCAACCTGACCCGCGAGCAGGCGGGGCTTTATCAGGCGGTCACCAGCGAGATGCTGGGCAGCATCGACGGCGCTGCCGGCATCCAGCGCCGCGGCCTGATCCTGGCGGCCATCGTCAAGCTCAAGCAGATATGCAATCACCCGGCCCAGTTCCTCGGCGAGCCGGGTCCGCTGCCCGAGCGCAGCGGCAAGTGCGACCGGCTGCGCGAGATGCTGGAAGAAGTCGTGGCGGAGGGCGACTTCGCCCTGGTCTTCACCCAGTTCCGCGAGATGGGCCAGCGCTTGCAGGAACTGCTGACGCGCACGCTCGACCGGGAGATCCTCTTCCTCCACGGCGGCACGCCCAACCACGCCCGCACCCAGATGGTCGAGCGGTTTCAGGCCCGCCGGGACGAAACGCCGGTGTTCATATTGTCGCTGAAGGCCGGCGGGGTGGGGCTGAACCTCACGGCCGCCAATCACGTGTTCCATTTCGACCGCTGGTGGAACCCGGCCGTCGAGCAGCAGGCCACCGACCGGGCGTACCGCATCGGCCAGACCCGCCGCATTCAGGTACACAAGTTCATCTGTGTCGGCACGCTGGAGGAGCGTATCGACGCCATGCTGGAAGCCAAGCGCGACCTGGCCGAGAACATCATCGGCGCCGGCGAGCAGTGGCTCACCGAGCTGTCGACCGACAAGCTCCGCTCGCTGCTGACGCTCTCGGAAGACGCCGTGGCCGATTGAGCGCAGCCGGCGGTGCGAACGCGATCGCATCGCGCGCTGCCGGGCAGGTGAGGTGGCGCCACAGCTCCCACCGGACCCAAGCCGGGGTGGCACACTCTGACGCCCGCACTTCTCACCATGCAACAGGCGTGCGTTCGTTGCGCCCGGGACGCTTTGGGGTTCGGTGGGGCGTGCGGAGTATTACGGATTCTTCGTCCGCCGATAAGAAAAGTAGCTTCCCCCTTGACGCCCCATTTTGCGAGTCGTATGATGTTTATCGTAGGGCCGGCTGGGGGGGGCAGGCTTGCCGCAATCCGGGGGACTGTAACGCAGACGGACGGCAAGGACGCTTCGCGTCCGTGCCGTGGCGGCTGAGGTGCGTTATGGTCGGCGCTGTGCGGGAAGTGCTGGTTGATCGACGCCGGGCGGCTTCACGCCCCCGGATCCAGCGACTCCGCAACCTTCCAACCACCCAACCTTCCAACCTTCCAACCTTCCAGGCTTTCGATCTTCGACTTTCGATCCGTCAACCGTCAACCGTCAACCTTCAACCTTCAACCTTCAACCTTCAACCTTCAACCTGCAACCTTCAACCTTCAACCTGCAACCTTTGACCTTTCAACCTCCCAGCATTCGACCTTCGGAGCCGTGGCCACCGGCGGGAATTGGTTAGCGGAGAACGAGGAGGGTGACATGAAGTTCATTGTAATGGTGCTGATAAGCATCGTGAGCCTCTGCCTCCTGACCGGACCTGCGGTGGCGCGGGAGTACCAATGGACGGGGTTCATCAATCGCGACTGGACCCAGCGCTGGAACTGGCATCCTGATCCGGGAGCCAATAACTGGCCTGGGAAAAACCGGAACAACGCGGATGCCGTCGTCGTGCCGCCTCGAGACTGTCAACCGGTGATCTACCACCACAGGACCGGTGACTCGATCTATCTGTTGTCCCTGAAGATCGCTCAGCCTCGGGCGGGGACGAACAGCGTGACGACGGTGGGGTCCGGCGCCGGTCACGTCAATTACCTGTTCATCATGGGCGTCGACGGCCTGGTCGTCGAGCGGAACTGTCTCCTCCGGCTCGATGACAATGTAGTCCTCCACTTGGAGGGCGGCGGTGCGCTGGTCTCGGACGGGCGGATCGAGAACATCGTCGAGGGGGCGTCGCTCGCGATTGCGCCCCATACCACGATTGTGACCAAGGGCAGTGGCTGTTTCCGCGGCAACGGGAGTGCGGGCGGACTCTTCGACGTCTTGCACATCAGCAGCGGCGTGCTGGTGCTGGGCCCCGGCAACCAGATCAAACGCGAGGTCCACCTGTACAGCCAGACGGTCAATCACGGCGTCATCGACCCCTACTATGACGGCGGCCCCGGAGGGGCCAAGGGGTGTAGCTACGGGTGGAGCGAAGCCCGCCGTAAGGGGGGAGAAGCGGAACCCGTGGGAAGCGTCGCAATAGAATCAGCCCGCCCCGAAGGGGCGGAGGCGGCGCGCGGTTCGAGCAGACGAACAGTTCCAACCGCGAGAGTAACAGGAACACTAAGAATCGCAGTTGGATTCATTGAGCCAATGATCGCATGAAACCGGACTGTTCCCACAACTACTCCACGTTGCCTTCTCCGCCCCGGCAGAGGCGGCGGCGCCGCGCCCGCCCGGATTGGCATACGACTCCAAATGACGCACTCCAGCGCCAATTCCGTGCGTTGCCGACAATGCCCACTGAGTGTAGCCGTGATGTGTACCGGTACGTTTAGAGCAATCGAGAAAAACCGTCTGACCAGATGCCCCCCCAAAGACCATGTAATCGCAGTCATTCCTTGATAACTCATGTTGCAGTTCTTGCGACGCCCCATACATTCAACGCTGACGCCGCCTCCGCCCGTTCGGGGCGGGGGGGGGTGGGAGAGGGATGCCTTCCACGGGTTCCGCTTCGGCCGCTGGCGCGGCCTGCGCTCCACCCGTGGCTACACCCCCCGGCCCCGCCAGGGCCGCAGACCACCGATTGGAAGCCGGTGCCACACTGCACACTGGCTGGAAGTCGGCGCCACACCCAGAGCCCCGGCATTCATGCCGGGCGGACACCGGTTGAAAACCGGTGCCACACCCAACACTGGCTGGAAGCCGGTGCCACACCCGCAGCCCCGATTCCAAGGCGGGCGGATCGTCGCGTCAGTCCTGGCCCGCGTAGACCGGCTGATTCGATTGCTTTCTGCGTAGCTGTCGTGCCGCGTGAGAGGTGACCATCAGGTAAGCCGTCAGGGCGGGGTGGGGAAGGGCGTCGGTCGGTCGGGCCGCGGGTGTCGGCGGGTTCGCTGTCGGTAGCGGCGGCGGTGTCGAGGGGCGAACGTCTTGCATCTGAAGAATCTCCGCGGGCCTTTGGGCTGCCCGGCGCCATCACGGCGCCGCGGCGTCATCGCGATATCGGTATCCTGACCGTTGTGGATCAGTATGCTACGATTCGCGCCCGAAAAAGCAAGTCCGGGGGGCGGGGAATCGGTACCTTCTGCCGCCCATACTGCCCGATAATTCCAGCGTCGTTTCCGGTTTTCCGATAATCCGATCAGTCATGCGCCCGCGCACTCTCCCGGGCGAACGCGCCGTCCTCGATCGAGGTTCGAGATGTACTGCAACCACTTTGGCCTGCAACGCCGCCCTTTCGACGATCAGCCCGACCCGGAGTTCTTCTGCTCCACGTCGGCCCACGAAGAAACCCTGGCGGCGATGGACTACGACGCCCGCCACGGAAGCGGCGTGACCCTGGTAGTCGGCGAAGCGGGACTGGGCAAGAGTTTGCTGGTGCGCGTGCTGGAAAAGCGGCTGACGTCCACCCACCCCATCGTCCGCGTGACCTGCATGACCGGCGGGCGCTTCGACCTGCTGGCCACGATCGCCAGGAAGCTCGACGCCACCCGCGGCCAGACGCGCAGCCGTACCCGGCTGGTGGGGCGCATCCAGCGCGTGCTGGGCAAGCTCACCGGCAGCCGCGGGACGGCGATCCTCCTTGTGGACCAGGCGGAGCGGCTGATGGAGTCGGATGTCCGCAGCCTGGCCATGCTGACGGAATCGGAGTCGCACGCGGACCGGCCGGTCCAGCTTTTCCTTGTCGGCCAGCCGCGCGTCCACGCGCTCCTGCAACAGAGCGGGCTGGAGACGTTTCGTCAGCGAGCGGCCGGGGCGCGGTCGCTGTCCGCCATGACGCTGGACGATACGCGGGCCTACGTGACCGGCCGATGGCGGCACGCCGGGGGAGGGGCAGATGCGAGAATCTTTGCCGAGGAGGCATTGTCGCTGATCCATCGCTGCGCAGGCGGCAATCCCCGCCTGGTCAACCGCCTCTGCGATGCCGCCCTGGTTCACGCCTACGGCTCGGGCGCAACCGGCGTCAGCGCGGCGATCATCGAAGAAGTGTGGAGGGAAATGGCCGCTGACTCAGCAGCGCCGCAGGCGCAGACGCCGGTCACGGCGCAGACGCCCGCCCCGGCGCACACGCCGGCCACGGCACAGGCGCCGCCGGCGGCAACGTTGCAACCGCTCGCGGCCGCCGGTCGCACCGATGGACGTTCCGGCGCCGTCCTCGAAGCCCACGAAACGGACGTCGATTCGGTCTGCGTGCGTCGCGCCGGCGCAGCCGCCGGTTCCGCGGCAGCGCAGACCTATCACCGTGGCGAACTACTCGCCCGGCAGGTGGAGGAGATGCTCGGCCGCGGCGCCGCCCATCTGCGCCGCCAGGAGTCCGTCGCTCGCTCGACCGAACTTCTCATGGGCAGCGCCGAAGCGGTGATGGAGCGCCTGGAGCGCACCATCCGGCAGGCCGAGGCCTGCCATGCCTTCCTGGACCGGTGGGGCGAGGACCGCGAGCAGCTTGAACGGCGCCTGGACGGCAAGGTCGAGCGCGCCTGCGGCGCCCTCGAGGCGCTGGAGCGCAAGACGCTGGACGTCGACGAAACCGTCGAGCAGTTCGATCAGCGGATGAACGCCCTGGCGGAGCGCTACGAAAAGCGCATCGCCGAACTCGAGAACCTGCTGGGGGACCGGCTGGCGGGGGCGACGCCGATCATCGAGCGCATCGAGGAACTCGACGCCGCCTGCCGCCGGGCGGCCCAGATCGAAGAACGCCTGGGCGAATATGCTCAGAAGCTGCTGGTCTCCGGCGAGAACGCCCAGCAGAGGATCACCCACCTGATGAGCAGCCTGACCGCGGGGGAGGAGACCATCGGGCAGCTCGACGCCGCTGCGCGGTCGGCCCGCGAGGCGGTCGAGCAGTGCCGCGCGGACGTCTCCCAGCGCGCGGAGGATATCGAGCGGATCGCGGCCACGTCGGCGCAGATCGAGCGGAACCAACAGGGTATGCAGGAACGCACGACGGTGATCGGCGACCGCGTGCAGGTCGCCACCGCGGCCCTGGAGCAGTTGGAGCGCGGTTCGCTGGATGCCCAGCAGCGGATCGAGACGGCCGCAACGACCCTGCGGGCGATGACGCAAGACGCCGCTGCCCTGGAGGAGACGGTCCAACGCTGCCGCACGGATCACCAGGCGGTGGCCGCGGCCGTCGAAGCGTCGCCCCAGCGAATCAGTCATCTGCGGGGGCTGGTCGACGAAGTCGCGGAGAGGGTGGACGCGAGCGAAACGCGGGCGACTGCGCTGTCCGCCACGCTGCCCGAAACCCTGGACGCCTGGCTCGAACGCGCCAAGTCGATCGAGTGGAAGACCGACGAATGCCGCGCTCGGGCGGACCGGATCAGCGCCGACGTCGATGCCGCCACGCGGCGCGGCGACGGTGCGATCGCGGAAATCCGGGAAGCCATCGGCTGCGCCGAGTCGATTCACCACACCGTCGCCAACTGCCTGATCAACATCGGCTCGGCGTGCGAGCGCATCGACGACGCCAAGCGCAAGGCCGCGGCGCTGGGACAAACCGTGGACCGCGTGGACGACGCCCGCCGGCGGTGTGACGAAGTCGCGGCGCGGTTCGACGACATCAGCCGCCGCTGTGACGACGTCGCCGGGCGTTTCGACCAGTTCCGGCGGGCGGCCGAGGACATCGAAAGGACGGCGGCACGGCTGGACGACATCCAGCAGGTCCGTGCGGAGGCGGGCGATCTGCTCGAAAAACTGAACGCGGGCAAGGGCCGAGCGGACGCCGCCTGCCGGACGCTGGAATCACGCGTGACGGACGCCCATCGGCAGTTCAACGACTATTGCGGCCGGCTGGAGTCCACCGCGGCCGCGGCCGCGCGCGAGCTGGATCGCAGCGAAGCCATCGTTGGACTGCTGGACGACGCCCGCCAGATCCGCGAGGCGCTGACCGTCGAGGTGGGCCGGGCGAACCAGAAGCTGGAAGCATTGGGATCGCACGTGGCCGCGGCCTCAGACGTCACCCGCACGCTCTGCGACTCGACGCGGGCGGGCCACGCTCTGCTGGAGCAGGCGCAGTCGGTCTGCCAGGCGCTCGCCCAGGTCGATGAGGTGAAAGGCCGGCTGCAACAGGTGGTAGAGGCCAACGATCGCGCCGCCGGCCTGGTCGACACGCTTCACGAAGCGACGGCGCGGGCGGAGGCGAATCGGCAGCTTGTCACCGAACTCGAAAAGGCATTCGCAAACATGCGCGAACTGGCGGAGGCCGCGGCCCGGCGGCAGGACCAACTGCGCACCGCCCGGGAGGACGCCTCCGAGACCCTTGCCCGCCTCGAGCGCGCCCTGGGATCGGTGGAACCGAGCGTGGAACAACTCGAGCGGCTTTCGACGGAAGCGCAGCGGATCGCATCGACGCAGCAGCAGCGGGCGGCGCAGGGCGAGTCCGTGGCCGTCGTGCTGGAACAGCGTACCCGCGAGGCCGCCGACGCCGGCGCCGCGCTGGCGGATCGGGTCGAGTCCAGCGCTGCGGCCATCGGCCGGCGGACGCGCGAATCCGCCGCCGACCTGGACGCCCACGTGCAGCGGGCGCGGGCGCACATCGAAACGCTGGTGGCCGATGCCCGCGCGGCCGGCGACGCCGTTCAGGAACGAACGGACCAGTTGGCCCTTTTGGGCAGGGACGTCGAGCCCCTCGAACGGTCGGTCCACACGGCACTGGCGCAGGCGCAAGAGTGCGCCGCAGCGCTGACCGAGGCCACCCAAAAGGCCGGCTCGTGCCGCCAGGCCTTAAGCGCCGAGCGCCGAGAAGCGCTCGAGATCGCCGAGCGGCTGAAGAGCACGATCGGCGTATTGCGCTCGGCCCAGGGGCTGTCGCGATCGCTTCAGGAGTCCATCGAAGGCGCCTCCGAGGCGGCCGACCGCGCCACCACCGCGGCCGACGAGGCCCGCACGGCGGCGACCACGCTGGAGTTGTGCTGCCAGGAGGCGCGGCGCGTCCTGAACGCTCAGCAGGAAGCGCGTCAGGAAGCGGCGACGGTCGTCGAGCGCATGTCGCACCTGTGCCAGGGCGGACGCGAGGTGATCGCGTCGATGGCGGAATCGCAGCGATTCAACGAGTCGATGGTGGCGGAACTCGAACGGCGCTTCCACGAGGGTGCGGACCTGGTCAGCCGGGCGGACGACCTGTTGCGGCGCATCGACGAGCGCGACCTGTCGATGGAGGCCGCGGACCGGATGCTGCGCGAACTCACGACGCAGGCGGAGGAACTCGCCGACCGCACCGCCGCCATCCAGCAGGAAGTGCGCACGCTCCAGTCCGAAGTCACGCACGCCGTCAGCGGCCCCACGTCGATCGTCGAGGACGCCCGCAACCAGGCGGCGCAGCTCGAAAACGTCTGCCGCGCCGTGCGCAAGGTGTTCACCGCGCTGTCGAAGACGACGCTGGAGGCCAACGAGAAGACCGGCGAGTTCACTCGCGTGTCGACCGAGGCCGATGAGCGCCTGCGGCAGCTCCTGACCGAGACCGACCGGGCGTCGTGTACGCTGCAGCAATGGGTCGAAGAAGCGGTGCGGGCACAGTCGCGGCTCGATCAGACGCTCGCCCGCACGCCGTCGATCGGGGCGACGCACCCGACGGCCACCGTCGAGCGTGCCGCCGAGTCGCTGCGCCGAAGCCTCAAGCCGGGCGAGTGGAACGGCGGGAGTGGCGGCAAAGGTGCGCGGACTGGCACCGGCGCTGGGGCGGGCGCGGCAACCGAACCGATCGACGCCCCGCGCACCGCAACGCCCCAATCGCGCGTGGATGAGATCACCGCCATGATCCAGGACGCACGGCGCTCGGCGGCGGAGGTGAAGGCGTAAGGGCGGAGGCACGTTTACTCGTCGCGTCTGGCGCCGGTTTACAACGGGTGTTATGTGTCGCCCCCGCTCTCGACCGGTGATCCTGTGCGGCGCCAACTCGCGCGGGGCAAATGCCGTCGTGAATCGGGGGGCATGGGCCGCTCGGCGTGAGCGGCCCAGAGCCGCGTCTAACACCCGTTCTCGACCGGTGCTTCCCGCTGGCGTCCGCTACCAGCCGGTCTGCGCGACGTTCCAGCCCACCCGCGCCTCCGCTCGCGAATTGCCGTAATCGTAATACCCACAAATAGTTGCGCGACGGCGTTCAACAGGTTATTTTGAATCCGACCGGTTCCAGCCATCGCCGTTCGCCGGGGAAAGGGAGCGGCCGGAAGGCGGAGGGTCAGCCTGGGGAAGGGCCACCCGGAAAAGAAACGGACAGGAGAATTTTTTTCTTGACATGGCCGGCTCGGCAGGTATCATGGGGGTTGCGTTGCCAGGCCCCTCGCAACGCAGGCCGGAAGAAACAGCGACAACTTGGGACGGAGGAGGACTCTCATGCACGGCGGACGAGCTATTGCAATCGTGGTCTTGTTCGGTTGCGGCGTCGCGCGGGCGGACCTGATGAACGGCGCCTTCACCGATGGGCCGGACAAGCTGGACAACTGGTTTACGGACGGTGAAGTCGCAGTAGCCGGGCCTTCCGATGCGGCCAACCTCGACGAGGGCGATTTCGTTTTGACCTTTCCGGGCCTCCTCGAGCAGACCTTTACACTGACTAACGACCCTATCTCGCTGTCGTTCGACTTTCAGATGGACTTTACGTTCGGAGGTCCCGTCGATCCCAATCGGATCTTCGATGACTTCGTAGACGTGGCCCTGATACCGAGCGTCGGCGGACCGCTGTTCGGCGGCTTCGATACGTTCATGACTTACGACGATTCCGGGGTTCTCGACAATTTCGGCGGCGGCGTGGTTGGTGCGGGCATCGACTTGACTGGCCGATATACGCTTGATCTTACGGGGCTGGGTCTGGTCGCAGGCGACGAACTGACGCTCTCGTTTCTCCTGGTTCAGTCGGATGACGGAAAAGTATCGACGGGCCTGGTTGATAACATCCAGCTTGTGCAGGTTCCCGCACCCTCCGCGGCGCTGCTGGCGGCGATGGGGCTGATGTCGATTCCCCTGATACGTCGGCGTCGAGCTTGACGGTGCCCTGATCGAGGGCGGTGCGAGTCAGATCGGTAGCGCCGGGAGCGGAGTAGGTGATTATCGGTCGCCGGAAGGTCACGGAGATGGCCAACCAGATTCCTGGCGGCAGTGCTGAGCGGTTGTCGTGGTCGCATCCGGGGGCGCGTCCGGGTGCGACTGTAGTGAGGTGCGCTTTTCCTCGCCGGTCAGCGAGCAGATTCAAGTAGCACCGGCGAGCGAGAGCATCGCGCAGACAGTTCAGGCGTCCCCGGTTCGAGGCCGGGCCGGCCGACGCGTTAGTTTGATTGCTGGTCAAGAGCATTTGCTGCCGTGGTTTCTTAACCATGCGCTCGTGTCCCGTGCGCGCTTCGAAGCCGCGGTCTGAGAAGTGATGGAGACTCGCCGATGAGCATGCCCCGTCAGCGGAAGATCGCGGGAAGTCTGACGCCTTGCAGCAGGTGCCTCGTGGCATGGGCCGTGTGCGCCGCCGTCATGAGCGCTCCGCCGGCGGTTCAGGCCCAGCCCATCAACTTCGAAGAACTGGATGACGTCGCGAGCTTCGTGACGATCAGCTATCAGAACACCCGGTTCGACCGCCGCACCGGACGGCTCGTCACCGACGCCTCCGTGACCAACGTCTCGCCCGACCAGACCGTGGAAGCTCCGCTGCTGCTGGTCGTGACTTCGATCAATGCCCCCGGCGTTTCCGTCGCCAACGCGGACGGGGTCACTCCGGACGGCAAGCCCTATTTCGACTTCTCCGGCGTCATCGGTGACGACAACAAGCTGACCCCCTCCGAAACCAGTGCCCTCCACCGTCTTGAGTTCGTCAACCCGGCGCGGCGGCCGTTCGGCTTCGAGGGCTCGTGCCTGGGCGTGGTACCGCTGGGCGTCCTGAGCATCAAGATCGAGGCCCCCGAGAACCTCTCCGTGACCGCCGCCGCAACGGTTGATGTCAGCGGCCGCTTCACCGGTTCGCCGGTCGCGGTCGAGGTCAACGGCCTGCCGGCGGTGGTCGACGGCAAGACGTTCTCGTTGCCGGCGCTGGCGCTGGTTCCCGGCACCAATACGGTTCACGCGGTGGCGCGACATGCCGACGGCACCATCGTGTCCGACACGGTGCGGCTGGTGAGGGACAACACCGCCCCTGTGGTCGTGATCAGCTCGCCCAAACCCGACACCGTCGTGTACGCAGACCGGATCACCGTCACCGGGGCCATCAACGACCCGATCAAGGGCCTCATCAATGACGCGGAACCGCGCTGCGAAGTCAACGGCATCGTGGTCCCGGTGTCGAACGGCGCTTTCAGCGCCGCGGACGTACCGCTGGCGCCCGGCAACAACAACGTCGTCGCCCGCGCCACCGACGAAGTCGGCAACGTCGGAGAGACCACCGTTCGCGTCCGCTACGACGATACGGCCGTCAAGAAGATCCTGGTCGATTCAGGCAACAACCAGTCCGCGGGCACGCTGGAGCCTCTTCCGGCCGATCTGGTGGCGAAGGTGGTGGACGAGGCCGGCAACCCCGTACGCGACCGGGCCGTGGTATTTCGCGTCACGCAGAACAACGGGTTCTTCGCCTCCAACAGCAAGCGGGTGGTGGCGGTCAACAGCGACGTCAACGGGCTGGCGGCGGCGCGCCTTATCACCGGGACACGGACCGGCGAGGGGTGCAACCGGGTAGAGGCGACCGCGGCCGGGTTCGAGGGCAAGGCGGTGTTCGTCGCCACCAGCATCGGCGGCCCGCCGGTCCAGATCAACGTTTCGATGGGGGCGGTCCAGAAGGGCGTCGTCAACTCGCCGCTGCCGGAGCCATTGGGCATCGTGATCTTCGACGCCGGCAACAACTGCGTCTCGGGCATCCCGATCGAGTTCAAGGTCATCGAGGGCGGCGGCAAGTTCGTGGAGAGCGACGCGGGGACGTTCGTCGTCAATACCGACGTGGCCGGGCGGGCGGCCGCCAACCTGGTGCTCGGCCCGGACGCGGGGATTGAGAACAACGTGGTGGAAGCGCGCATCGTCGGAGTGGACACGATCCCGGCGACGTTCGTCGCCTCCGGCGTCACGGCCGGAAACCCGGCGGACACCACCTTCAGCGGCGTCGTCTTGGACAATGCCGACCAGCCGATCCCCGGCGTGACCATGTCCGTCCATAACACGCTGATCAGCACGCGGTCGGACGAGCAGGGCCAGTTCCTGCTGACCGACGTGCCGGTCGGCCCCATTCGCCTGAACGCAGACGGGAGCACGGCCACCCGTCCGGGCAACTGGCCCCACCTCGCCTTCGACGTGGTCACGATCGCCGGCGTGGAGAACACGCTCGGCATGCCGGTGTATCTGCTGCCGATCGTGGACGGCCCGGTCGTCGGCGGTGATGTGCCGGTGGACATCTTCCTCGACAACGTGCCCGGGTTTAAGATGACGGTGCTGCCGCACTCGACCACGTTCGGCGGCGTACACAGACCGGGGAACGTCTCCGTGACGCAGGTCCACTCGGACAAGGTGCCCATGACGCCCTCGGACGGCTTGCAGCCGACCATCGTCATCACCATCCAGCCGCCCGACGTCCACCTCGACCCGCCGGCGCCCATCTGCTACCCCAACAGCGAGCGGCTCACGCCCGGACAGATGACCAACATGTACTCCTTCGACCACGACTTGGGCCGCTTCGTGGACATCGGCCCGGGGACGGTCACCGAGGACGGCGCCCAGATCTGCTCCGACCCCGGCT
This sequence comes from Phycisphaerales bacterium, assembly GCA_003597935.1. GTDB lineage: Bacteria > Planctomycetota > Phycisphaerae > UBA1845 > UBA1845 > SURF-32. Next base: position 21,916 of record QZJT01000007.1, on the reverse strand, counting down.
TCGGCATCGTCAAAGGCGGCTGGCACTGCGCCGGGCCGAGCAACCCTTCAGGCGGCGCGGCGTCGGCGCAGTGTACGATCACCAGCGGAAAGGACAAGGTGGTGTGCGTCGGCGAAGAGATAACTTTCACCGCCACGGGGAGCCCCACCCCCGGCAAGATGACCTGGAGCGGCGGCGAGATGCCCGCGACCGGAGAGGGGTTGACGTTCAAAACCAAGTTTACTACGCCGGGGACCAAAACCGTCACTGCGAAGTGGACCTGTGAGTCCGGAGAGAGCGATACCGATGATGCCGTCGTATCGATCGTCAAGGTGCAGTCCGTCGCCGTTCATGCCAGTGACACGAATACGCACAAGATTGCGAGCGCAATGGTTAACGGGAAAGAGCACTTTGTTTGTGCACGCAACACGGGCGACATCATCCTGCAAGCGATGATTTCTCCCGACAACGAGAAGACGAGGATGGCACTCGTATGGGAAGCCGACGGGGCCGGCATCACCTCGCCAGCGGTCGGAGACGACAAGCGGACGGCCAAGCTCTCCAGTGCAGACGCGAAGAAAATCCCGGTACGAATAAAGATTGATGGGAAGACATGTTGGGAAGGGTTCGTATGGGTCGTTTGGGCCAATCTGGCCACTACATCTACCTCAGGGCCGACCCAGACATTTGTCGGAACAGTTCCGGCCAACGTAACAACGCAAGTCGGGGCTGAGGTTCACTGGCGGGCGACCATCCAGCCGGCGGCGATTATCACCGATGCGGACCGGCCGGATCTCTCAGGCGCAAACACAACGAATCCCCCAGGCGCAGGCACGAACACGCTCGGGGGCCTCGATTTGGCTGGCGGGGCCACGCAAAAATGGGATATTTCGCGACGGGTCCGCCAGAGCTACAGGATAAACGGAGCCCCGGTGAACGTTGCAGGTATCCGCGCCACGGTAGCCTACCCCGGTGATGACAGGATCGGCAACGACGATGGGCACGCGGGCGACGAGGACGACGATCCGTACAATGCTCCGGATGCAGGGTCATTGACCAGCGTTGATACGCCAGTGTGTTCGTTCGTTCCAGGAGAACAAAACGTTGGAGATACATTAGAGTTGCGCATCCATTTCGGTGAGTTCGCGCGACTCGAACTGGACGGAAACTGGTATCGTATCTCGGATTTCGCAAACTGGCGCCTGCACATCGCTCTCGTCAAGCACACCGATCAACAGTTGCTGGCATTTGGAGCGATGGGGGCGGCCAATGCTAATGCCGTAGGGCCCGGAGCCGACGCGGTTCTCGATAGCGCCATTCCACAGTTTGCCGCGATTATTGGCGGCGACGACATGATTGCTGGCGGCTTCGTAACCAGTGGTGCGAATGGGACCGTTGAAAGTCGCGCCGTCCAGAATGTCTGGGTAGAGAACGCGCCGCCCGGGCATGCCTTCGACCTTACGAACGACGGTTTCTAGGCGAATAAGCCATGAACGAGAAGCGATTTCTGGCCGTTGTCGTCTTCGCGGCGGCGAGCATTGTAGGGATCGGTGGAGTCATCGCTTGGGGACAGCAAGTGTACCCGCAGACGAAACGATCCTGGATCGAGCAAATCACGGCGTCCGCAGGGGCTCGCCGGCGGGAGGCGTATCTGGCGCTGGTGGAACAAAGAAAGGCCGAGGTTCGCGAACTCGTGGTCATCGTCGAGCAGTGGTCGGCGAGAGCGGACGGATTGAAGTTTTACAAGAATGACGATCCGTTGTACATCGCAGTGCAGCTCCTTGGTGAATATCGAGCCGTAGAAGCCGTGCCATTGTTGATGCAGATGAAGGCCCGGGTGGCGCATCAGGGTTTGGCCGACAGCGGGCAGAGGGAGCTTGTCCCGCCTTTCGATAGTTTCTTTGCAGCCAAGGCGCTGGTGTCGATTGGCGCGCCGGTTGTCCAGCCGATCCTGAATCAGCTTGAGTCCAATGAGAGTCTCTCCTTGCTGGAGGTGCAGGTGAACGGCCTGATTCTGCGCGAGATACTGGGCATTGGTTTGACGACGCTCGTGCTCGAGGATCGGATAGCGTCCGGTGTTAACGAAACGACGAAAGCTCGGTTGCAGTCCGCCCGGGGTGTAGCGCGGGAATATGATCGATTCTGGGTATTTCATGAGGGTGTATTCATATCGCCCGACGAGTTGGGTCGAAGCGGGAGGTTAGAGGTTAGCGACGAACCTGGCTCGGAGCCTTGAGTAACAAGGCAGTCGGATTGGAGCTGATGCATCGTTGTGTGCTGTAGCTTGGTTTCTAACCGCAGTGCAGGCACGATCAGGATGAATGGGCACCGCTGAGAAGGCGCGATCCGTCTGCGGAGCGCGGCCATAGGGAGCGGCAAGACGCAATAGCGAGGTGATTCGATGTTTGGGAACTGCACGCGAATGGTTACTCGGTCGGTAGTGACGATCTGCGGCTGCGCGAGCATCATAGCATCGAGCCTAGGTGCGGGGGCCGCGTTCGCCCAGGCGCCGCCCCAGATGTGCGTGGTCGGCATCCTCAACCGGGTGGCGGAGGTGCGGCCGGACGGGACGTGGCGGGTGAACAACCTGCCGGCCGGCATCGGGCTGGTGCGGGCACGGTTCACCTGCGTCCAGGACGGCGTCACCCGCACGGGAACGTCCAAGTTCTTCGCCATCAACGCCAACACCATCACCGGGTTCGAGTCGACCTTCACCCTCGACGACGCCGACCCCGTGCCGGAACGCATCAGCCTGTCCGCGGACCCCAGCACGCTGACCGAGCCGGGCCAGACGACCCAGATCGTGGTCATCGCGACGCTGCCCGACGGTCAGCAGGTCGATGTCTCCCTGGGCGATCAGGGGACCACGTACATTACGTCCAATCCCGCCGTCGCCACGGTCTCCCCGGACGGCCTGGTGACGGCCGTGGACAACGGGCGGGCGCTCATCTCGGCCTTGAACGAGAACATCCTGGGCGGCATCTTCATCCAGGTCAGCTTCGTCGGCGACAGCGACGGTGACGGCATTCCCAACGACATCGAAATCGCCAAGGGCCTCGACCCCGACAACGCCGCCGACGCGCTTGAGGACGTCGACGCCGACGGACTGAACGCGATCGAGGAGTGCGAGCGCGGGACGCTCATCTTCGTGGCCGACACCGACGGCGACGGCGTCGACGACGGCGACGAAGTGGCCGACGGGACGGACCCGCTCGACGCCGACAGCGCCCGCTACGCCGGCCGCCTGGTGGACCTCCAGGTGGAGCCGAGCTTCGTCACGCTGCGCACCAACGCCATCCTGCCGCAGGAAGTCAGCCGCCAGTTGCGCGTCACCGGAACGCTGCCCGACGAGCGGGTCGTCGACGTCACCTCGACCGCGACGGGGACCACCTACGCCTCCAGCAATCTGACCATCGTGAACTTCGGCGGGCCGGACGGGCGGCTGTTCGCCGGCAACCCCGGCAGTGCTACCGTCACCGTCCGCAGCGGCGCCTTGCAGGTGGACGTGCCGGTGGACGTGACGCTTTTCAACCCGCGCGGGCTGGGCTTCGTGCAGATCCCGGGCGGCCAGCCGAACAACGTGGACGCGGTGGGCGATCACGCCTACGTCGCGGCCGGCGCGGGGGGACTCGTGGTCGTGGACGTCTCAACGCCCAACGCTCCGGTTGTGGCCGCGACGCTGAACACGCCCGGCAACGGCAACGACGTCCGCGTCAGCGGCAATTGCGCCTACCTGGCGGACGGGACGTCAGGCCTGGCCATCATCGATATCCAGGATCCGCAGAACCCCAGCCTGCTGGGCTCGGTGGATACGCCCGGCGTGGCCAACGACGTCGCCGTCTGCGGCACCTACGCTTTCGTGGCCGACGGGACCTTCGGGCTTCAGGTCGTCGATGCGACGAATCCGGCCAACCCGGTCATCGTCGGGTCGGTCGAAACGCCGGGCAACGCCTTCGGCATCGACGTCGACCCGCTGCGCCACCTGGCCTTCCTGGCGGATCGCAGTCGCGGCTTGCAGATCATCGACGTTTCAGTGCCCACGGCGCCGCAGATCATCAGCAACCTCGATACCGTCGACGCCTTCGACGTGTACTTCGCAAACAACATCGCCTACGTGGCGGACGGCAACGCCACCGGCAACCCCGGCGGACTCGTGGCGATCGACACGTCCAACCCCTTCGTGCCGGTGCTGACCGCCCAGTCGCCACCGCCCGGGTTCTACACCGACGTGGTCACCTCGACCGGCTTGGCACTCTGCGCCGACGTCATTTCCGTCAACTCGGTACACACGTTCAACATCACCAACCCGCAGACGCCGGTGCCGTCGCTCTTGATCGACTTCTTTGCCAGTTCGGGTCGAGACGACAACGGCACCGGCATCGATGCCGAGACCGGTTTCGTCTACATGACGGGCACCACCGGCATCAGCGACCACGGCTGTTGCAACAACGGCCGCCTGCACGTGGGGCAGTTCTTCGAGCTGACCGACGACTTGGGCGTGCCCCCCACCGTCGAGATTCTCACGCCGGGCGAAGGGGACGAACTGGTTGAAGGCCAGGCTTTCAACGTCGAAGTCGATGCCCAGGACGACGTGCTGGTGGCGGCGGTGCAGTTCCTGGTCAATGGCGAATTGGTGGCGACCGACACGGCCGCGCCGTACGTCGCGATGCTGACCGCGCCCGAGCCGGGCCCCCTGAACATCGCCGCTCGGGCTGTGGATATCGGCAATAACATCTCGGAGACCGTCTCGGTGACGGTGAACGTCATCCCCGATCCGCTCACGACCGTGGTGGGCGTGGTGAATGGCCCCTGCGGACCGCTGCCCGACGCGACCGTGACGACGTTCAACGGCCTGCAGGACGTGACCGATCCGAATGGCGAGTTCGTGATCGTCGGCGTCCCCACCATACTGGGTGACATCGAGGTCGAGGTGGTCGCCCTGATCAACGGCCGCACGGTGCGCGGAACCTCGGATGCCTTTCCGCCGGTGCGCGGCGGGCTGACGGATGTCGGCGTCATCGAGGTCGGCACCGGCGCGCTTCGCGGAGACATCTCGCTGCTGATCGTGGGGGCGGACTCGACCTCCGTTTTTCCGCGTAACGAGATGCTCGCCACGGGTTTCTTTACCGAGGTCAATACGTTCGACTCCCGCGGCGGCACACCCACGGTGGACTTCCTGTTGCAGCACGACGTGGTGCTGAACTACACGAATTTTGTGCCCAATAACCGAACGTTGCTCGGCGACCGATTGGCGGACTACGTCGACGGCGGCGGGCAACTGGTCATCTGTACGTACTCGTTCAGCAATCCGTGGAGCGTCCTGGGACGCATCACGACGACCGGCTACTCTCCGCTGGTCAACACGGGTCAAAACGGCACGCCGGGCCTGCTGAACGTCACGGCGCCGGACGATCCGATCTTCGAGGGAATCAACGTCGGCGCCATCACTTTCTTCCGCAACAGTAACTTCGCCCGCCCGGCGCTGGACGCCGGCGCGACCCTGCTGGCCCAGGACACGTCCGGCCGGCCCATGATGGCCCGGAATGCGGACGGCACGGTGACCGGGCTCAACCTCTTTCCCCAGGGTGGGAATTTCGGCGGAAACAACGCCGAGTTCTATCGGCTGATCGCCAACACGTTGAGATTCTCCGGCGGCGGATTCGACGAGGTGGACTGCCAGCCGAACGGACGGGCCGACATCTGCGACATCGCCGAGGGGACCAGCGAAGACATCATCGGCGACGACGGGCAGCCGGACGGTGTTCCCGACGAGTGCCAGTCCGACTGCAACGGCAACCTCATCCCTGATGACGTTGACATTACCAACGGGGCCCCCGACGTGGTCGGCGCGGGCGGCCTGCCGGACGGTATCCCCGACGAGTGCCAGTCCGACTGCAACGGCAATCTCATCCCGGATGACCTGGACATCGACGGCGGGGCGCCGGACCTCATCGGCACGGGCGGCCAGCCGGATGGCATTCCCGACGAGTGCCAGTCCGATTGCAATGGCAACTTTGTTCCGGATGACGAGGACATCGCCAACGGCACCAGCGACGACGGCAATCTGAACGGCGTGCCCGACGAGTGCGAAACGACCGTGGTCGGGTTGGTTCTGGATCCGCTCGGCAATCCGGTCGCCAACGCGGACGTGGAAACGGACGGCGTGCGGGGGGTGACTGAACCGGACGGTACGTTCTCGCTGCCGGGCGTGCGGGCGGACCAGGGCGACATCGTCGTTGATGCCTCCGCTCTGATCGACGGTCAACTGCACACCGGGCAGAGCGATCCGACCCCGCCGGTTCCGGGCGGCGTGACGGATGTCGGCCCCATCACGCTGAGCGCTGACGTTGCGCTCTCGCTCTACTCCATTTCCCCGCGCGACGCACTGCTTCGCGAGATCGACCCGCTGACCGGGCAGACGATCTTCGCCCTGCCCGTTTTGGTAGATGGAGAAGTTCCGATCCAGGGTGGCAACGGCTTGGCGACCCACCCGCGCACACTGGAACTCTATGCTCTGCTCAACCTCGGCGGACCTTCGCGGCGACTGGGCGTCATCGACCCGCGGACCGGTTTCGCCAACGTCATCGGCGACACCGGGGATTCCTTTGCCGGGCTGGCGTTCGACGGCGACGGTATCCTCTACGGCGTGACGGGCGACGGCGCGGCTCAACCCGAATCTCTGTTCACGCTGAGCACTCTGGACGCATCGCCAACCCTTATCCTGCCGCTCGGTAACGGGGACGATGGCGAAACGATCGCGTTCAATCCGGCCGACGGCCGACTGTACCACGCGTCCGGAATCGGCCTCAGGAACGATCCCAACGGCACCATCCTTGAGGCGATTTCGCTCGACACCCTGACCGTGACCGCAATCCCGCTGAGCGGGATCGAATACTCGGAGGCCGGCGCCATGGTCTTCTGGACCGAGCTGCAGACGTTCCTCTTGGGCGACGTCGGCGCGAATGGATTCTTCCGAGTATCGCCGGCGGGGGCCGTCCAGCCTGTCGGTGTACTGGATCACACTTCCAAGGGGCTGGCGTTCGCGCCAAGGGTCGGGCGGGAGTGATGCAATGGGATGCGCCGGCGTCCGCCGCCGGCGATCCCCCGCGCCGGACCGGTCACGTAGGGCTCGGGCAGGCGTGAGCACGAGGCGGACGACCGCCAATTGGATCCGGGCGCCAGAACGGGTCTCGTACGGCGCGTTCCAGGTGAGCAGGTGGTGACAACTCTCATTGGTCTTCGCTGTCTGCTCCCACACGAGTAAACCAGGGTGCGAGCCAGCTTGCCGTGACAAGATCGCTCCGCCGAAAGAGGACATAACATGCAACGCAAAACGTTTCTGCCCATTCTGGTCTGTGCGACAACTTCGTGGCTTGCCTGCGTCGACGTCTTTCCGCCGTCCGACGACCCGGACGCCGGCCGCCAGCGTCTGGAACAGGCCCGAATCGACTCCGGCGAGTTGTCAGTTCCCGAAGTGATGTACCTTGGGCGGAACCTGGCCATCCGTAACTGGAAGTTGGAAGACGGCTTCGGTAACGGAGACGGCCGCCCTGCGCCCAACATCAACCGCCTGCCGGGGCCGGATTCAACGTCCTGCATGAGTTGCCACGGCCTGGGCAACGGCGTCATCCTCGGCTGGGGAAATAATGCCGGAAACGTCCTTGTCAGTCTCGACGACCCGGTCAATCCCACCATCGCCGGCTCCAACGAACGCAACACGCCTACTGTTCACGGGCTGGCGTTGTTGGAGCTTCTGGCGAAGGAGATCAGCCTGGAGTTGCAGGCGATTCGCGATGAGGCCGTCGTGGAAGCGCAGGCCACGGGGAGCGACGCGACGCGGGTCCTGGTCAGCAAGGGTGTGGATTACGGCTCGATCACGGCTCACCCGGACGGAACGGTCGATACGAGCGGCGTGCAAGGCATCGACGCGGACCTGCGCCTCCGCCCGTTCCACGCCAAAGGCCACGAAGCCACCATCCGCATTTTCACGCGCGGCGCTCTGAATCGCCATCACGGCATCCAATCCACCGAGTTTCTGCTCATGAAAGACGCGACCAGGCGGCCTGACACGTGGGACGCGGATGAAGACGGAGTCGTCAACGAGCTGACGGAAGGCGAATTGACCGCGATGACGCTTTTTCAGGTCTGTATGCCCATTCCTCAGGAGGTGGACCAGGAGGATGAAGCCATCGCCCGCGGCCGTCAACTCATGCAGAGCATCGGATGCACGGAATGCCACGTCCCCTTCCTGAAGCTCAACGATCCGACGTGGCGGTACACAAGCTCCAGCGGGAAGACGTTGAGCGTCGATCTGACGGAAACTCAGACGCTCGGCGCGGGCCGGCCGATCCGTGAAACTGACGGCTCCGTGCTCGTGCGATTGTGGGGCGATCTCAAACGGCACGATCTCGGCCCGGAATCGCATGAACCGCTAGACCAGCCGGTCGACCTCAGCAAGCCGAATTACGAAGGCGGCGCTTACGCGCAGCGCATCGACGAAACGCTGCCGCCGATTCCAAAAGAGCTTATGATGACCACGGAACTCTGGGGCGGGCGCGACACCGGCCCCTGGTGGCACGACGGCAGTTCACCCACGATCGAAGACGCCGTGTTGCGCCATGGCGGAGAGGGGCAGGCATCTCGTGACGCGTTCGTTGTGCTGACCGCGGAGGAACGGGCCACCCTGCTGGCGTTCCTGGACTCGCTGCAGGTAGCCCCCGTCGGCGAGATTCTCGTGACGGCCGACCCGGAGGCTAACTCCAGCGCTCGAGTGACGCCTTCTGAGTGAAACGTCGAGTCCGGGACTGGGCAGGTATCGCGGTGAGTCCGATACCGGCGCGAATCGCCGGCGCATGTTCGCGGTCGCAACCCGTCCGGCCGCGCTGCCGCCGCGGCCACCCATCGTCGCATCGCTCCCGCGGTCCGGCGCTGTTTCACCGCGACGCCGCGCCGGCGGTGGGCAGCAGTTCGCGCGTCAGCGCCGCGGACCCGCACTCGGGGCAGACAGCGGACTTGGGGTTGCGCAGCGAGTGTCCACACGCGGCGCATGAGCGGATCAGCGGCGGCAGCGGGGGGGGGGCGACGCCCCGGGCGCGCTGCCACATCAGCCCGCCTTCGACGACCATCCAGAATTGCAGCAGGAGCGTCGCGCCGCCGATGCCGACCAGCGGCCACTGACGCGACGCGAGCCAGCCGCCGTCGCCGAAGAGCTGGACGATCAGCACCCACGCTGGCAGCACGATCATCAGCGCCATCGGCGCGATCAAGAACCACACCGGCCGGCCGTGGCGGAGCAGATAGAAGGCGATCACCAGGAACGACAGGCCTGCCAGCAGTTGGTTGGTGGCGCCGAACACCGGCCACAGAATCAGCCCGCCGCTGCCGGGGCCGTTGGGACCGGCGATCATGGCGATCCCCCCCCCGGTGAGCACCGCCACCACGGTGGCGGCCCACGGGTGGGTCAGCGGCCTGGCCCCCACCGCGTCCGCCAGCTCGGTGACCACGTAGCGCTGGAGCCGGGTGGCGGTGTCCAGCGTGGTGGCGGCGAACGACGCCACCAGCACCGCCATGATGCCGATGCCGAGCGTGACCGGGATGCGGAGGGCGGCCAGCATGTTCGCCCCCCCCTCGATAAAGCCGCCTATCATCTCCGGCAGGCGCATCTTCGCCCAGGAGCCGGCGCCATAGTACTTGTTCCACGCTTCCACGCCGGTCACGGCCGCGCCGTCGTGGACCGCGGCCACGTATCGGCCCAGGGCGGGGTCGTAGTCGTAGACGCCCTTGCCCAGCCCGGCCGTACACGCCAGGATCACTACCACCGCCAGCCCCCCCTCCAGCAGCATGGCCCCGTAGCCGATCAGCTTCGCGTCCGGCTCGCGGCGGATCTGCTTGCTGGAGGTGCCGCTGGAGACCAGGCAGTGGAACCCGCTCACCGCCCCGCAGGCGATGGTGATGAACAGGAACGGGATGATCGGCGGGGCGTCCGGCGGCGGCGACGCATTGACCGCCGGCGCCACGAACTCGATCCCCCCCCCGGAGATCGAGGCCGCCAACAGCCCCAGGAACAGCAGCCCCAGCGCCAACGTCAACTCGTGGCTGTTGATGAAGTCGCGCGGCTGCAACAGCGTCCACACCGGCAGTACCGAGGCGAAGAAGCAGTACACCAGCAGAACGACCGTCCAGATGACGATGGCATTCAGATAGGGCGACTGCCCCGCGGCGGCGGCAGCCGCGCCGTGGGGGGCGATGCCCCAGGCCGTCAGGTCGATCGGGAGGTAGTAAGCGCCGATCCAGATCGTCACGTACATCAGCCCCAGCACGATCAGCGACGGGACCAGCAGGCTGCCGTTGCGCTTGTAGACCCAGAAGCCCACCGCCACGGCCATGGGAATCTCGCACCAGAGGGGAAACACGCTGACCGGGTAGACGGCGAAGATCACCGCGATGACCAGGCCGAAGATCCCGATCACCACCGTCAGGGCCATAAACAGGATCGCCAGGAAGAGCAGCCGCGCCCGCCGGTTGATCATCCGCCCGGCCACCTCGCCGACCGTCTGCCCGCGGCTGCGCATGCTCACCACCAGCGCGCCGAAGTCGTGTACCGCCCCGATGAAGATCGACCCGAGCAGTACCCAGACCAGCGCCGGCACCCACCCCCAGAACACCGCGATGGCGGGGCCGACGATCGGCCCGGTCCCGGCGATGCTGGTGAAGTGATGGCCGAAGACGACTTCCTTCGGCGTGGGCACGTAGTCGCGGCCGTCGTTGATTTCGACGCTGGGAACGATCGCGTCGGCGCTGAGTTGGAAGATCCTGCGCCCCAGCCACCGTCCGTACGTGTGGTACGCGACCAGGTAAGCGACGAACGTCCCGACGGCGATCAGCAACGTGGCCATGGCACAGACTCCCCCGAGGCCGGGGTCCGCCATTCTACGACGTCGCGCGCCGGGCGTGCAAACGGACTTGAATCGCGTTCCACGAATCCCTATTGTGGTATTGAGCTTCAGCCGGGCCGGCGAAGCGTCACGCCCGAACGGATCAGCTCGGCCGCGCGGCGGAGGGGTCGTTCCGCCGATGGTGCTACGTATCTGTGTCTGGGGAGACATCGAGATGAGAATGTGGGTTTTCAGTCTGCTCACCGCGGCAATGGCGTTCAGCGCCCGGGCGGCCGCGCCGGTGAATGGGGATTCGAGCATTGCGGCGGCTGCGACGACATTCGTGAATTCGAGTGTCGCGGCGGCCCCGGCCCCATCCGCGCCGGCCGATGCGGTCGCCAGCGCGTTCGGCGCGGTCGGGGAAAGCGTGGACGGCCGGTGCCTCTGCGCCACGCGCAGCGACGGCCGCGGCGGCTGCGCCGACCCGAATGACGCCCGCTGCACCAATCCGGCGTGCCAGACGGATGACGACTGCGATCCGGGTCGGTTCTGCATGCACGACAGTTGCTGCCCGGATAAGCCCAGCCTGTGCGTGGGCATCTGCCCGGACGGACCCGCCTGTGACAATCCCGGCACTTGCCGCAACGGCTTCGAGGAGTGCCGGCAGAGCCGGTCGACCTGCCGCTACCTCGAGCAGAAAGTCAAGGCCAAGGGCGGTTGCCAGGCCTGCGGTGAGCCGCAGCCCTGCGGACTGGATTCGGGCGTCGCGTGCGACGACGTAGGGTCGTGCAGGACGAAGATCGTGGTCCGCCAGAACTGCCCGGACGGGCGTCCGGGATTCTGCAAGATCAAGCGGAAGCGCTGCGATTGCGCCTGATGAAAGGAATGGCGTCAGCGCGTAGCGTGACGCCATCCATGCTCCGGACATCGTGGCCTGACACCATCGCGGCACGTTCTCAGCCGCCGGGAGGGCTGCGATTCACCCGGCGTCCAGCACGGATCGTGCCCGCGCCAGCGCTTCGGCGGCGCTGGCCACCTCGCCGTTGAGTTGCGCACGATAGGCGGCGTCGAGGGCAGGGCGGAAGGCGGGGCCGGGCGTGTGACCGGCCGCGATAAGGTCGTCGCCCGTCAGCAGCGGCGGCGGCGTGGCCGCGGCCGGGTCCCACGCCAGGATCCGTGCCGCCAGCCTCTCGAAGCGGCGAATGTCTTCCTCACCCCCCCCCGCGGCCGCGTCCCGCTCCGCGCCGGTTTCCGCCGCCGCAGCGCCGCCCTCAGAGGGCGCGCCCCTCTCCGCACCGGCTACCCCGGATGCGCGAGCCCCTTCCGCCGCCCGCGCCGAAAGCTCCGCTCGGGCCAGGTCGATCAGAAGCGCTCGGTCCGGGTCGGCGGCCGCCAGCCGCACGTCTGCTTCCTCCCATGCTGACGGCCGGCGCATCTTCGGCAGGTGCTGGAGCAGCCTGCGCGTGCGATCAGCGCAGTCGTTGCTCAGCCGCAGCGCTTCGCTCAATGGGATCACCGCCGACGGGGGGCGGTCGCTCACCAGCGCCGCCAGGGCCAGCGGGGCATCGACGGCGTGGAGGGGCAGACGATCCAGCAATGCCCCGCTCTGCCGCGCCTGCTCTTCCGTCCAGTCCCAACCCTCCGCCAGATAGTGGTGCAGCCCCGCGAGCGTCAGCAGCTCCCACCCGCGGGCGCGGCTTCGATCGGTGATGATCTTCTCGAGTTCCATCCAGACGCGCTCGGCGCTGATGCCCCCCAGGCTGGCGGCCTCCGCCTGCATCGCCGACAGCGTGGCCGGCTCAAGCTCGAATCCCAGCCGGGCGGCGAACCGCACCGCCCGCAGCAGCCGCAGATGATCTTCGCGGAACCGTTCGCGCGCGTCGCCGATGGTGCGGATCACGCCGGCCGCCAGATCCGCCTGGCCGCCGACGTAGTCGATCACCCGGTCGGAGAGCGGATCCAGGAACATGCCGTTGATGGTGAAGTCGCGGCGCAGCGCATCCTGGCGGGCGTCGGTGAACTCCACGCGGTCCGGCCGGCGCCCGTCGGAGTAGGAATGATCGCTGCGGAAGGTCGCGACTTCCACGTCGTGGCGGTAGACCCGCACCAGCACCACGCCGAACTTCCGCCCCACCGCGCGGCAGCGGCGGAAGAGGCGCTGAACGTCGTCGGGCCGGGCGTCGGTGGCCACGTCATAGTCCTGCGGCGCCTGCCCCAGCAGCATGTCGCGCACGCAGCCGCCGGCCAGAAGCGCCACGTGTCCCGCCTGGTGCAGGGTCCGGACGACCTTCAAGGCCGCTGCGCGTGCGGTTGGAAGGGACTCAGTCATCTCGACGGAACACGGTGACGCCGTTCGATCCGATCACCAGGCGCTTGTAGACCCGCCAGCCGGACGCCGAACCGTCGGCGAATTCCACCCGCGACTCATGGTGCAGCACCACCAGCGCATCGGGCGCGACGGCGTCGTGGTGGCGCGCCAGGAATCGCCCCACCGGACCGTCCGGGGAGGCGTCGCGGGCGGACTCGTAGGGCGGGTCGAGCAGGATCAGATCGACCGGGTCCGTTCGCACGCCGGTCATGCGGGCCGACCAGGCATCGTACCGCTGGATTTGTGCCGCCGGTCCTGCGTCCAGCGTTCGCAGGTTCGCCTCCAGCGCCCTCAGCGCGGCCGGGTCGCGTTCGAAGAAACGGCAGGTGGCGGCGCCGCGCGACAGTGCTTCCAGACCCATCGACCCGCCCCCCGCGAAGACGTCCGCCACGTGCAGCGCGGGCAGTTCGCCGGGCGTCCCGTAGTAAGCGCCCAGCACGTTGAAGATCGCTTCGCGCACGCGGTCCGGCACCGGCCGCGTCACGCCGCCCCGCGGCCAGTTCAGGCGCCGGCTTCGCCACTTCCCGGCTACGATGCGCACGCTGTCCTCCGCCGGCGGGTCCTCGAGCGGCAAGGCGCCCGGGGCGACCGCCGCCCGGCCGCGATCGCGTTGACCCGATCCGCGCGACTTTTATAATCCGGCGGGAATCTGCGAAAGGCAAGCTGTGTCCCGATCGCTCGATATCGCCGGCTCCGTGCTGTGTGAACACTGCACCGCCGCCTGCTGCCGCTACATCGCGCTGCCGATCGACAAGCCGCGCGGGCCGCGCGACTACGACGACATCCGATGGTACGTGATGCACGAGGGCGTGAGCGTCTTCGTCGAAGAGGGCCAGTGGTACGTGCAGTTCCAGGCCCGCTGCAAGAACCTGCGGCCCGACAACCTGTGCGGCATCTACCAGACGCGCCCGAAGATCTGCCGCGAGTACGAGCCGCACGAGTGCGATTACGCCGGCGGCGCCTACACCTACGACCTGGTCTTCACCCACGCCGGCCAGGTGGAAGCGTACGCCCGGCAGAAGCTCGGCGCCGACCTGGGCGAGCCGAAACCGCCCCGGCGGCACCATCGCATCGGCGCCGCGGCGCGGCACAGCGGTGCATAGGATCCACGGATGACCGACGCAGCGCCACACCGCCTGGCTTACGTGCAGGGCCGGTCTTCCCACGCCGTTGCGGCCGTGGTGCTCGCCGCGGTCGGGCTGCCGTCGTCCGGCTGCGCCATTTCCTCGCTGGCGGCCAGCACCGGTCCCAGGTCGTCCGGCGACTGGTCGGTCGCCCGCCGTCAGGTCGCGCAGGTGGGCGAGACCGTCGACTTCGATCTGGTGCTGCGCGACCCGTGGCGCCCGTTCCAGGAAGCGCCGCTCAGTCCGCTGGGCCTGGCCGACTACGCCGTGCTGCGATTTGCCGGCGTGCGGGTGGAAGCGGAGCCGGACGATCGCGGCCATTTCACCTTTTCCTACCCTTTTGACGCCGTCCGACCCGGGGAGGGGCTGACGATCCGTGCGGACGTGTACCAGCAGCGCGGGCGGCGGGATTACATGCGCGTGTTCGACCAGTGGGTCAAAAGCGACAGTCCCTCTGAGACGCCCGACCGCTGGATCGCGTTCGATGCGATTCGGATCGAGTTCCATCAGCCGGTCTTCGAATTCCGGCTGGAGCGCGGCGCCGCCGAGTGGCGGTTCGACACCGCCCGCATCGACATCCGCCTGGCCGACGGCAGCACGCGGACCGCGCTCCCCAACGCCGCGGGCCGGCTGGAGGTCGGCCCGCCCGATGCCTCCGGCGCCCGGCGGCTGCGTTACCCGCCCGCGGCCGGCGAAGCCAACGTGACCGGAACCACGCAGGCGACGTTGACCATCGAAGACGCGGCCGGCAACGTGCGGCGCGTCGACACGACGGCCAGGACGCCGTAATGGGGTTGGAAGGTTAGAAGGTTGGAAGGTTGCAGGTTGGAAGGTTGCAGGTTGCAGGTTTGCAGGTTGGAAGGTTGAAGAATGGGGAGGCTCGACGTGTGCGAACGCTTGATCCTAACCTTCAACCTTCAACCTTCTAACCTTCTAACGTTCTAACCCCGGAGGAGACGTTTGATGGCTCTGCCCGCCGGTGCGGTACACGTTCACTACGAATCCGCCTTCGAGGACGCGCTGCGCCGTTTTTGCCGGCCCTACATCCGCGTGGATGAGCAGAAGCGCACCATGCTCGCCGACGTGCGCGTCAAGTCCTTCGACTTCGTGGTCTATCCGGACGCCTCGCGCAAGTGGCTAGTGGACGTCAAGGGGCGGCATTTCCCTTACGTCGGCGACGCCGGCCGCCGCTACTGGGAAAACTGGGTCACGCGCGAGGACGTCGAGGGCATGAGCGCCTGGGAGTCGGTCTTCGGCGACGGCTATGAGGGTACGTTCGTGTTCGCCTACCTGATCCACGAGTCGTGCCGCCAGCCGCCGCCCGGACGGGTCTATGAGTTCCGCGGGCAGCGCTACTGTTTCTTAGCGGCGCCGGCCCGCCGTTACGCCGAGCACGCCCGCGTCCGCTCGCCCCGCTGGGACACCGTGTCCCTCTCGGCCACCCACTTTCGCCGCATCATCGAACCCGTCTTCGACGCTGCCGACCCCCCCCGGGCGGCCGCCTGCTGAAGAGGGGGTTCACGCGCGGCGCAGCGGAAGCTCACGCAGAGGCGCAAAGGGGGCAGAGGGTGGAGAAGAGTCGTATGTGTTTATCGCGTTCTGGTGGCCGCGGTTTGCGTTTTTCGGCGGAGTACCGTGGCTGGGTGAAAACAAATGCCGAACATCCTGACGAATCTGGAGCGTGGTCGGCAGCGCCGAAGCGGGATTATCCGGCAAAAACCCGTGTCGACCCAGGTGAGCAGTTGCGAGAATCGCCGTCTTCGGGTACGATCGGACGAAACCCGTTGCCTTCTCTCAACTCTGCGCCTCTGCGCGAGCCGCGACGCGAACTCGCAGCGGTGCCCTGATGCCTCTGACGGCTGGAATGTAGACCATCGTGAAGGCGGCGCTGCGTGACAGCGACCGAAAGCGATCTGACCCCGCTCGAACAGGCGTGGCGCCAGGCTCCGGACGCCACGGTCGTCCGGGCGTTGAAGGCGCCAGACGACTATGAAGGCGCTGCGCTGGAAGTGATCCGGCGGGAAGCGGCGCGGCGGCAGCTCGGTGCCGCGGACCCTGAGTTCACTCCCCCGGCCACACCGCCGCTGCTGCTGCGCGTATGGTGCTGCGTCCATTGCTTTCTCGCCCGGCATCGGTGTGTGGCCGCGGGTCTGCTGGGGAGTCTCGTTCCCCCGTGTTGGGCGTACTTGTTCAGCCGGTTCAGCGCTTACTGGCCCTTCTGTCTCGCGGGGATCTGGTTGGCCTTTCTGGGCGGGCTGGCCGCCTGTGCCTGGCCACTGCGGGATTACAGACTCGCCGTCTGCACGGCGCTGGCGGGTTCGGCCGCTTGCGCGTCCGCCGGGTTTGTCCAACTCCTCGTCAGAATCCCGGGACCGATGAGCGAAAGATGGGCACGCGGCCTGGCGCCGACGGTCACGACCTTCGTCGTATCCTGGGTTGTAAGCTCCTCGATCCTGTGCGCCCTCGTCTGGCTGCGGAACCGCTACCGCCCCGTCTATCCGCCCGGCGCGTGCGCCCGGTGCGGCTACGACCTGCGCGGCCAGGTCGACCCACGCTGCCCGGAGTGCGGCATGCCGTTCGATTTGCAGAGTGCACAGCGCGGGCCTTGGCCGCAACCCATCACCGTAGCGCACAGACGCGAGGCTGTGGGGACCGCGGGGGCGAACGGGCCAATCCGCCGACATGCGCCACACGGCCCACCCTATCCACCGCCCGGAGGGCGCACGATCGTAGCCGGGGACTTCAGTCCCTGGTGCTCGTCGCCCCCCCCCGATTCTGCCGCCCGGAGGGCACACGAGGCGCTCGCGCCCATCGCATCCGCGCTCGACTCGACGTCCCGACTCACTTGAACACGTCCGCTTCGTCGAACTCGACCCCATGCGCCCGCAGCAGGGCCAGAAGTTCCGACCTGAAGTCCACGCGCTTGTGATGTTCCATTTGCCGCGCAATATATGCCTCAACGTCGCCGACCACGGACTGGCTGACCGTAAGCCCGGCGTAGCCCTCCCGCCAGCAGAAATACCCCTCCTTCGGAAACGTGTCGTTGATCCACTTCGATGATCGTCCCTTGATATGGCGCATCACGTCGGAGATCGACACGTCCGCCCTGTACCGAATCAGAAGATGCACGTGATCCCGCGTGCCGCCTATGGCCATGAGCGTGCAGCGCAGGTCGCGCACGACTCCGTCGAGGAATGGATACAAGCGTACCTCGATTTCCAGTGTGATGAGGTATTTGCGCTGCCGCGTGCTGAAGACGGCGTGATGGTAGTTCTGTCTGAAGGTGCTGGGCACTGCACCAACTCTGCAGGTATTGGCCAATGAACGCACGCGATCGTATCCAGGGGGAGGGTGCCCGTCAACGTCGCCGAAGCGCCGTCGTGAGCGCCTCGTGCGCCCTCCGGGCGGCGGAGGAGGGGGGCATGCCCACCAGGGACTGAAGTACCTGGCTGCGACCGTGCGCCCTCCGGGCGAAGAAGGCGGGGAGGCGCCCTTCCCAGGGGCTGAAGCCCCTGGCTACGATCGCGCGTCCTCCGGGCTAAGAAGATGGGAGGCGCCCTTCCCAGGGGCTGAAGCCCCTGGCTACGATCGCGCGCCCTCCGGGCGAAGAGCGCCCACCGGAATCTTCTCGCGACGCGATGAAACCCCCAGCCAGCAGTACAGATGTCATGCCGCGGGCTTCGGCCGCAACCCAAGGCGGCAACGCGATTCACATCTTCTGCCGCCGAAGAATCTTCGCGGGGCGCGAAGAAACGCGCGATCAGCAGTGGAGATTCGCGCGGACTCACAGAAAGAAGCGTAGCGAGGCCCCAACGGGAATCCGGCCACTTTCGCAATCTCGTAGGGGCATGGAGCTGCTGCCGTAAGTTGATCTGCGACTCAGCCGGGCAGCCGCAGTCTTATAGGAGCGCGGGCCAGACACGCCCGTGCCGTCAACAGGCCATCCCTATTCTCTTCTTTATCTGCGTCAATCTGTGTAATCTGCGGATTCTCTCTTCCCTCCGTCACCCAATGAAGTCGATCTCCCCCACCCACGGAACCAGCCCCGCCGCGTGTCCTTGCCGCAGCAACTCGCGCACGGCCGCCCGGCCGGTCGGGCCGTAGTCCACCGTCCACTCGTTGACGTACATCCCCACGAACTCGTCCGCGAGGTGCCGCCCCATGTCGCGGGCGTATTGCAGGGCGTGTTCGACGGCCTCGGACCGGTGGTCGAGGCTGAACCGGATGCTCTCCTTCAGCACCGCCGCGATCGCCTCCATGTCCGTCCGCCCGTGGTCGCGGCGGATGCAGTTGCCGCCCAGCGGCAGCGGCAGTCCCGTCCGCTCCTTCCACCACGCCCCCAGGTCGACGACGTTGTGAAGCCTGTGATTCTGATAGGTCAACTGCCCTTCGTGGATGACCAGGCCCGCGTCCGCCCGCCCGGCCGCCACGTGATCGAGGATCCGGTCGAACACGACCACCTCGTGCCGGAACCCCCCCCGCCCCAGCAACAGGCTCAAGGCCAGGAATGCGGTGGTCATCTCGCCCGGCACCGCGATCAGCTTGCCGGACAGATCGCCGACCTCCATCGGCTCGCGCGCCACCACCAGCGGTCCATAGCCGTCGCCCATGCTGGAGCCGCAGGCGGTCAGGGCGTAGCGATCCGCTACGTAGGGGTAGGCATGGATGCTGATCGCGGTGACGTCCAGTTCACCCCGACGGGCGCGTTCGTTGAGCGTCTGGATGTCCTGCAACACGTGCTCGAAGCGCCACCCCCGGCCGTCCACCCGGCCGGCGGCCAACCCGTAGAACATGAAGGCGTCGTCGGGATCGGGGCTGTGTCCCAGAGTTAACGTCGGACGAACGGGTGACGTAGGCTTCATGGCAACTCCCGCCGGCGCTGGTCTGGCCGCTGAGGCGGTATTATACTGACGCCGCCGAGCGCGGATACCGGTGGTGTGGCGCCGGCGTCGAGCTGCTCCCGCCGGCGATCTGTGGGTTGGCTGGGGCGTCGAGCCTCGTGCAGGTGTACGCTTCGCTGAGCCATGCGCATTCAACTGACCGACACCAGGGCCGAGTCCGTCCGGCAGTTCGAGTATCACGACGCGGCCGTGTCGATCGGCTCCGACAGCGGCAACCTGCTCCAACTGCCGAGCATGGAGGTGCCCGCCTACCTGGCCATGCTGATGCCCTCCCGGCAGGCCGGCACGGAGGTGTGGACCTACGTTCCCGTCGACCCGGCTGGCGTGGCGATCCTGGACGAGTTCCGCATCGACGGCCCGCACGTCATCGAGGAGGGTGACGAGATCCGGGTGGACCGCTTCGTCCTGCGATTCGAGATGGACGCGGACGTCGAGATCGAGTTGCCGGAAGCCGGCAACGTCGACGAGCTGGCGAAGATCAGGCAATACCCGCTTCCCCCCCGCTCCGAGACGCAGCGGCCGGAAAACTTCATCCACGTCCCGCTGCACCGCTTTCAGCCCCTGGCGGCGTTCCTGATGAAGCTCTCCAGCCTCACCGACTACGTCCGCCTGCTGGAGGTGACGCTGGAAGCGGTGCAGACCGCGCTGGGCGCCCGCCGCGTCTGGATGGGGATCCGGCGGACCAACTCCGGGCGGCTCGAGTTCGTCGACGGACGCACCTCGCAGGGCCGGCACGCCGGCGACCCGCCCATGCTGGAGACCTTCACCTATCGCTGCCTGTCGCGTCGGCAGTACATCCGCATCCCGCGCCCGACCGACAAGTCCCTGCGGTCGCAGATGGCCATTCCCATCACCGGCGAGCACGGGCCGGTGGGCCTGATCTACGCCGACACCGCCCGCGGTGAGCACCGCCTGGACGCCGTGGACATGGACATCCTGACGGTGGCCGCCGCCGGCGTGGCACTCCAGATCGAGGCGATCGCGGGCGGCGTGCAGGCCCATCAGCACAAAATCGAGGAGGGAAAGGCCGCGTTCATCCGCGAGGTGCAGAGCCGCCTGGACCTGACCAACGTGCCGGTGTGGCCGCAGCTCCAGATCGCCGCCTACGCCAAACCGGGCGCCGAGCGGGCCGGCGACATCTACGACATCACCCGTCTGCCGAACGGCCTGGCCTCCATCATGCTCGGCCACGTCACCGCCGACGCGACGCGGGCGGCCATGGCTATGACCGAGATCCGCAGCGCGTTCCGCATCGCCTCGCTTCACGCCGACCCGCCCCACATTCAGCTCAAGGCGCTGAACTGGCTCCTGCACGACGACCGGATGCCCTGCCGCTTCGACGGCATCATCATGATGATCAACCCGAAGACCGGGGCGATCGAATACGCCATCGCCGGATACGTCGGGGCCGTCGTCATCGCCGGCAGCGGCGAGGGTCGCCCGATGGACGCCGCCCGCAACGTTCCGGTCGGGCCGGAAAAAGGGAGCACCTACGAGCGGCAGTCACTCCGCCTGGCCGACGGCGCCTCGCTGGTGCTGTTCAGTCCCGGCTGCGCCCGTGCCTGCAACCGCGAGGGCGAGGTTCTCGGACGCGAGCGGCTCGTGGAGGTGCTGTGCGACGGATTCGGCCTGACCGCGGCCCGGGCGCTGGACGGCGTGCTCTCCGACTTGCAAGGATTTATAAAGACTGGCGTCGCGCCCGACGATATCACGATACTTTACATGCACCGCGTCACCGCATCGTAACATCGCCGCGGGAAACGCGTCCGGAGGGTGTAGACTCGGTTGTCGGCCACCCGGTCCTTCCGTATAGTGGAACCCCGGTCGTGGGTCCGAGAGGATGGACCGAAGCCCCGTCTTGTGCGGCGGGGCGGCTCAGCAGCAGTGGGGAACCCGCTTGTCGTCGCCTCGAATCAAGCTGCTCGGCCTGGCGCTGCCCCTGCTGGTGGCGGGCTGCGCTCTCAACGAGCCGGCCGCCGACGCGGACGACCCGCGCCTCGCGCGAATGGTGGCCGGGCGGACGGTCGCCGACAGGTGCCTGACGCCCGACGACGAGCCGGGCCTCGCCGATGAATTATTCAACCGCATAAATCAGGAGCGGGAGGTGGCCGGTCTGCCGCCGGTCCGCCGCGCTCCCGTCCTCGACCGCATCGCCGGCGACTACGCCTGCAAGATGGTCCGCAACAGCTTCTTTGCCCACCTCGATCCTGCCGACGGCGCCGGCCCCGGCCAACGGGCCATGAACGCCGGCTACCGCTTCTACGCCGTGGGCGAGAACCTCGCCGCCGGACACCTCTCGGTCGAAGACGCTATGGCGTCATGGATGTCCAGCGAGGCCCACCGCGAGATCATCCTCGGCCCCAACTGGTCCGAAGTCGGCTTGGCCGTCCGCGTCGGCGGCCCCTACGAGACCTACTGGGTGCAGGAGTTCGGCGAACCCGTCGACGAAGCCCTCGCCCTCGCCGGCCGCTGACGTTGCGGCGTTCATTCCTTCCGCATCGTGTTCATCCGCCGGTATTC
This sequence comes from Phycisphaerales bacterium, assembly GCA_003597935.1. Taxonomy (GTDB): domain Bacteria; phylum Planctomycetota; class Phycisphaerae; order UBA1845; family UBA1845; genus SURF-32. The sequence continues at coordinate 150 of QZJT01000007.1, read as the reverse complement.
ACGGTCGTCCACGGCCGCCTTACGTGACCCTACGATCGGATGGCTTGCGCACTCAGAGCCCCGGCATTCATGCCTCGTTGTTCTACACAAGCTGCGGGGCTGCCCGGCTGCCGGGGCCGAACTGCAGCCAGCAGACGGCGAAGTCGCGCA
>QZJT01000008.1 GCA_003597935.1 Phycisphaerales bacterium | reverse complement strand
TGCGCGACTTCGCCGTCTGCTGGCTGCAGTTCGGCCCCGGCAGCCGGGCAGCCCCGCAGCTTGTGTAGAACAACGAGGCATGAATGCCGGGGCTCTGAGGCGGTGATTGCCGCCTTGCAACCCCGCGCCTCGGCACGCTTGGGTTCAGGGTGCCGCCTTCGTGACCGGGCGCCGTGCGATATACTGCCCTGCACTCATGGCGGACGGCAGGCAGACCATCACACGCGAGCAGATCATCGAGCCGGTGCGCCGATACTGGGGCTACGACGCGCTGCGCCCGATGCAGGAGGAGGCGATCCGGGCGGGGATCGCCCAGCGCGACTCGCTCGTCGTTCTGCCGACGGGGGGGGGCAAGTCGCTGTGCTACCAGGTGCCGGCGGTGGCGGTCGGACGCACGGATATGGTCATCTCGCCGCTGATCTCGCTGATGAAGGACCAGGTGGACGGGCTGCGGGCCTGCGGCTACCCGGCCGGGGCGCTGCACAGCGGCGCCGACGCCGCCGAACGCAACCGCACCGTGCAGGATGCGCTGGCGGGCAGGCTGCGGCTGGTGTTCGTCGCCCCGGAGCGTTTGCTGACGCCGTGGTTCATGGAATTCGCCCGCCGCCTGGACGTGCGGGCGTTCGCCATCGACGAAGCGCACTGCATCAGCCACTGGGGCCACGACTTCCGGCCCGAGTACCGCAAGCTGGCGGCGCTGAAGGAGCGCTTTCCCAGCGCCAGCGTCCACGCCTACACCGCCACCGCCACCGAACGGGTCCGCCGCGACATCTGCGAGCAGTTGAACCTGACCGACCCGGCCGTGCTGGTGGGCGATTTCGACCGCCCCAACCTGCACTACCGCATATTGCCGCGGGTAGACGTTCACCGCCAGGTCCTGGAGACGGTCCGCCGGCACGATAAACAGGCGGTGATCGTCTATTGCCTCAGCCGGCAGGATACCGAGGAGATGGCGGAAGCGTTGCAGGACGCCGGCATCAAGGCGGCGCCGTATCACGCCGGGCTGGAGCCGGACGTGCGGCGGCGCACCCAGGACGCCTTCGCGGCCGAGGAGATCGACGTGGTCGCCGCCACGGTGGCGTTCGGCATGGGCATCGACCGCAGCAACGTCCGCTGCGTCATCCACGCGACCATGCCCAAGTCCGTCGAAGCCTATCAGCAGGAGACCGGCCGGGCCGGCCGCGACGGGCTGGAAGCCGAGTGCGTGCTCTTCTACTCCGCGGCGGACGCGGCACGCTGGGAGTCGCTCATCCGAAAAAGCGCCGCCACCGCCGCCGACCCCGGTCTGCTGATCGAATCGGGGCTGTTCCTGCTGAACCAGATGCGCCGATTCGCCACGTCGCTGCAATGCCGCCACCGCACGTTGGTCGAACACTTCGGCCAACGCTACCCCAGGCCGAACTGCGAGGCGTGCGACGTGTGCCTCGACGAGCTGGAGGGGGTGGAAGACGGCACGGTCACGGCCCAGAAGATCCTCTCGTGCGTCTACCGGGTGGGCGAGTGCTTCGGGGTGGGGCACGTGGCCGACGTGCTGTGCGGGGCCGACGTGGAAGCGGTGCGCCAGCGCGGGCACGACCGGCTCAGCACGTTCGGCCTGCTGCGTGATACGCCCAAGGCGATCGTCGCGAACTGGATCTATCAGCTCGTCGATCAGAGCCTGGTGGATCGGACGCACGGCGACCGGCCGGTGCTCAAACTCAATGCCGGGTCGTGGGAGGTCCTGCGCAGCCAGCGCAGCGTCAAGATGCTCCAGACGAAGAAGGAACCGATCAAGGAAACGCGGGCGGCGAAGGACGCCTGGGGCGGCGTGGACCGCGGGCTGTTCGAACACCTGCGCGGGCTGCGCAAGCGGTTGGCGCAGGAACTGAAGGTACCGGCGTACGCGGTTTTCTCCGACGCCACCCTGCGCGACATGGCCCGCCGGCGTCCGCGGTCGCTGGACGCCTTTCGCCAGGTCCAGGGCGTCGGCGACGCCAAGCTGGCCCAATTCGGAGCGAGGTTCGTCGAAGCGATCAGCCGGTTTCGCGGATAGGAGCGAGGGTGGGCGGGCGCGACGCCGGCCGCGGCGGACGCGGCCCGCCGCCGCACGTCACGCACGGTTGCGATAGAGGCTCGGATCGATGGAGGCCTGCATGGCCGCCACGTCCAGGTCGCCGCCCAGATGGTCGTTGAGCCGCGCGATCTCGTCCTTCGGGTCGTCGAGCAGCTTGTTGTAGTGGGTGAAGATCATGTCCACGTAGGGGTGGTCCTTCACCCACTGGAGGGTCTTCTCGACGTGCTTGAGCAACATGCGGCGGACGTCGTCGTCCTTGACGCTGGCGTCGTAGGTGCCGCGGCGGACGAGCATCTTCTTCTGCGACGCGAGGATCTCGTCGATGTTGCGCCGCATCCAGATCACCTTGTAGGTGTAGCCGGGGGGCAGTTCGACCAGCAGGCGGGAGATCATCTTGACCGCCTTGCCCTTGCAGGCGGGCAGCCACGCCTTGTCCTCGGCGATCCGCTTGACCCGCTCGAACTCGTAGTAGCCCTTGGGATTGTCGTCGTCCGCCTCGCGGACGCCGTCCTGCACCGGCGGGATGCCGCCGCGGTCCAGCATAGCCATCATCAGCGACGTGCCCGAGCGGGGCAGGCCGGAGACCACCGTGATAAACTCTTTGGGTTTCATGCGTCCAGGGACCGTTCCTTCCATCCGGCCTGACCATTCAGGCGACCCGGCATGGTAGCCGCGCCTGCCCGCCTTGCAATGTTTCGGACGGGGTAGACGCCGTCTGAAGATCTCACGCAGAGGCACAGAGAACGCGGAACCGCGGATAAACGCGGATAACGCCGATCAGAAAAGACGGAATGAACGGCGGTTCCGCGGGACTCCGGAACTGGCGGCACAGACGACCCATAGGCGCCCCGCGCCCACACCACTCCCTATCCGCGTTCATCCGCGTTCATCCGCGTTTTTTTCACTCTGCGGTCGCTCGATCTGCGGCCGGGGCGGTATCCCCCGTCCCGGCTGTCGCCACGCGAGGCCCGCCTGTTTTTTCCGCCGCCACGGTGGGCACCGCCGCTGATGTCCCGCCGGGCCTGGCTCATACGCGCCTCCAGCGCCGCCTTCGGCGGCCGCGAAGGGATGAGGCAGTCGCAGCCGTTGCCGATCAGGTCCTGCCGGCCGGCCTGGGTAAGAGTCTTGCGAACCAGAAAGTAGTTCTCAGGGCGGAAGAACTGCAACAAGGCCCGTTGCAGCTTGCGGTCGCGCAGGTGCTGGGCGACATAGACCTTTTTCTTCGTCATCGGATCCAGGCCCGTGTAGTACATGCAGGCCGCGATGTCCATCGGCGCGGGGATGAAGTCCTGCACCTGCTCCGGCTTGTAGCCCTGCCGCTTGAGGAACACGGCGAGGTCTATCATGGCGTTGATATCGCTGCCGGGGTGAGCGCTGATGAAGTAAGGGATCAGGTACTGCTCTTTGCCCGCATCTTTTGAGAGGCGGTCGAACGACTTGGAGAACTCCTCGAAATCCTCCGGCATCGTCTTCTTCATGAGCCGCAGCGTCCCGCCGTCGACGTGCTCGGGCGCGACCTTCAGGTGACCGCCGACGTGGTGGCGGGTCAGCTCAGCCATGTACTCCGGATCGCGGCGGGCCAGGTCCATGCGGATGCCGCTGGCGACCAGCACTTTTTTGATGCCCGCCTGCTGCCGCGTTTCGCGCATCACGTCGATGAGCGGCTTGTGGTCCGTGCCCAGCAGCGGGCAGATCTTCGGGTGAACGCACGACAGCCGCCGGCAGATCGCCTCGATCTCGGGGCGGATGCAGCGCATCTGGTACATGTTGGCGGTGGGTCCGCCGATGTCGCTGACGGTGCCCTTAAAATCCGGGTCGTCCTTCATGGCCGCGACCTCGCGGACGACGGACTCCTTGCTGCGCGACTGGATGATGCGGCCCTGGTGCAGCGTGATGGAGCAGAAGGTGCAGCCGCCGAAGCAGCCGCGCATGAGCTGCACCGAATGGCGGATCACCTGGAACGCCGGCACCGGCTCGGTGTAGCTCGGATGCGCCCGGCCGGTGTAGGGCAGGTCGTGGAAGAAGTCCATCGCCTCCTGCGACTCCGGCAATCGGGGGGGGGTGCAGACGACGGTCTGCGTGCCGTGCGGCTGGACAATCGTGCGGGCGTTGTAGGGGTTGGTCTCGACGTGGAAGAGGCGCGTCGCTTCGGCGAATTTGAGCTTGTCGGCCTTGACCTCGTCGAAAGTCGGCAGCGTGACGACGCCGTCGCCGGTCGGCGCGGTTTCGCTGGCGCCGAGCGTGTACGCGACGCCGCGCATGTTGCGAAGGTCGCGCGGCTTTTCGCCGTCGCGCAGGCGGCGGGCGATCTCCAGGATTGCCGTTTCGCCCATGCCGTAGACGACCAGGTCCGCCTTCGAGTCGAGCACCATCGAGCGTTTGACCGTATCGCTCCAGTAGTCGTAGTGCGCCACGCGCCGCAGGCTGACCTCCACCCCCCCCGCGATGACCGGCACGCCCTTGTACGCCTCCCGCGCCCGGTGGCAGTAGGCCAGCGTCGCCCGGTCCGGACGCAGCCCGATCCGCCCGCCCGGCGAATAGGCGTCGTCGTTGCGGACTTTCTTATTGGCGGTGTAGTGGTTGATCATCGAGTCCATGTTGCCCGCGCTGATCGCAAAGAACAGCCGCGGCCGCCCGAACGTCCGCCACGGCTCCGCACTGTGCCAGTCCGGCTGCGACAGAATCGCCACCCGAAACCCGTCCGCCTCCAGCACACGCCCCAGGATCGCCATCGCAAAGCTGGGATGATCGACGTAGGCGTCGCCGGTGACGAACACGACGTCGACTTCGTCCCACCCCCGCTCGGCGACTTCGGCGGCCGTCAAAGGCAGCGGGCGGCGCAGGTGGGCGGGGACGGACTCCGCCAGCGAGCCGCAGGCTTCAGCCTGCGCGGACGTTCCCAGCGTGCCGCGGGCTTTAGCCTGCGCGGAGTGTCCTTCGGAACGAGCGCCACAATGGCCTTTACCGGGCTGACCGGTGCGGTCGCCACCTCGGGGTGATTCACCGGTGGCATACTCATCCCGTCCTTGTGCGTGCCGCGAAGCCGGCACGTCCGCGCGGGCTGAAGCCCGCGGCTCGCCAGACGCGCTGTGCAGAAACCGCGGCAGCTTCGGCAGCGGCGTGTCGCAATACGCCCCCGGCACGGCCAGTTGAACAAGCGGAATCGTCTTACCCGCCGGGGCGTCGCCCGGCATCGTCGGTTCGGAAATCATGGTTGGTCCTCGGCATCCCCCCGTCCACCGCCACCGCGGCTCGCGAGAAGCACCCTTGGGAAACGGCCCGCTTGGGGGCCGGTCAGCAACACCGTGAAAATAATCGAAAGAGCCGGGTTCGGCAAGGCGCGCCGACCGCCTGACTCGTCCGATCACCCGGTCAGAACTGGCGTTGCTCGTCCGAGCGCGCTAGACTGGGTGGGACACACGAGAAGTACCGGAAGGCGGGTAGATCATGAACGCCTACGATGGAAGAGTGAATGCCACGGGTGAAGACCGCGGCGTCCGTGTCGGTTCGTCGGGCGCCACCGCCGAAGAACTCGCCCAGATGCAGGGCGTCGAAGTCGTGGATGACATCGAAGCACTGGCCGGAGACTGGCCCGAAGAGGACTCGCTCGATGAGTTCCTGCTGTCACTGCGTCGGAGCCGGGCCTGATGGAACCCATGCGGAACATTAGCGCAGGGGAGCGGGATCCATAAAATCGATGTCCAACAAGTCGAACGACACAGACATTCTCGCAAGGGCACTGAAGCCTCTAAGGACGCTCACGGCGGGCGTGTTTGCAAATCAACTCACAGCATTCCTCACACAACTGTCGACTGCCGGTGCCGAGGCGGCTCTGGGTGGGCTCAGCGGTCCCGCTGGCGCGGCCGTGTTCGCAGTGGCGGCACTGTTCGGAATCAGCGAGGCGTGGGAAAGCGCCGAGGACAGGAGGAAAGCGTCCGAACTGGCGGCGATCTTCAGGAAGCTCGAGGCCAGGAACAGGACCGCCCTGCAACTGATCAACGACATCGCCGACGGCAAGACGGGTGTCACGCTGGATTGGATTACCCAGGAGGAACTCAAGGAGCGGATCGTCGCCGCCCTGGCACCCGCCAATCTCGCGACGAAAGGGCAGGTCGCCCGGTTGAAGCGGAAGGTCGAGCAGGGGAACCGCGAGGCCCAAGTCTATCACGATACCGCCGACCTGGTGCTGCGTCAGATTCGCGAGGTGTTGGAACGCTTGGAAGAGGGTCCGCGCGAAGAGGCGGAAGCGTTCGAAAAGGAGTACCTCGCAGCGGTCATCTCCGCGCTGGATGAGATGGAGTTGTTCGGGATCGATCCACGCATCGATCGCACAAAGCGCAAACAGCGGCTTACCGTCGCGTACCTGTCGCTGAACCTCACGGATGAGCGCGGCCAGGATCAGGCGCCCACGTCGTTCGCCGAAATGCTAGCCGGCATGGAACCCAGCCGGTGGAACAAGGTGCTCGTGCGAGGCGACGCCGGCAGCGGCAAGACGACGCTGCTGAAGTGGGCGGCGATCGAAGCCGCAAAGTTCCTCCGAGCCATGCTCGGGTACACTTCGGACAGCGAGCTGGGCGACGTCGCCGGCTGGACCAACCGGATGAAGCGGACGGACTGGGACGCCCTCGACGTAGTCGGCTGGATCCAACGCATAAAGGGGACGGACCGGGACACCCTCAAGGTAATTACGGCTGCCCTGAAGCGGCACATGCTCACAGACGTATCAAAATCGATGCTGTTCCCATTTTGGCAGCGCCGCATTCCCTTTTTCGTTCCACTCCGGAAGTGTTCCGGCGGCAGGATTCCGTCCTGCCAGGCCTTCCCCTCATTGATCAACGACTCCCTACGCTCGCCGCCGAAAGACTGGGTCCAGGATGTCCTTAACGCCGGGCGGGGGCTGGTGCTCATCGACGGCGTCGACGAGGTCCCCCCCAAGTGGCGCAAGGCCATCGACAAGGCCATCGATGGAATGCTTACGCTCTACGGCGACAAAGGCAACCTGTTCCTCGTGACCTCGCGCCCGCTGGTGGATGATCCGGACTGGATCGAGGAGCGAGGATTCCGTGAAGCTCGCGTGGCCCCGATGTCGGAGACAGACCGCAACGCCTTGATAGACCTCTGGCACAAGGCGGTCGGCGGGCAACTGCGCGAATCGGATCGCGTGGAGGAGGCCGAGTCGCTGCCCGAAAAAGCGGCCCGGCTGAAGGATGACCTAGGCGCCAATCCGCCGGTGGCGCTGGTGGCCGCCAATCCGCTGATGTGCGCGATGCTCTGCGCCCTGTGCGGGCAATTGGATTACAAGCTCCCGGACAGCCAGTACGAAATCGTCGAGCAGTTGTGCAAGGTGCTCCTTCACTCTCGCGAAGAACACACACCGGATTTCAAACTCGCTGATTTTCCCCCTGCGTACCGGTGCCTGACGTATCCGCAGCGCAAGGCGATCCTCGCCCGCCTGGCGTACGACATGATCCGTGGCGGCCAATCCAGCGCACCCCGGCAGGCACTGCGGGCGGCGTGTGGCGATGTGACCGGAACCAGCAAGGGCGCTCAGGCCGAGGATGCCGCGGTTGTCGCCAACGCCCTCATCGAACGTGGCGGGCTGTTGAGTTCCCTCCCGGACGACGAGATCGACTTCATTCATAATACATTCAAGGAGTTTCTGGCGTCTGGGCGGTTCATTGATCTGGGTCGCCAGAAGGAACTCGCGGACAAGTGCTTGCAGCCGGGGTTCTCCAATGTGTGCCTGTTTGCTGCCGCGGCCGAGAACGCCAGCCATTTCGTCAACGGGCTCCTTGCGAAGGTCTTACCACCTGGTTCCGCGCGGTCTGAGGACAGCGGCAGGGACCGCAGAAGGAAGGGCGGTGCGGTCGACCGCGAGGCTCATCGGCGCCGCCTGCTCGCCATTCGCATGCGTGAGGTGGCCGTTCAGCCTGGCAGGGATATGGCCCGCCGAATCGACGCTCTGCGAGAAAGCATGTTTCCACCTCGGACCGTGGCGGACGCGGAGGCGCTTGCTGCCTTGGGTGATGCTGTGGTCGACGAGCTTCGTTACAAAAAGGGCCGGCGGCTGCGAGAGAAGGTGCGATGTGTGCGGTCGCTGCGCCTGATTTCGACGAAGCGGGCTGAGCGTGCTCTTGAGGACTACGCCGTAAGCACAGGAGCGGATGAGCAGAGCCTGCTGGGCGAGCTAGTCCAGTCAATCAACCCGTTACTGATTCCGGAGGTTTTGCGGCGAGTAACGTCCGAGCCAGCCAAGGTAGCTCGTTACTCTGCTGCCTGGCTACCAGAGGCTTGGCGGCGCCAGATCGTGGACCTCCACCCGCTAGGTAGCCGAGATGATTACTCCGCGATTGTCCGGTTGGATCTCGGCTCGACCCGGATCACCGACCTGGCGATGGCGCACGTTGCCGGCCTGACGGGACTGCGGTTCCTGAAGCTGGCCGGCACCCAAATCACCGACGTGGGCCTGGCACACATCGTCCGCCTGACCGGACTGCAGTCACTCAACCTAATGGAGACTAACATCACCGACGCAGGCCTGGCACACATCGTCGGCCTGACCGGACTGCAGTCGCTCGACCTGATGGAGACTCACATCACCGACGCGGGCCTGGCACTCCTCGCTGGCCTGACGGAACTGCAGTCGCTCAACCTGATCCAGACCAAGATCACGGACGCGGGCCTGGCCTCCGTCGCCGGCCTAACCGGACTGCAGTCGCTCTATCTGATGCGGACCCAGATCACCGATGCAGGTCTGACGCAGCTCGCTGGCCTTACTGGATTGCAATCGCTCAACCTGATCCAAACTGAGATCACCGACTCAGGTCTGGCACACATCGTTGGGCTGGCCGAACTCCAGTCGCTCGCCCTTGGCGATACACAGATCACCGACGCGGGCCTGGCGCGCCTCGCCGGCCTGACGGAACTGCGGTCGCTGGACCTGAGCAATACGCAGATCACCGACGTGGGTTTGGCGCACCTCGCCGGCCTGACACGGCTGCAGTCCCTCGACCTCGTCCAAACCCAGATCACCGACGCGGGCCTGGCGCACCTCGCCGGCCTGACGGAACTGCAGTCACTTAACCTGATCCAGACTCAGATTACCGACGCCAGTCTGCCGCACCTCGCCGGCCTGACCGGCCTGCGGTCGCTCTATGTAAGCAACCCACCGTTCCGCGACGCGGGTCGCGCACAGCTTGCCAGCCTGACCGGCCTACAATCGCTACTTGTGTGGCAACGCGAGCTCACCGACGCGGATTCGATTCTTCTGCGAGACCTCGTCAACCACCACCGTACTCAGATCATCCGGCCGACGATGGGGCGGCTTTCGGTGACGAGCACCGACAGCCCCGGTGGTGCCTCATGAGCTGGACCAAATATCGCCGGCTGACCGCACGACGCTTGCGGAGACCGTTCGGGCGCCAGTCGTAGTCCAGACTCGACGTCAAGCTATAGTAGCCCACGGAAGAATCTCCCATGATTCCCCATACAACCAACTGCGCGCCGGAAACGGCGGACTCCGATGACGCAATGGACACCGGCGGCGGCTGCCCGAAGCGCGGCGGCGAAGATCTCCAGATGACGTGGCGGCGCGAGCCGTTTGTCTACGGAGAGGGGGCTGACGCAGCCGAACTATGTGCCGACGTTCCGCTACGAACGTGTACCTCCTGCGGCCACCGTTTCCTCGACGCCGCAGCCGATGACGCGCAGCACGAGGCCGTGTGCCGCCATCTCGGCGTGCATTCACCCGCACAGATACGCGCCCTGCGCGAGAAGCACGGCCTGTCGAGAGCCGCCTTCGCCGGCCTGACGCGGCTTGGCGAGGCGACGATCGCGCGGTGGGAGCGCGGCGCGCTGATCCAGAACGCCGCCTACGATCAGTTCCTTTTCCTGCTCGGCTTCGACGACAACATCCGCCGGCTGCAGCAGCGACCGGCAAGCCAAGACTCCATAGCCCCTACTCGCACGCGGATGAAGGCGTGATGTCCGTTCATGGGATAGCAGGACAGAGCATGAAGTTGTCGGCGTCCGCGAACGCGTCGCTCATTTCACTGGCAAGCCGTACAGATAATGATCGATGTTCTTCGCCGCATCCGGTGGCAGCCCTTCGGCCGTCCCGGCGCGCCGCTTGAGCATCTCGCGAAGGGATGCGGCTCGGTCGCCGTCGTTGTCGCGCCCGGCGCCGTCGTCGACCACCGTGACGGCGACGGGCGCACCCTCGGGCAGACGGACGTCGTCATCCAGTTCGATTCCTTCACCTCGAACGCTTGTATGATAGGCCGTCAGTTGACCGTTGTGCCGGTGGTTCACGCCCTCGACGAACCCGGCGGGCGCGACCTACGTCACGGCCCAGCCGCCGGAGAGCACGACCGTGTTCTTGCCCGAACCCTTGGCGCGGTAGAGGGCGGCGTCCGCCTTGCACATCAATTCGCTGCCGCTTTCGGCCCGTTCGCAGGTCAGGGTGGCGATGCCGGCGCTCATGCTGACGGCGCCGTCGTCGGCGTCGCGGCGGGCATACTGGGCGAACAGCGACACGATCCGTTGAACGACCGCCCCCGCCTGCGTGCGGCCCGTGCCGGGCATGATGAGCACGAACTCATCGCCGCCGTAGCGGATGGCGTAGTCGCTCTTGCGGATCGAGCCGCGGATGAGGTCCGCGGCGAAGCGGAGCATGGTGTCGCCGGCCAGGTGGCCGCGGGTGTCGTTAAGGCCCTTGAAGTTGTCCAGGTCGATCATGACGATGGCCAGCTCCTCGCGGGCGTCCCGCTGCTGCTGGAAGATGCCGTCGAGTTCTTCCTTCAGGAAGCGGCGGTTGTAGAGCCGCGTGAGCGGATCGATCAGGGCTTCGGCCTTGGTGCGGCGCAGGCGCCGCTCGTAGTGCTTGCGGCTGGCGATGAGCTGGTCCTGGCCGCGGCGCTCGAGGAAGCGGATCCGCCGCCGCGCCTTCTCCACCTCCTGGCGGAGGGCATCGAGCCGGTCGCCGACGGCGTTGATCTCATCCCAAGGTGTCGACGCGGATAATACCGGTCCGGACTCCAGCCCCGTGGATGCTTCGGGCAGCGCCATCCGCTTCAGCGGGGCGGTGATGCCGTGCTCGATCCACGCACACAGGCGGTGGGCCTGCCGGCGCTGGAACGCGACGATCAGCGCGGTCATGGCGACGCTGCCCGCCGCCCACGGCTGCCACCAGGGCCACGGTTCCAACCAGACGACCCAGCAGGCGCCGCCCGTTTCGCGCGGCCGGGCGCTGAACCACGCCGACGTCTGCGCGCCGCCGACGTCGAGGAGCGTGCTCCCCTCGCTGTGGCCGACGTTGACGCCGGCGCCGAAACGGGCGTCCGGCGGCCACTGGGCGCGGACGGTTCCGTCGGCGCCGGTCAGTGCGGCCGCAATGACGTCCGGGCGGGTGGCACAGAGCTTCGCCAGCGCCTGTTCCGCGGGCAGCTCACGGCGGGTATCGAGGAGGACGAAGCACGACTGGGCCGCGGCCGCGGTGCGCCAGCGCTCGAACGTGCGCAGCCCGACGGCCAGGCCGCCGCTGAAGAGCAATACCATCCCCAGCGCCGCGGCGGTGAACCGCCGACGGACTTCGCGGGCGACGGACACCGCCAGGTGTGGGCGCGTCCCGAGTGGGTTCATGCTGCGGTCCAGGTGCAGGAATACCGGACCGCTGTGGCCGGCCCTGTACGCCAGAACAAAACATACGATATCCGCGCTGCGCTCGCCGAAGGGGTGAACTTCGAGGCACAAGGGCGCGTCACGGCACGTTCTCGGGTGCGTACGTGACACTTGCAGCGGATGGAGGGGTGGCTTGCCGCCGACTTCGGTACGTGTTTAGCGTACGAAACCACCAAATCGTACGGGTCCTTGGAGATACACGCCGTGCAGATCGATGCGCCGCTGGATGAAAAACCGCTTGGCAGCTCGCGAACGATGATTCTCACGCTAAACACGTACGAAGGTGACGACCGATGGCGACCGCGACCACGACACGATTGACGGCCGAGGAGTTCGAACGGCAGTTCGCGGACGTCGATTCCTGCGAACTGGAGCGTGGGGAGGTGGTCCGTTTGACCGCCGGCGAATGGCGGCACAGTTCGACCTGTTTCAAGGTCGCCTTCCTGCTGGGTGACTGGGCGCGAACGAAACGGACAGGGCGCGTCCTGATCAACGAGGCGGGGTTGGTGACCAGCCGCGACCCCGACACCGTCCGCGGCGTCGACGTCGCCTATTTCAGCTTCGAGCGCGTTCCGCGCGGGCAGGAGCCGGAATCGTTCGTGGAGGTTCCTCCCAACCTGGCCGTCGAGGTCCTCGGTAAGGGCCAGGGCTGGAAGAAGATGGCGGAGAAAGTCGGCGAGTACCTTCGCATCCGCGCCGACCGGACGTGGATCATCGATCCTCGGCATCGCACGCTGCACGTCTTCAGCCCGGAGGACCCGCCGCGGGCGTATGCAGAGAACGAGACCGTCACCGACGAGGCCGTGCTGCCGGGGTTCTCCTGCCGGGTCGCGGAGTTTTTCGGCGATCAGGATTGATGCCAGCGGTTTCTTTTTCCTTCGCACGCTGAGAGAATACCCGGCGGAGGACGTACCATGACGACCGAGAAGGTCCGGGAGTTGCACCAGGCTCGTCCGTTCAGGCCGTTTACGCTCCACCTGGCTGACGGGCGACGCGTGCGCGTCGTCAGCCCGGAGTTCATGAACTTCAGCCCCAGCGACCGGCTGGCGCACGTCTTCCATGACGACGACCGGTCCGAGTTCTTCGACCATCTGCTGGTCCTCAGCGTGGAATTGGGAAATGGGCGGAAGCGCAGGTCGAAGCGCTGACGAACCCGTGGGGCGACACGAGTCGACCTGTGGCGCTGCAGCCGAGACGGCGCGGCGACGCTGCGCCGCGATTGCCCGGCTTCGCTCGCGCCCGGGTGGCCATCTCCTTCCGTGATGGACCGTCGCTCGGGTTGACCGACCCGTCCACCTGCCCAGAATAGCGGCATGAACGCACCAGGCACGCACTCATCGGCACGGGTTGTCCTGTCCTTGCTCGCATGCTCGGCAATCTACCCATCGGTCCTGCCGGCCTTTGCCCAGGATGACGTCGCCGACGTTCCATTGAAGGACAAGACCGTCGGCGGCGACGACCATAAGCGGTATCTGTTGATCGGCCCCAAGCCGGGCGCTGACGCCGCGGAGGCCCCGGCCGAAGGGTTTGGACTGGTGGTCGTCCTGCCGGGGGGGGACGGCTCGGACGAGTTTCAGCACTTCGTCAAGCGCATCCTCAAGTTCGGCCTGCCGGACGGCTACGTGGTCGCCCAGCCGGTCGCCTTCAAGTGGGCCCCCGGGCAGCGCATCGTCTGGCCGACGCGCAAGAGCAAAGTGCCGGGGCAAAAGTTCGCGACGGAGGATTTCGTCGCGGCCGTGATCGAAAACGTCGGGAAAGAGCACAAGATCGACTCGCGGCGCGTCTTCACGCTGTCCTGGTCGTCGTCGGGGCCGGCCGCGTACGCCATCTCGTTGCAGCAGGACTCGCCGGTGCGCGGGTCGTACATCGCCATGTCGGTGTTCAAGCCGGCCTCGCTGCCGGACCTCAAGCTGGCCAAGGGGCACGCCTACTTCATCGAGCACTCGCCGCAGGACAAGGTCTGCCCGTTCAGCATGGCGGAGCAGGCCCGTGACAAACTGAAGGCCGGCGGCGCCAAGGTCGAGTTCTCGACCTACGAAGGCGGCCACGGCTGGCACGGAGACGTGTGGGGCCGCATCCGCCGCGGCATCACCTGGCTGGAGTCGAACGCCGGACAGTAGCCCGGCCGGCAAGCGGCGCCTCAGTCCCGCTCCAGCCACAACTGGACGTTGACGAACTCCATGTCGTCCAAGTCGCCGCGGCAGGAGATGGTGCGGACGGAAATCATATTCGCGCCCCGCCTGAGCAGGTGCGGGTCGAACGCCGCGCGGAACTCGCCGAAGCTGCCGTCCTGCGGGGCACCGTCGATGCGCTGTTCGAGAAGCTCGCCGTTGATGCGGATCTGAGTCGGGCATTGCACGCCCTTGACCAGCATCCGGACTTCGGCCCGCTTGATCTGCGGCGGCGTCTGCGTGCGCGACAACTCGAACGCGCCGGCGTATTCGCTGCCTTCGGCCCTTTTCTGGAACTGGCTGTTGATCCGCCCCTCGAAGCGGTTGTTGCCGAGGTGGTGCAGCTCCGGCTCCTCTTCGACCGCCACCACGTTCTCGGAGCGCGGCGCGAGGGCGAAGTCGAGCGTCAACGTGGTACCTTCGAGCTGCGCCGCCGGGACGTTGGCCGACTTGGGCACGAAGCCGTCCTTCACGGCCGAGACGGCGAAGAAGTCCGGCGTGCGCGGGGCGAACATCACGTAGTCTCCCTGGCGGTCCGTTCTGGCCGTGACCGTCGGCCGATCGGGCAGGTCCAGACGCACCTCCGCGCCGACCAGCGGCCGGCCGGACTCGGCATCCACGATGCGCCCGCGGATCGTGCCGACCGTGTCCTCGGGCGCGATGAGTTCCTCCAGACGGTAGAAGGGCAGGTACCGGTAGTAGACCTCCAGCATGAGCGTACAGAGCGCGGTCTGATAGACGCGGCCGCCGCGATCGGCCCATTCGCCCACCGGTTCCCAACTGCCAGCCCTGGCGCCGGTGCGAATCTGGTGGTCCACGAGTTCCCGCGATATCGCCTCGTTCCAGCGTCTCCACTCGTCGCCGCCGTGGTGGAACATCGCCAGCGTGGCGTAGTACCAGTAGTAGGTGTTAGGCTGGGAGTCCCAGTCGGGCAGGTTGTCCAGCAGGAACGCTGCCGATTCCTGCATGAGCGGCTCGCTGCGCTGATGGCCCAGGAGCTGCTGGATGAACATGCCCTCGGCGGTCATGGAAGGCGTGGGTTTCTCGCCCGGCTGGTAGGAGTAGAGGCCCGGCCGGTTGGGGCGGCTGACTTTGGCCATCCACTCGCGGGCGGCGTTCAGCGAAGTGACGGGCGGCTCGATGCCGGCGATCTGAGCGCTCTTGATCGCCATCACCTGCCAGCCGGTCACCGACGTGTCGCCGCGCTGGCCGGGGTCGTATCGCCAGCCCCCCCCTTTGGGGTCGCGGGCCTCGTCGATGAAGTCGACCGCTTTGGCGACGTGGACGGGCAGGCGCGGGTCGCCGGTCATGGCGTAGCTCTCAGCGAGGGCGATCGTCGCGATGGCGTGGCTGTACATCGACTCCTGGCCGCGCAGATCGCCGCTGTCGCGCTGCTGATGGATCAACCAGTCGATGCCGGCCCGCACCACGTCGCGATATTCGCCGTCGCGGGCGTGGGTGTAGTCGGAGCCCATGAACGCCAGCAGCGACAGACCGGTCAGCGCGATGTCGGCGGTGACGTTCGTCTGGCCGCCGCACTGGCCGCAGCGCTCGTCGAAGAGTTCACCGTCCCAGTGTCCGTCGAGGCTCTGGTGCCGCGCGAGCCACTGCAGCGCCAGGCGGACGGCCTCTTCCGTCTCGTCGCTGCCGCCCATCTGCTCAAGGATATCCTCACGGAGTTCCGGACGACGCTGCTCGAAGGGGTCCTGCACGTCGGCGATCTCGGTGGGAAGCTCGAGATCCAGCTTCAGGGCTTCCGACGGGTCCGATGTGGGCAGATCGGGCGCGAGCATCTGCACGATGCTGGGCACGGCCGCAACGTCGCGATGGTCGGTACGGGAGGCCAGGCTGCGGGCCTCGATAGCCATCGCCAGACGATCAGGCGACATGGCATCCGCCGGTGGCGAAGGAACCACTCGGGTCGGCTCGAAGGGCAGCGGCGCGGCACGGGCCAGGTCGGTCTGGGCGGCGGCGAGCGTACTTTCCCGTTCTTCCTCGTGAACCGCCGGGCGCGATTCTTCCAGCGGGGCGACATCGGTTTCGAGCCGCTCCAGCGTGTCAAGCTGCAACGACCGGTCGGAGATGGCCGGCAGCGAGAGTGCCACGGCGGTTTCCAGGATCGGCTGCGGCGAAAGCTCGGCGAGCTTGGGCGCGGCGGCATCGGCAACTCGGGTCTGCGGCTCGATGGCCGTCATTTCGGGTTCGAGCGGGGCTGGTGACTCTTCGCTGAGCGTGCGCC
Organism: Phycisphaerales bacterium; assembly: GCA_003597935.1. Lineage (GTDB taxonomy): Bacteria > Planctomycetota > Phycisphaerae > UBA1845 > UBA1845 > SURF-32. The sequence goes on along the minus strand of QZJT01000008.1, from coordinate 17,771 downwards.
GTGCCGCCGATCGCTCGGCCGGCGCAATCGCGGGCGATGTCTCGCTCAGTACGGCCGGCCTGGGCGCTTCATCCATGCGAGCTTCGACGTCAAGTTGAAGGCTGTCGATCCGTGCAGTCTGTTCGGCGCCGGGGACGCTTCGCCGCATCCGCGGCGCGGCCGGGCTGGCGTCGGCGAGCGTCACGTCATCGGGCGTCGTCAGTTTCGGCGCGGGCGTGACCGGCGCGGGTGACGGGTCGTGTCGCGTCACCGCGGGTGTGGGGGCCTCGCGTGTGTCGGCGTCGAGGTTGGATCGGGCGCTGGGCGGCGCGGCGTGCGCGACGCGCAGCTCGGCATCCTCCTCCGTGGCGGTCGCCCGCTTTTCCTCCATCGTAGAGAGCGCGATGTCGGTTTCAGCCGGCGTCATGTCCACCGCCGCGCCGGGGACGAGCGCTTCCCCGGCCGCTACGACGATATCCGCGTCGGCGACGTTGTCCTCCGGCCGGGAAGCGAGCGTTGCGCCGAGATCGGCAAGTACCTCCAGCGCCGGGGTGATCTGCTGTATCTGCGGCTGGGCCGACTCCACCGTGCGCCAGCCGGTTGCGACATCGACACGAGCGGACGGCGGCGCGGGAGCGTTCATCGCCACGGGGGTTTCGGCGTCGCGGTCCATCTTCGCCTCGTCGCGCGGCACGGCCACGTCCAGCGACGGAGTCTCCTCCAATTCCGCGGAAGCCAGCGCCGTCGACGGCAGGACTTCGCTGGGCAGTTGCGGCGCGATCTCGGGCAGCGCCGCAACGTCCGGCAGCAGCGCCGGGTCGGGCAGCGCGCTGAGCACCCTACCGGGCTGCACCATGGCCGTCTGCACCGGCGGCGCGGCGTCCTGCACGCGGGGCGCGGCGGCGCGATCGGGTAGCGGGGCCTCAGTGACCAGCCGGCCGGCGTCCAGCGGTGGCTCCTCGGCGCGGGCGAGGTGGACGTCGTCCGGCACCTGGACGGCGACCGGCTGGAGCGACTCGTCCGGCGGCCGCGTCTGCGGGGGGGGGACGTCCACGAGCCGCGACCGGGCGTCGGCCGCGGCGATCTCAGCAAGGCGATCGAGCGGAACGGGCGGGGCGCGATCGACGGACAGCCGGGCGCTTGCGTCCGTTGCTTGCAGCTCGATCGCCTCGTGCAGCCGGTTCAATTCGACCGACTCGAACGACGGCGCCGAAAACGACGTCAGCGCGCCACGGATCTGGCTTGCGATTCTCTGGCTCCCACCCGTGGGCGCCAGCGCCACCTGCACCGAGTCGCTCCTGCCGAAGAACCCCGCCAGGGACGAGCGTACCTCCCAGAAGTCGAACAGGAACATGAGCAGCACGTGCGCCGCCAGCGACGCCAGCACGCACTTGGTCAGCAGGCTCAACCTCCGCAGCCGCGCATCGCTGAGCAGCCGCAGGAGCAGCAGGAGCAACGCCAGCGCCAGCAGCGCCAGCAGCAGGTGCGGGCCGAACGTCGCCCACAGGCCGGCCCAGTCGATCGCCGCCCGCAGGCGCTCGTCGACGTCAGGAAAGACTTCGCGCGACGCCGTCTGAAACAGGGCGTACGGGTTCGGCCGGTCCGGATCCACCCGCTGCGGCGGGCGGTCGGAACTGAAATAGAGCGCGAACCCGCCCATGGCCAGTCCGGGGTCGAGTTCGTTGGCCGGTGTGTTGACGGCCGGGCCCAGGTTGGCCGGCTCGCGGAGTTCACCCCCCACGCGGCGGGCGCGAAACAGGTCGAACCCGCCTTCCCCCCCCGGGCGGTCCGACGCGAAATAAAGAAAATCGCCCACCGGCGTCGCGGCCGGGGCGCCTTCGTTGAAGGGTGTGTTGAGGATCGTCAGCGCGATCGCCTCGCCCGTCCCGCTTTCGGTGATCGCCGCCGAATAAAGGTCGTATGTCCGGCGATAAAGGTCCTCGCGCACCGTGGCGACCCAGGCGTCCGGGTCGGGGACGTCCACGTCCTGCGGCTGTGGGCGGTTCGATGCGAAGTAGAGCCGGTCGCCCGCGGGGCTGATCGCCGGGCCGTAGTCGTTGAATTCCGAGTTGACCCTGGGGCCGAGATTGACCGGCGGCATCCAGCCGCGCTCGCCCCGGCTGGACATCCACAGGTCGTACCCCCCCGCCCCGCCCGGACGGTTGCTGTAGAAGTAGATCGTCGTATCGTCGGCGCCGGGTTCGGGGCCGAGATCGTCATAGTCGCTGTTCAGCGCGGAGACCGGTTCCGGCCTGGTCCAGCCGCGCGGGGTGCGATGAGACACGAGAATATCCGCGTTCTCGCCCGCTTTGCCGCGGACGAAATAGATCGACGTTCCGTCCCAACTGAGGCGGGGTTCGTAACTATCACCGTCTCCATCGAGTTCAACGTGGAGGCGGCTCGGCGGCTGCCACAGCACGTCGCGCGGGTCGGCCGCGGCCACGGGCACTCGGATCGTATCCGCATCAGTAAAATAGGCGGTGCGGACGGGCGTGTGGTACCAGATGCCGACGGCGGCGCCGCCCAGCAGCAGGACGATCAGGCCGATCAGGAACGCTCGCTTCATCGTTTACACCTCCCTGCCGGGGGTAACACTGCCCGGTAGCTCGGCATCGCGTCGAAATGGAGAGGAAATGAGGGAACAAGGGGAGCAGGGTTCGATTCGTATTGAGCGCGTGGGTCGTTCGCAGCGAGCGTTTCCCTGACTCCCTGGCTCCCTGACTCCCTCATTCCCGAAATCCCTCTTTTTCGGGCACTATCCTTCCAGCACCGTGTCCAGATACGGCTGCTGGATCCCGTTCGCCTTGCACACGTCGAGCACCCGGACGACGTTGGCGTACGCCGTTCCCTTGTCCCCGCGGACCGTGACTTTCTGCTCGGGGTTGACCGCAACGGCCTCCCTTACGATTGCGGTCACGTCGTCGATGGACATCATGCGCCCGCCGATGAACACGTCGCCGTTGGCGTCCACGTTGACGATGAGTTCGCGCAGCGACACGCTGATCGGTTCGGCAGAACTGGCCACAGGAAGGGCGATGTGCATCTCGCGCTCGGTCTGGTGAAAGGTGGTCGCCACCAGGAAAAAGATGAGCAGCAGGAAAACCATGTCCACCAGCGGCGTGATCTCGATGGCGACGCCCGACTTGTGTTCCTGGGTTTTTACGAGCACGGGACTATTCCTATTGATGGACTGCCATAAGTTCTTCTGCCCGGTTGCGGCCGACGTGTGATTCGTGACTCCGTGCGGGCTGCAGCCGCTCGCAGGAACATCGGGACCATCCGCGCGATTCGGTGCCGCGTTTATGCCCCGGCGGAAACGGCACGATCCTCCATCGCGTCCTCCTCATCCGCCGTCACGGCCACCGCCTGGCCGGAATCGCCGGCGTCGACCGTCTCGGCCGGCGCATCCGCTGGAGTTGCCGATTTCGACCGTTTCGCCGCCGGCGCCGGCGGCATGATGAGCTTCCTGCCGTTGTCGGAGACGACCGTTCGTTCGCTGATGACGCCCGCGGACGCCCCGGGGGCGGCGAACTCTTCTACGAAGTCCACGCTCATCTGGTCCATGATCAGAACGAGGCTGTCGATGCGGGCGCTGATGAAGTGATACGCCATCAGCGCAGGGATTGCCAGCAGCAGGCCGGCGGCGGTGGTAATCATGGCCTCGTAGATGCCGGTGGCCAGCAGTTCCGTTTTGCCGAGCGCGTCGCCCGAGGTCGCAACCGTCTGGAAGGCGTTGATCATGCCGAGGATGGTGCCGAGCAGACCCATCAGCGGCGCGACGGCGGCGATGACGGAGAGCAGCCGCAGGTATTTTCGTAGTTTGACCACCTCCCGCTCGCCGGCATCCTGGATGCTCTTTTCCACCAGGGCCTGGTCCTGGCCGAGCTTCCGGATCCCGGCAAGGAAGATCGCCGCTACCGGGCTGCCGTCGCTTTTGCAGTAGTCCACGGCCTTGCCGCAGGAATCGCGCAGAGCGCCGGTGACGCCCGCCTGGAAACCCGGCGGGATGACGATCGACCGCCGCAGGCAAAGCAGCCGTTCGACGAAGACAGCCAGGGCGATCAGTGATGCGCCAATGATGGGGACCATCATGACGCCGCCCTTCTGGATGAAGTCGAAGACCGACTGGACCTGCACGTCCGCGGCCGCCGCGGCCGCCGGATCGGCGCCGGCCTGGCCGAGCACCAGCATCGCCAGTTGAGTCGCTATTTCACGCACGGTTGGTCTCCCGTTTCAGATGTTCATCATTCAGTTCCAAGGCAGTTTGTACATCCGCGGCGACGCGCGCCGCGCACATTCGCCGGAACGCGCGCCATGCACATTCGCCCCCACGCGCGCCTTGCACATTCGCCGCAACGCGCGCCGCGCACGTTCGCCGGAACGCGCGTCGTGGCACGAGCACGCAGGCGCTGCGGTCACGTTCTTCCGATCCCCGGAGGGGCTGTTGTGGATCACTGCCGCCCCGGCACAGGCGCGGCACTCGTCGCCGCCGCGAGCCGTTTGGACGCCATGTCGGCCCACTGCGTTTTCTGATACTTCTCCGCCACCGCCGAGAACTGCTCGCGGGCCTTGTCCGGCTGGTTCAGCTTCTCGAAGCACCGTCCCGCCTCATATAAGGCGGCCGCGCTCCATTCGGGGTAACCGTAAAGGATGTCCACTTTCAATAGTTCACGTACGGCCTCTTCATACTTCTTCTGCGCAAACAGGCACTCGCCGATCTGGAACTGCGAGCGGGCCGCGGTCGGTCCCTGGTGGCGCTGAACCACGGCCGAGTACGCCTCGATGGCTTCCTGATATCGCCCCTGGTTCTCGCGCGCCCAGCCCACGCCGAAGCGGGCCTGGTACCAGTGCTCGCCGTCCGCGAACCTGTCGAGATAGGCGGAAAACACCTGCTCGCTCTTCGGCCATCGTTGCAGCGTCGCCAGGCACTCACCCAGCCGCAGCAGCGCCGGTCCGAAGGCGGCGTCCTGCGGGAAGCGATCCATTACCAACGTCAGGTGCTGCGCGGCCTTGTCATGATGACCGCTTTTGAACCATGATTCACCACAGAAGAAAGCGGCCGACGCGACGAGGTCGCTTTTCGGATAGTCGCGGGCGAAGTCGTTCAGCACGGCCGCGGCCCGATCGAACTTCTCCAGTTCGAACAGGCTCACCCCCAGCCGGTAGGTCGCCATCTCGCGCACGTCCGCGGGGACTTCAACCTCCTGGCTCTGCCCGTACTGCCAGATGCGATCGAGCACCTCGACGGCCTGCTCATAGTGCTTCCGCCCTGCTTCGAGTTCCGCCAGCTCCAGCATGGCGTGAACGTTCGGCGTGCCCGCCTCGCTCTGCGCGAGCAGATCACGGTAGGCCCTGGCCGCATCCTCCGTCCGGCCGAGGCTGCGCAGGCACCATGCCTTCTCGTATCCCACTGCCGCCAGCACGTCCGGCGTGAGCTGCGCGCGGAACGCGCCTTCCACCCGGCTGATGGCGCTGAGTGCGTCCTCGCAGCGGTCCAGCCGCGACTGGGCGATGGCCAGGTTCGCCGCCGCCGGGGCAGCGCGAGCGCCGGAGGAGAATTGATCGACGTATTGCGCGAACGTCTTTTCGGCGGCGCGATAGTCCCCGGCCGCCATCTGGGCCTGCCCCTTCTGATAGAGCGCCTCGCCCTTAAGCGCCTCATCGTCCGCCGTGCGCGAGACCTGCGAGAATCGCCGGGCGGATTCCTCGAAGTCGCCGCGCTTCATGGCGATGGCCGCAAGGTGGTTGAGCGCGTGGGGAGCGAAACGCGAGTCCCGGTCTTCGCTCAATAGCTGATCGAACGCGGCGACCGCGTCGTCCAGCCGGTCCATCGCCACCAGGCACTGGCCGCGCTCGAAGACCGCCTGCGCTCGATGGGCACTCTTATCGAAACGCTTGAGCAGAGCATCATAGTCGCGCAGCGCTTCCTCGTAGCGCTCCTGCCGCTGCCGCGCCAGCCCCCGTTTCAACAGCGCGTCATCCGCCGACGGCGCGTCCAGCCCCGCGGCCAGGTATTTCGACAGTTCTTCCTCCGCCTGCTTCCACTCCCCGCGTTGGAAATGAATGTCACCGACCGTCAGCACGCCGGTGCGAAAGACGCCTTCCCTGTCGCCCCTGTCGTCAAGACCGGCCAGCAGCGGCGTCGCCTCATCGTACCGCCCCAGCCGATAGTGCGACGTGCCCAGGCGGAACCTGACCTTGTCGATCAGCGGATCCTGCGGGAAGACGCTCAGGAACCGCTGATAGGTCTCGACCGCCGGTTCATAACGGCCGGAGAGAAAGTCGTTCTCGCCCATCAGGAACGCCACCGCCGGCGCCAGAGTGTGGGCGGGGTAGTCCTTCAGGAACAGCCGGCAGTATTTCAGGCTGTCGTCGTAGTGCTCGCGCTGATGTTCGCCCGCCGCCAACAGGTGCAGCGCGTCCGCCGCCATGGCGTGCTGCGGATACTTTGCCCGAAACTCGGTCAGCGCCTGCACGGCCGCATCGTGGTCTTCCATCCGCACAAGCGCCACCGCCCGGTCATACATCATCTCAGCGAGCAGTTCGCTGTCGCCGTGCCGGTTGATCGCCTGCTTCAGGCGCTTGGCGGCTTCCTGATAGTCCCCGGCCCGCAGCTTGCACTTGGCCATCCAATAGGCGGCGTCGTCCTGAAGGGCAGGGTCGTCGCCCTTGATCGCGGCGAACGACTCGAACGCCCTGTCATAGTTACCCAGGTCGAACCACGCCCGGCCGCGCTGCAGGTGAGCGGACGGAACCAGCATACTGTCGCCGTAGTCTCGAAGCAGCCGGTCGAGGAACCCGCCTGCCTCCTTCGGTTTGCCCTGCTGTTGCAGCAACAGGGCCAGCCCGTGCAGCGCCTCGGCCACGTACTGCGACGCCTTCTGCTGAATCACCCGCTGATAGCGGTCGGCGGCCTTCTCCAGGTCGCCCGCCTGGTGGCGGCATTGGGCCGCCAGCAGCGCCGCCCGCGGCGCGAACGGCCCGGCAGCGCCGCCGTCCGCGATGGCCTCGAAGCGGTCGGCCGCCTGAGCGTAGTGTCCGGTGGCCATCTGCCCCAGCCCCCAGAAGAACTCGGTCCGCTCGCGAAGCGGGCTGGCCGGCCAGCGGGATACCACGATCTGGCACCGCGCCACCGATTCCTCGAACTTGCCGGCCAGGTACAGCGCTTCCGCTGCCCCGGCCGCGGCGTCGTCGGCCAGGTCGTGCGTGCCGTAGCGCGTGACGGTCGACTCGAATGCCTCAGCCGCCGGCTCGTAGCGCTGCATCGCCATGTGGCACTGCCCGACGATAGTCCCGACCTCGGCGCCGTAGGTGAAACCCTTGACGCCACGCAGCGGCGCGAGCTGCTGGACCGCGTCGTCGTATCGTTTCAGCCGGAAGAGCGCCACGCCCAGCCCGTAGCGCGCCATCGGCGCTTTCTCGTGGTTGCCGTGCTCGGAGAGGAATTTCCGGTACTCTTCGGCCGCAAGCTCGTACAAACCGCGGTTGAGCAACCCGTTGCCGCTGAGGTAGTCGCGCAGCGACGGATCCGAGTTGTCCGTCGAGGGCTGTTGCGCCCGGGCCGGCAGCGCGGCGCTGACGCTGATGACGCCGACGAACAAAGGGACGAGCCGGGCATGGTTCGATGCGCGCATGAGGATTACCTCCGTCTACCTGCGGATTTCGTTCGATGGCCGCGTGGCCGCGGGTTGGATGCGGCACACACGCGGCTGCGGGCGGCCACGGCGGCGCGGATCGCGACCCCGCGCGGCGCCGCGCTGCAACGTTTACATGGACTTGAAGCGATTCGCACGCCGGCCGACTCCTTTCGGCGATCTGTTTCTCCGGCCCGCCGGGTCAGCGGCCTCGGCGCAGCTCGCGCGACTGCTGGCGCAACTGTTCAACCGCCTCCTCGAGTTCATCCGCCGCGGCCTCCAGGGCCTCGGCCGCCTGCTCCATGACCTCGGACTGCACCTCGAACTTCGTGGCGTCCGTCACCAGCCGCTGGACCTGCTCCGCCAGCGAGCGCGCCGCGGACTCGCCGTCCGCCTGCGTCCGCCGTTCCAGTACTTCTGCCTCGCGCTGCATCGCTTCGGCCTGCTTCTGCAGCGACCTGGCTTCGCGGTCCAGGTCACGCGACTGGGAGCTGAAATCGCGCATCTGCTCCTCGGCCCGCGCCACGATCTCATTGATCCGCTCTGCGTCGGCCGATGCTAACGCCTCGTTGATGCGGGTGATCAGGTCGGCGACGCGCGCGTTCGCCGACGTGATCCGCGTATCCACCCGCGAGTGGATGCGGTTGATGACGTCCTGTTCACGACCGGCAGCATCGGCCAGCTCCCGTGCCAGGGCCTGCTCGTGTGCGGCCCGTTCATGCGCTTGCTGGGCGGCTTCGTGTTCGTGGATCGCGTGTTCATGGGCGCTTTCGATCTCCTCCTGCCGGCGCAGCTCCTGTGCAGCGTCCGCCCCGGTGCCGCCCCAGAAGCGCGTCGTCGCCCGTCGCTCGCCGCCGCGCGACTGCGGGTCGATCATCTCCACGAAGGCACTGAAGATGGCCTGCTCGTGGCTCTTGGCGTGAACGGTGATGTGATCATCGCCCGGGGACACCAGGATGGGCACGTCCGACCGCACCATCAGCTCCGACAGGGCTTCGAGCTTGCCCTTGGAGACCTTGTACTCCTGGCTCTCGTCCTCCTGGTTGATCATGTCCACGAAGGCGCCGAACACGCGGTGCTCGGCCTCCGTCCCGTGTACGGTGATCGAATCGCCGTCCGGACTGACTACGATGGGCACGTCGTCGCGCACCATCAGCTTGGTGATCGCCTCCAGCTTGCCCTTGGGCAGCTTGTATTCGCGGCTGATGCTGTCCGTGCGGGGCGGGGCGAAAGCCCGGCTTCCCCCGGCCGGGGGCGATGGCGGTGCCGGTGGAGTCGCCCAGCGCGGCGGCGCGGGCGGCGCGGGCGCTTTCGGCAGTTCGATCCCGCGCGGGCCCACCCAACCGCCGGCCGACGGCCCGTCGCCGCGCGTGCGAACCTCGCTCAGGCGCTCCAACTGTTCCGCCAGCCGTTCCAACTGTCGCTCGAGCCGGTTGAGGCGCGCCTCCAGGCTCTCGTCTTCATCCCCCGGCGGCGCCGGCGCTACGGCGATGCCCGCCAGCGGCGGCACCGCCATCACGGGGTGCGCTGCCGCCACGTCGGCGTTCCACCGCACGGAAGGCTGCGTCACGCCGGTGGCAAACTGCGGACGCGGCACCACCACCTCGAAACGCGGCGTCACCGGCGTCGCATCCAGCAATTCCTGCGGCCTGGGCGCCTTCAACGGCTTGACGTTCGCGGGCGCTTCGTCCGCCTTCGCGTCACAGGGCGGAGGCGTACAGGGCTTCTCCTGTTCATCTTTGGGCGGACACGACTCCGCCGGCGCGACGGTCCAGCCCGTCAGCGCGAGCAGGAACGCCATCGAAATCCCGGCGATCGAGAGGTTCGGTCTGACTCGCTCCGTCATGACCATGGTGATTCTCCTTGCTAAACGTCTGGCCTTCACAGTCATCACGCCGACGCCCACGACGGGCGCGGCCGGGGAGGGTTCGCTGATGTATTGTTTGGTCGTCAGCAGTGCCTGGGCGTAGGCGCGGCGGCCCTCCGGCAGCAGCCAGGTCACCCACGCATCGCAGCACAGCTCCGCTTCTTCATCCAGCCGTCGGCGCACCCACCACAGCAGCGGGTGCCACCAGTAAAGCCCACCCGCAATCTGCTGGGCCCAGTAGACCCAGTGGTCCTTCCGCTTCAGATGGGCGAGTTCGTGGCAGATGATCGCCTCGCGGCCTGTCTGATCGAGCTGCGACCAGAGTTCGGACGGGATGATCAGCTTCGCCCGCCGCCCAAACCAGACCATCGGCGTGGTCCGATCGTCCACCAGAAAGGCGTCTGGACAGCGGCGCAGCCCCATGCGCCGCGCCGTCGTCTCGACGAGCCGGGCCAGTTCCCGCGGCGCAGGTCGTGCCCACGCCAGGCGGCGGCGGAACGCGGCCGCGCGGACGCCCATCGCGAAGGCGAGGACGGCCACGCCGCCCAGCCAGATGCTCGACGGGATCCGCGGCAGGGCCAGGAGCCTGTCCCACGTCTCCAGCGCCGCGGAACTCCAGGCGGCCCAGTTGCGGCTTTCGTCGCGCGGGTTCAGCCTGCCGATGAGAGCGGGCGACGTCGCCGCGGCGCCGGGGGGGGGCGATGGCGGTCGGTACGCCTGCCAGTTCCCCGCCGGGCCGCCCACTGCCAACCTCGCCCCGCCGAAGGGGGTAGCGACGGGCGACGGCTCGAGCGGGACAGGCTGCTTTGGCGAGGGCATCGCCGCGTTGACCTGGTCCAGCCGAGGCCATATCCGCGCATCCAGCACATCGTGTCCGTGTACGGGCACCTCGCTGACTTCGTACGACACTTCGACGTCTGAGGTAGCCAGCGCCGCCCTCAGCCGGGCGGCCGGCGGACGCCATCCGTCAGCCGGGACACGCGGCCTTTCCGGAGCCGGTGCGTCTGACGGCGCTACGGCTGGCGGTCCATCCGAACCGGCGCGCCTGGCAAACCTTGTCGAAGTCGGCGCGATCGCCGCCGCGGCCGACGCGCCCTCTGCCGCCGCCGGCGTGTTTTTCGCCGCCGCCGGCGCGGTCCGCCGATGAGCGGCGGCTGAGGGAATCGGCGAAGTACGCCCGGCGTCAGGCCGCTTGGGATCAGACACGTCGGCGGTCGGGGCAAAAGTGATGACAAGCGTCCGCGACCACAGCGGATCTTCGATCACGTCTGCGCCTGCGGGCGGACGGGGGGTAGTCAAAATGGACGGCTCACCCGAGAAGCCGCCGGTGCCGTCGGGTCGCTTCGACGCCGGCAACCTGCCGCGGGCAGCCGCCCCAGAAGGAGTGAGCATCGGCGCGCCATCAGCGGCCGCGCCGGCCAGGCCGTCCGGTTCGAGCCGCACCAGCGCGCCCGGTGAGGTCGGCACGGCATGGACGCCGTCCGCCGCCCGGATGAGTGTCGGCAGGCCGCCCGGCGCCGTGGGCTCGTCCTGCGGCTCGGCAGCGTGGGCGCTGGCGGACACCGCCGCCGCCTTTAGCGCCGGCAGTGCAGGCCGGGGGATCATGGGCGGAACGATGAACCGCAGCAGCACGATCAACCACAGCGCATGACGCGTGGTGGGCCGGCAGGGAACCCAGCGGACGATTGCAGCGACGAGGAGAACGAGGGGAATGACCGAAAGAGCATTGCGCCAGAGCAGATCGGCAGTCTGAGTGGCCCACCACACCATATCGGCCTTCTCCATCCGGTGCATTCGGACTTCGAGACGGACTATTCACCGGGCGCCGGTCTCCAACCGGTGTCCGGTGTGGCACCGGTTTTCAACCGGTGTCCGGTGCAGACCTCCCGGCATGAATGCCGGGGCTCTGAGTGTGGCACCGGTTTCCAACCGGTGTCCGGTGCAGACCTCCCGGCATGAATGCCGGGGCTCTGAGTGTGGCACCGGTTTTCAACCGGTGTCCGGTGCAGACCTCCCGGCATGAATGCCGGGGCTCCGGGTGCGGAGCCAATCCCGTCAGGACCGCTCGCGCCGGCGTTTCGGCTCTTTGGCGTCCAAACGTTCGATCAGCGCCTGTAGTTCATCCAGATCATCGCGCGACAACCGCTCGTCGCGGACGAGTTGCAACACCAGCGGCCCGGCCGACCCGTCGTACAGTTGATCGAGCAAGGCCCGCAACCGCGAGCGGCTGACGCGCTCACGCGTCGTCCGCGCCCGGAACACGTGCGCCAGGCCGGACTTGTCGCTGACCACGTGGCCCTTCTGTTCCAGCCGGGTCAGAAACGTCTGCACCGTCGTGTACGCCCACTTGCGGCCCTGCTCTTGCAGGCGGCGGAGCACGTCGCGCACCGTCCCCGGCCCGCCGCTCCACAGCACTTTGAGCACGTCCAGTTCCGCGGAACCCAGATCCACCTCTCGTTGCGTCATCGCCGTCCGTCAGTCAAGTCACCGGTCACGACCCGCCACGACACCTCCGAGCCCCGGCATTCACGCCGGGCGGTGCGCTTCACTATGGCGCCGCCCTTTCCGCGACGCCGCGCCGCATCTCCTACATGCGTCGGAGGAAGTCTACTACACCGGTCGGAGGCTGTCAACCCGAAAATCTCCGCGCCCGGAATTCCGACAACATCCGACACTCGCGACCTCCGGCCGACCGCCGCAATCCGGCCGCCGGGAGATCGGACGGCACACGCCGCTGGGGTCTTGACATCCCGGCACAGGCCCGCAGAATGCCCCCTTCCTGAACCGAACCGGAGTCGAAACGCGATGAAAGTCACACGCAGCATGCGGCGGGCGTACGATCAGGGCGACGCCATCATCACCAAGGCGAAGAACGCCAAGGTCAAAGTCAAGGAACGCCAGCGGCGCGACGCCCGCATGGTGGAGGCGCTGCGAGCCGGGTCGCTGCCCTACCCGCCGCACGTCATGTCGTGGCTCAGCCGCAAGACAGGCATCCCTTCCAGCCGCCTGACCGCCGAGGACGTGGCGAGCGTCCTCAAAACGTCATCAGCGGCCAGTCCTGCTTGATGTAGATGAGGTTGCCCGCCGGATCGCGGACGCCCAGACGGCGGTCGGTCCAGGTCAGGCCGTGCATGGTGACGTAGGGAATGCGGTGTTTGGCCAGCAGTTCCCGCACCCGGCGCAGCGAAGGCGAGCCGATCACGACGCGATAGGCGTTCTCCTCGATCTGAGGCGGATCGCGAAGCGCGACCACCAGGTCGGTGTCGCCGCTGCGGAACTGCAACTTCTGCCCGATGGGCGACTCCGGCGCGGGTTCGACGCACTCCAGACCTGCGATCTCGGTGTAGAACCACAACACCCGCTCGGCGGCGGCGGGCAGCGCCTGCAAGTTCACGGTAGCGATGGCCTTGATGCGGGACTCACTCACCCGAGTCGATCCTCCAGCCGGTCCCCACGGCGAACCTCCGGCCGTGCCCGGAGCATTCTTCCGTCCGCCCCCGCGGCGTTCACTCAAGCCGGTCGGGTGCGCGATCCGAGAACACCTCCGCCGTGAACAGCCACACTTCCGCCCCGTCGCGGCGCCAGGCGTCGGCCGGCAGACCGGCCTTCATGATACAGCAGTTGGCCAGGAACTGCTCGGCGTTCCACGCCCGCTGGCCGGCGACCTTGGGCAGGAAACAGCCGCTGCGATCGCCGTAGCGCACAATAATACCATGCTCTCCCAGGGTGAGTTCGTCCAGACTCTCCATGAGAACGCGGGCCGACAGCAGCGAGATCTCGACCGTCAGATCGGGAAGTTCCGCCGCCGTGACGGGGTCATGGCCGAATCGAGGATCAGAAAGCGTCGCCCGGGCCGCCTCACGCGTCGCCTGGACGAGTTCCTCGATGTCACGAAAGCTGCCGATGCACCCGCGCAGCTCTCCACGGCGTTCGAGCGTGACGAAGATCCCGCCGTAGGCGGCGGTGATGGGCGATGGGGACGCCGCGTCCTCGGCGGCGCCTCCGAGTGCTTCACGGATGGACTGTCGCGCTACCGCGAGCAGGGTCTGCCGTTGGCGGCTGTCGAGCATGGGTGGCTCCAGCCGGATGTCGCGCCCGCTGCCGCATAACCCTACGGGCCGGACAGGCGCAACCGCTCGACGACGCGGGCCGCAACCCCTTCCGGCTCGACGCCGTCGGTGTCCATGGTAACGTCCGCGGCCGCGGCGTACAGGGGCGTGCGACGATTCAGGGTTTCGCGAACCTGCGCGGGACTGTCCGTGCCCGCCAGTGCCGGCCGGTGGCTCTCGGTCAAGGGGTCGGTGTCGATCCGCGCCTGAAGCGTCCGCTCGCCAGCCCGCAGCCAGACGACCTTCGCGACGGCGCGCAAGCGCCGCACACTTTCGCCGTCTTCGATCGCCCCTCCCCCGACCGAGAGGATCGCGGGCGATGCGGCGCAGGCGGCCGTAACCGCCGCGACCTCCAGCCGGCGGAACTCCGCTTCGCCCTTCAGGCGAAAGATCTCGGCGAGGGTCAGCCCGGTCTGCGCCGCGATCCACTCGTCGGTGTCGATCAGGGGCAGCCCGGTCATGCGTGAGAGGATCCGACCGACGGTAGTCTTGCCGGCGCCGCGAAAGCCGATCAGAGCGACGGAAGGTCTCGTGTCGTCACTCGGCGGCATCTTCGCCCGTCCGTTGCCGTTCCAGTTCGGCCAGAACGATGGGACGCACCCGCTCCACGTCCGCGTGGACACCGGTCCAACAGGCGAACTGGAAGGCGGCCTGCAGAAGGAACATCTCCAGCCCGCTCAGCGTGCGGCAACCGGCCGTCTTCGCCTCGCGCAGCAGGCGTGTCTCCACCGGATTGTAGATCACGTCGAACACGACGGCGTATCGACCGAGGGCTTCGATCGGCATGGGTGAGTCGTCCACGCGGGGCCACATTCCGACGGGCGTCGCGTTGATCAGCACGTCTGCGCCGGAACGGGTCCGCTCCTCCCAGCGCTTGACGGTGCAGCCACCGGCTGCGATCGCTTCGCACCTGGCCGGGTCCCGTCCGAAGAGGGTGATCTGTCCGCACACCGACTGAAACCAGTTCGCCAGGGCACGTCCGGTTCCGCCTGCACCGAGAAGGTCGATTCGCGCGTTCCGCAGTTCGTCAGCGCCGAGAACCGTGCTCAGCGCCGCTGACGCCGCCCAGGTATCAGTGTTGCGTCCCCGCCACCGTCCATCCACAGCCGTAATCGTGTTCACCGCGCCCGTGAGCCGGTTCCCGACTCCACCGACGCAGTCGCACGCCGCCACCTTGTGCGGCAACGTGACGCTGAAGCCGCCGAGGTTGAATGGCCCGTCCGGCTGGAACCGGTCCAGAAACTCCCGCAGCATGCCCGCCGGCACCCGCCAGGGAAGATAGACCGCGTCGATCTGGTGGTGCTCGAACAGCGCATTGAACAGCACCGGCCCCATCGAGTGCGCCACCGGATCGCCGATGACGCCGTAGACGCGGGTGTCCGGCGTGATCGACTTGAAGCGGTAGCGACGGACCATCTGTTCGAGCGCAAGCTGCCCCGGCGCGGTGCGCCGCGAATCATCGAGCGCACAGTAGGACGCGTGGGCGCCCCATTTCGGCGCAAGCACGCGGGAGATGATGCCGTCCTCGCCCAGGCAGATCGCCGAGGTCCGCCCGCGGCCCGCGTGCATGGCAGCCGCGGCCCCGATGTTGTCGCACAGGTCGTGCGGCTGCCAGACGATTTTGGCGACGACGTCGCCGTGCGCCTCGTGGACGGCGCCCGCCCAACCCATCGCATCCGGCGTGATACCGTCGAAGCGATGCGACGACAGTATCAGCCGCGGCGAGCCTGGGCGATCGGAGGCGGCGGCCGTCGGCGTCACCTCGGGCGAGCGCTTCTCCGGCGGGCGTCCCTCCCCCGAGCCGCGGGCTTCAGCCCGGGCGGGGCTTCCTGCCGACCCGCGTATTCCGAGCGCGGCTGAGTCTCCGGCCACTTTTGCCCAGTCCGCCCACTCGAAGTCGAAACACACATGGTTGTCGCCGGCTGCCCGGCGCATCCGTTCCAGGCGCACGGCCGGCGGATCATCGGAAAGCCCGCCCTCCGCCCGGGGGCGGCAGGTGACGACGAACTCTATCTCAGGGTGTTGAGCCAGAACGGCAGCGATCCAGGACGGGTCGCCCCCCAGGCCGTCGATGCGCACCTCCACCGCATCCGCCCCCCCCCGACGTGCGCGGCCGACGTCATCTTCGAGTTGCGCTGCGCTGGAAGCGTGGATGGAGCAGACGAGCCGCGTCATCACGACATCGCCAGGATCGGAAGCGCCAGCGACGGACCGCGGGACTCTTCACGCTCGCGCAGCGGCGCGCTGCGCGGCGTCGCCGGCGTGCCGGGCAGCGCATGGTCGGCGACGGACGCAGGGGCCGGGCCGCGCATCGGCAGGGCGCTGACGGGGGGTGCGTTGAGCCGGCGGATCCTCCCGAACCGCAGCCGCGCCGCCCAGCCCAGCGTGCGGCGGACCGTCAGCGCCAGGCCCCACATGCCCAGCACCTGCCACACCGCGTCGGCCAGGTACAGCCTCGTCCTGGGCGCCACCAGCACCTTGGCGAAACGCAGCGGATTATAGAAATAGGCGTAGGCCAGCAGGATGTTGAACTGCTTGCGCCAGGGCTTGGGATGGTGCGAGGCGATCACGTAGTTGCCGCCCAGCATGTGGGGCTCGACCCTGCGGCCGGCGACGCTCTCGTAGGCCATGCCCGATGTATAGGTGCCGGAATAGAGCTTGGAGCCGGTGGCGGGCACCAGCATGAGCACCTGCATGCTCACCGCCCCGGCCCTGCGCAGCAGGCGAATCTGGTTGAGCAGGCCGTAGGGGCGCTCGCCGCGGCTGATGAGCGGCTGCTGGTCATGGTGCATCATCATGGGCATCGGGCAGATGCCATACTCGCGCAACAGGCCCAGAGCTTCGGTGGTCTTGCTGACGCTCTGGCCCTTCTTGACCAGCGTCGCGGTCATGTCCTCGACGCCCAGCCACAGCGAGCGGACGCCCGCCCGCCGCACGTTGCGCAGATGGTCGCGCAAGCGCAGCGTATCGTGCACCGTCACTTCCGTGCCCCAGCGGATGCGCTTGCGCAGCGGCAGCCCGTCGATCTCCGTCCTGGCCAGCGTCTCGACGATGTCGAGCGTGCGGGCCTTGTCGTCGAAGAAGTTGTCGTCGGCGCCGAAGTACTTTCGGATGCCGTAGGTCTGGTAGAGCCGTGTGAACTCATCGGCGACGCGGGCGCCGCTCTTGGCCCGGTGCTGGCGCTGGTTGTAGGCGGGGATGGGGCAATAAGGGCAAGCGAACTTGCACCCGAACGTCAGGACGATCGAACCGATCGGGCTGAGCCGCCGGACGCTTTCCGGCGGCAGCGCCCGCGCGCCGAGCGTCGTCGTCCGGCTGGGAGGTTCCAGCAGACCATATCCCAGCACCGGGTGGGGAAGCTCGTCCAGGTCTGCCACCAGCCGCTGGACGCCGGTGTCGACGAGTTCAACCGCAGCGCCGCGGTGGTCCGTGCGGGCGTAGACCAGCCCGGGCAGGCCGTCCAGCGCGCCTTCATCGCGCGCCCGCAGGAACGCCTGCCGCAGCGGCTCCGCCGGCGATTTGAAATCAAGGAGGGCCTCGATGAGCGCCAGCAGGACGAACTCCTCCCCGGTGATGGCGACGTCCGCCGCCCAGGGATCGCGCGGATCGGCGCTGAACACGTCCCACGGTTCGTAAATGGCCTTCGGGCCGCCGGCGATGATCAGTGGACGGCGGGCCGCGTCGATGGAACAGGCGTCGCGGATGAGCTGCCGACACGCGGCCGTGTGGAGCTGCATGCTGGAGACCAGAAAAAGGTCCGGGATGCGCCCGTCCAGCCGCATGTGGGCCGGGCGGAATCGCGGATTCCACTGCTGCAGCACGATCCGGGTCTTCTCGAATCCGGCGTCCGCCATCGCCGAGCCGATCGACCGCACCCCCGCCGGCGCCATCCGCATGTCGGCGTAGATGAAGGGCAGCATCCGCGTGCGATGGTCGAACGCGCAGGCGATGACGGTGGTCAGATCGTGGCCGCTGCGGCGTTCTCTCAGACGCTGGCGCAGGGCAGCGAGCGACCCCGGCGGCAGAAGCTCATCTCCGCGCGAACGGCGTGGAAGTTCCATCGTGACACTCCTCGATCACGCCGGCGACGTGATAAATTGATGTACGACCGCCGCGCACAGGCGGCGGTCCACTCGGCCCGAACCGGGGAAGGTTGATCCTACCAGCGGTCGCGTCCGCCCC